>NZ_AKJX01000088.1 GCF_000276605.1 Acidovorax sp. CF316 | reverse complement strand
CGGCAGGCCGATGCTGCCGCTGAACTCGGTGTTGGTCACCGGGTTGTTGGTGCCGATGGCGCAGGTCTCGCTCATGCCCCAGCCCTCGATCATGGTGTTGCCCGTGACCTTCTGCCACTGCTTGGCCGTGCCCTCGGAGGCGGCCATGCCCCCGGCCTGCGACACGCACAGGTGCGAGAAGTCGAGCGTGCGGAACTGCGGGTTCTGCAGCAGCGCGTTGAACAACGTGTTCACGGCGGGCAGCATGTGGAAGGGGCGCTTCTTGAGCTCGGCCACGAACTTGGGGATGTCGCGCGGGTTCGGGATCAGCGTCAGGCTGGAGCCCTGGCGGATGGCCAGCAGGCACAGCGTGAGCGCGAAGATGTGGTACAGCGGCAGGGCGGCAACGCTGTTGGCGCGGCTGAGGTCGCCCACCTTGGACAGTGCCGGGGTGAACCAGGCCTCGGCCTGCAGCGTGGCCGCCACGATGCAGCGGTGCGTGAGCACCGCGCCTTTGGACAGGCCGGTGGTGCCGCCCGTGTACTGCAGGAAGGCGATGGAGTCGAGCGTGGCCTGGCTGGGCGCCAGGGTGCGGCGCTCGCCCAGGGCCAGCGCCTTCTTGAACGGCACGACCTTGCGGCCGTTGGTCAGCGGCAGGTCGTAGGCCGGCACCATCTTGGCCAGGTGGCGCACGGCAAAGGTGATCCAGTGGCCGAACCAGAAGCCCAGCAGGTCGCCCATGGAGGCCATGACCACATGCTGCACGGCCGTGTTGTCGATCACCTCGGCCAGGGTGTGGGCGAAATTCTCCAGGATCACGATGGCCGTGGCGCCCGAGTCCTTGAGCTGGTGCTGCAGCTCGCGTGCGGTGTACAGCGGGTTCACGTTCACGCAGGTGTAGCCGGCGCGCAGCACGGCGGCCATGGTCACGCCGAACTGGGGCACGTTGGGCAGCATGATGGCCACGCGCGCCCCGGGCTCGAGCCCCAAACCCTGCAGGTAGGCGCCCAGCGCGCCGGACAGGCGGTCGAGCTCGCCGTACGACATCCACTGGTCCATGCAGACCGAGAACGGGTTCGATGCATTCTTGCGGAAGGATTCCTCCAGCATATGGGCCACAGAGCGGTATTGCTCGGGCTTCACGTCATGCGGGACGCCCGGTGGGTAGCTCTTGAGCCAGATCTTTTCCATGCGTTTTCCTTGTGCACACCAGTAGATAGATGGGCACAGATTGTGGAAGTGCAGGCAGGAAACCGGCTACCGGGCTTGTCCTAGGGTGCGGGCCAGTTCGGTCCCCGAGGTGACAGCATCGCCCTCGAACAGCAGGCGCATCAAGGCTTCCTCGCGTTGCTCGATGGTGGCCAGGAACTGCTCCACCGCGCCGCGCTGGCGCGCGAGCTGGCCGAAGGTGTCGAACCCGGCTTCGAGGAACTGCTGCAGCGCGCCCATGCCGGCCGCCGTGGCGGGCCCGCGCATCATGCGCAGCATGGTGCGCAGGCCGGGCGCCCGGGTCAGGCGCGCCAGGTCGCGGCCCATGGCCAGCACGCGCGCCAGCTGCTGCTGGCGCCCGGCGCGCTGGCCCACGGCGCGCCAGGCGGTGGTGTAGCGCATGGCCTCGGGTTCGGCTGTGACGGTCTGCAGCCAGGCGCGGCCCATGTCCTGGTCCAGGTTCTCGGTCTGGGCGTGCAGCACGGCCAGGGCAACGGCCGTGTCCACCACGGGGCGCGGGAACATGGTCTGCAGCGTGCCTGCGATGCGGCCGAACTGCTGGTCACGCGCCGTGTAGTCGCGGTCGCTGTAGAGTTCTTCCAGAAAAAAGCGTGCCGCGGGGCCGAACGCGGGCGAAGCCATCAGGTCCGCATAGGTGCCCGCAAAGCGGCGCGCCTGAAGGGTCTTGATGGTCGCCACGGCGACCCCCAGGGGGGCGTCCCCCGTGCGGTGCAGGCGCAGGGCGTTGACATCGGCAATGCTGTCGCGGATGGTCTGGGCCGCGTCCATAGGTCCCTCTCGTGTGGCCGCACAATGCAGGCATGCCATTAGACCCTGTTCAAAATGGTCTTGAACAGCCGCCGTTGACCGGAAACAACTCCATTGCAAACCATGATTGCGCGCTGGCAAAAAATCCTCCTCCTGATCCTGGCACTGGCCGAGACCGCCTGGCTGGCCTGGCAGTGGCCGCAATCCCCCGTGCGGGCGCTGGCCGGCGCGCTGCTGCCACTGGCCCTGTTCTGGCTGGTGATGGCCATCGAGTTCGTGCTCATGCACCACCTCAACCGGGGCGATGGCGCGCCCCGAGCGCGCGCTGCACAGGTGGTGCGCGCCTGGTGGGCCGAGGTCTGGGTGGCCCTGGTGGTGTTCTGCTGGCGCCAGCCGTTTCGCCACCAGGCCGTGGGGGACTGGCTGCCGGCGCAGGCCACGGGGCGCCGCGGCGTGGTGCTGGTGCATGGCTTCATGTGCAACCGGGGGCTGTGGCTGCCCTGGCATGGGCCGCTGCGCGCACAGGGCCATGCCCATGTGGCGGTGAACCTGGAGCCGGTGATGGGCTCCATCGACGACTATGCCGCGATCATCGAGGAAGCCGTGCTGCGCGTGACGGCCGCCACCGGCATGGCGCCGGTGCTGCTGTGCCACAGCATGGGCGGCCTGGCGGCACGTGCCTGGCTGCGCGCGCATGCGGCCGATGCGCGCGTGCACCGCATCCTGACCCTGGGTACGCCGCATGGCGGCACCTGGCTCGGGCGCTTCAGCCGTGCCGTCAACGGCCGCCAGATGAGCCTGGCGGGCGATTGGGTGAAGGGGCTGCTGAGCGTGGAGCCGCAGGGGCGTGCCCAGCGCTTCGTGTGCTGGTACTCCAACTGCGACAACATCGTCTTCCCGGCCAGCACCGCGACCCTGGTGGGTGCGGACAACCGTTTCCTCGATGGCCCGGCGCACGTGGAGATGGCGCTGCACCCCGAGGTCATCAGCGCCTGCCTGGCCGAGATCGGCAGGGGCTGAGCTCCCCGGTGCCTACTCGATCTTGATCTTGGCGGCGCGGATCAGGAATTCGTACTTGCTGTTTTCAGAGCGCACGAACTGCGCGAAGCCATCGAGCGTGAGTTCTTCGGGCGTGATGCCCATCTGCTTGAATTTTTCCTTGCCGGCGGGCGATTGCATGACCGCGGTGAACGCCGCCGCATAGCGCTGCGCATCGGCCTGCGGCAGGGACGCCGGGGCGAACAGGCCGAACCAGGTCGACACATTGAAGCCCTGGACCGAGTCGTTGATGCTGGGCACCTGGGGCAGCGCATCGTTGCGGCTCAGGGTGGTCACGCCCAGCGCGAGCAGCTTGCCCGAGCGGATGTGCGGCAGTGCCGACGCGAGGTTGTCGAACACCAGCAGCACCTGGCCCGATTGCAGCGCGGCCAGCGCCGGGTTCGATCCCTGGAAGGGGGTGTGGCCCATCCTGGTGTTGGTGAGCGACTTGAACATCTCGGCCGAGATATGGCCGATGCTGCCGTTGCCGCCCGAGCCGTACTTGGCCTGGTCGGGGTTCTTCTTGAGGTACTGCACCAGGTCGGGCGTGGTCTTGATGCCCAGCTTGGCGGCCTGCTCGGCGTTCACGACCAGCACGTTTGGTGTGCGGGCCACGAGCGCGATGGGCTTAAAGTCCTTGATCGGGTTGTACGGGAAGTTCTTGTACAGCCAGGGGTTCACGGCATGGGTGGCCACGGCGCCCATCAGCAGCTGGTTGCTGCCGGCTGGCGACTTGGCCACCAGATCGGCACCGGTTCCGCCACCGGCACCGGGCTTGTTTTCCACCTTGACGGCGCCCAGCTGTGCGGCAGCGCCTTCCGCGATGATGCGGGCCGAGGTGTCCAGCGGGCCGCCTGCAGGGTAGGGCACCACGATGGTCATCGGGGCGGACGGGGTCTGCGCCAGGGCGGCGGTGGCCGCCGCGGCCAAGGCAACGCTGAACAAGGTGCTACGGAGCGACATCGGGATCCTCTTGATTTCCGGGAATGCGCAGTATAGGCATCTGTACAGGGTTTACCCTTTGTTACCGCGTGGGTGTTCCCCGGTGCTGGGCGCGCGCTGGCCCGATGGCAGGCAAAGCCCCTGGGGATGCCGCGTCAGGGGCGCGAACCCGGGGCCTGCAGGGCGCGCAGGGCCAGTGCGGCGTCCACCCGCTGCAGCTCTTCGGCCGAGAACAGCTGCTGGCGCAGGGCCTGAGCGGCGGCCTCGCCCTGCCGGGCGCGGGCCTGGCCGAGCTCGTCGAGCCGGTTCTGCCAGTGCTGCTCGTCGCGGTCCAGCTGGGCCAGGGCGTGTGCCGCTTGCTCGCCGTACTGTGCGCTGCGCGCCAGGTGGCGCTGGACATCGCCCACGCCCTGGGCGTTGAAGGCCGCGGTCTGGGCCGCCGCATCGAGGTGGGCCGTGGCGGCGGCGCGTTCGGCGCGGCGCTCGGGCGCGAGTTCGGACTCGGCGGCGCGCAGTGCGCTGGCGCGCTCCTGCGGCGAGAGCTGGGTGTTGCGCGCGATCTCCAGGCGCGCCAGGGTGTAGCGGTCGAGTTCGGCCTCCTGCGCGAACAGGGCGTCGTGCTCTTCTTCCTGGAAGTGCTGCTGCCGGACCTTCTGGCGCGCCTCGATGGCCTCGCGCAGTGCGCGCGGATCGCTGGGATCGCGGGGGGCCGACAAGGCGCCCAGCGCCACGCGGTAGTCCACGTAGCGCTCGGCCAGGGCGAGGGCGCGGGTGGCCAGCGCGGCAGGGAAACGCTCGCCTACCAGCTGCGCCAGGCGTTTCTTGAGGGCCTCTGGGTCGCTGGCTTCGCCGGCATCGGCGATCAGGGCTTCCAGCGTGTGGCGCAGGCCGGGCACCAGCAAGGGGTCGCTGCCCCCTGCCGCCAGTGAGGCGGCCGAAGCGGCGGCCAGCGCTGCGGACGCGGGCGCTGCCGATGCCGTGCTGCGGGCGGGCAGAGCAGCGCCTGCCACAGGTGCTGCCGTGCCGGAGCCGGGCCCGGTGTCCTGGCTCGCCTCGGCCCGCCAGGCCCGCCACCCGAGCACGGCCGCGACCAGAAGCGCCAGGGCAATGGCGGTCACGGCGGGGCGGGGCAGGCGGTCCATGGCGGCCATCATCGCAAATTACAGGCCGGCTGCCTTGAGGCGGTTGGCCTGCTGGCGGTACAGGGTGACCGGGTCGGTCGAGAACCAGTCGCGCAGGCCCACAAGCTGGTTCACCTCGTCGAGGTGGTTCTGGCGGTAGTCGCCCAGGTGGGTGCCCAGCCGCGAGGAGCAGGCCGAGACCAGGCCGTCGTTGGCTTCGCCGAAGACCAGGCCCAGCACGCCGAGCAGGGCGTCGCTCGCGTCAAGCACATTGGTCAGGGTCTTGGTGCCCGTCCAGGAGTAGTAGCGCACGCCATTGACCAACTCGGCCCCGTTGCCGCAGCCTGCGGTGGGCACGCCCTGCGGGAAGCGGCGGTTGAAGGCGGCCGAGCCGGCCGTGGTCAGCGAGTCGAGCGCTGCCGTGGGCATCTGCGGCAGGCCGGAGCCCCCCGAGGTCAGGTTGATCAGCGCCACCAGCGCCGAGGCCGCGCCGTTGGCGATGGTCTCGGACACCGAGCCCGCGGGCGCCACGCCGCGCATGATGTCGGCCACGCGCGAACCGCGGTTGACGCCGCCCACCGAGGTCACCGAGGCGATCTTGCCCGGGGCCACGCCGGCCACGTAGCGCGCCGTGGGCCCGCCATGCGAGTGGCCCACCAGGTTGACCTTGGCCGCACCCGTGATGGCCAGGATGTTCTTCACCTGGGCCAGCAACTGCTCGCCACGCACCTCGGTGCTGTTGGCCGCCGAGACCTGGGCCACATAGACCTTGGCGCCCCCCTGGCGCAGCGCGTCGGGGATGCCGTAGAAATAGTCCACGCCCAGCGCCGAATCGAAACCGAAGAGGCCGTGCACCAGCACGATGGGGTAGCGCGTCTGCGTGTACCCGGCCTGTGCATGGGCACTGGCCCCCAGGAGCAGTGTCGAAGCGGTAGCGGCGAGCGCGAGTCGCCGCAGAAGGCGGCCAAAGAAACCGGTCATGTGCTTGTCTCCGTTGATGGATATTTTTGGTTTCGCAAAAAAGAACGACCGTTCGTTTTTGCGGTATTCATTGTTTGTTGGCAGCCCCCTGTGTCACTATCGGGACATACCCGAGTTTGGTGAAGGGCCATCGCGGCGCCCGGCAATTTCGTAAAATCCTGCGCAATGACTGCTTTCAACGCACTTGACAAGCTGGATCGGGCCATACTGCGCCGGTTGCAGGAAAATGGCCGCGAGACCTATGACGTGATCGGCGAGCAGGTGGGGCTCTCGCCCAGCGCCGTGCTGCGCCGGGTCAAGCGGCTCGAGGACGCGGGCGTGATCGCGCGCTACGTGGCCCTGGTGCCGCCCCAGGCCGTGGGCCTGGGGCTCACCGCCTACCTCAACGTGCGCCTGGAAAAGCACACCGAAAGCCACAAGCGCAACCCCATGGACGTGTTCCGCGCCAGCGTGCAGACCTGGCCCGAGGTGGTCGAGTGCGCCTCGCTCACCGGCGAAATGGACTACCTCTTGCGCGTGGTGGTGGCCGACATGGCGCACTACAGCCGCTTCATCATGGACACGCTGCTCAAGCACCCCAGCGTGCAGGACTGCAAGACCAGCTTCGTGCTGGACCGCGTGAAGGCGACCACCGCAGTGCCCGTGTGACAATGCGCGCGCCGTGGCCCTGCGCCTGCGTGCATGAAAGGCCGGACTGCCACCCATGATCGCCATCGACGACCTGCACTTCGGCTATGGCCGCAACGCGCTCTACCAGGGCTTTTCCGCCGAGGTGCACCAGCCCGGCATCTACGGTCTCTTCGGGCGCAACGGCAGTGGCAAGTCCACCTTGCTCAAGCTCCTGTGCGGGCTGCTCACCCCCTGGGGCGGTCGCATGCAGGTGCTGGGCCAGGTGCCGCGCCAGCGGGCGGCGGATTTCCTCGCCGGCATCTACATCGTGCCCGAGGAATTCCACCTGCCCAACCTGACCACGGGTCAGCTGGCGGACACCCAGGGCGTGTTCTATCCGCGCTTCTCGAAGGCCCTGTTCGGGGAATACCTGGCCGAGCTCGAGGTGCCTACCGCCAGCCGTTTCGAGGCCATGAGCCTGGGGCAGAAGAAAAAGGCCGCGATCGCCTTCGCGCTGGCCACGGGCACGCCGCTGCTGCTCATGGACGAGCCGACGAACGGGCTGGACATCGTGGGCCGCGGCCAGTTCCGCCGCCTGGTGCAGCGGCCCGAGCACGCCGAGCGCGCCGTGCTCATCAGCACCCACCAGGCCCATGACCTCGAAAGCATCCTGAGCCACATCTGGTTCATCGACCAGGGCCAGCTGGCCCTGTCGGCGCGCATGGCCGACCTCGCCGGGGTGCTGCGCACCGGCGTGGCCAGCGGTGCGCAGGACCTGCCCGCCGCGCAGGACCTGCTCTACCAGGAAAGCATCGGCCAGCAGATCGCCTATGTGGCACGCCATTCCCGATCCGATGCGCAGGCGCCGTCGGCAGAGGGCGCCGTGCAGCTGGAGCTGCTGTACAAGGCGCTGAGCCTCAACCGCGACGGCATGCTGGCGGCGCTGGCGCCATCGCAGCAGGCCAGCCCGGACCTGGAGCAGGCATGACCATGGAATTCATCCCTGTGCGTGGACCCGAGTCGCCCACCTTGTCCTGGCCGCGCTGGCGGCGTCTGGCGCGTGCCCACTGGGCCGAGCAGCGGCCCCAGTACCTGGCGCATATGCTGGTGAGCGGCATGCTCTACGTCGCACTGCTGTTGTTCCTGCTGGGGGTGTCGGGCTTTGCGGCTTTCCAGACCACCGTGCAGGCGGCGCTGTACTTTGGCGGCTTGTTCCTTACCGGTTTCGTGTTTGCCGGGCGCTATTTCGGCGCCATGGCGCAACGCGAGTCGGCCCTGCTGGCATTGATGCGGCCCGCCTCGGCGTTCGAGAAATGGTTGCTGTGCATCGTGGTGGTGGCCATTGCCTATCCGCTGGCCTACAGCCTGCTGTTTCTGGCGATCTCCTGGCCGGCGCAGCAGATCGCCATCGCGGCGCGCTCCGCCCTGGAGCCGCAGTCCTTCAAGCCCGAGGACTATGCGCTCTTCGTGCCCCTGCTGAAGATGGCCGCCAGGCAGGCCATGCCGGTACCCCAGCAAACCGGTTGGCTGGTTGCGGTCTGGGCCCTGCAGGCGTTTGCCGTGGCCGGCTCGCTGTACTACGCACGGGCCTCGCTGCTCAAGACCCTCGCGCTGGGCTTTGCCTTGTTCGTTCTCACGGCGCTGCTGTGCTCCATGGCCGGCGTGCGTGGGGAGGTGCTTTCTGCATGGTGGTCGGCGCGCCGCTCGGTGCCCCTGGATGCGGCGGTCCATGCCGTCAACGCACTCCTGTGGATCGGCCTGCCGGCACTGCTGTGGTTGCAGGCCTATGTGCACCTCCAGGAAAAGGAGCTGCTGTGAGTGCCACTGCGACGCGACGGCACGCCCTGCCCCGGCGCGGGCGCTGGCTCTTCCTGGCCACCCTGCTGCTGTTCTGGGCCCTGCTGGCCTTGAGCGGGATGGAGCGTTTCAAACGACCCGAACCCACCGCCATCGCCTACGCCATCCCGGCCTCGGCGCTGGAGGGCGTGACCGGGCTCCGGCTGGAGGAGGGGGGCGGCAATGCCCAGCGGCTGGCGGTGCGCGTGGTGCTGGACGAGGCACCCGAGGTGCGCATCACCCTGCGGGCACGGCGGGGGGAGGGCGAGGACCCGGACACGCTGCCTGCGCAATTCCCGGAGCTGACCGCCCGCCGGGAAGCCGACACGCTGGTCCTGCGCTGGACCGAAGTTCCGGCGGTTGCCGGTGTGCCGCCCAGGCGACACGGGAAATCGACGGTGTGGATGGATGAGATCGTGCTGCCCGCCCAGTTCCGGCACCTGGCGCTTGCACGCGCCCGTATCGAAGCGCGGACTCCCGTGGAGCGCCTGGAGGTGGTCGGGCAGGCCATCGCCGTGCGCGGTGCCATCGGGCGCCTGGACCTGTGGTCCACGCAGTGCCGGCCCTGCGCGTCCGGAACCACGCCCGCGCTGGCCGAGGACGTGGCCCAGTGCGCAGAACGCACGCGCCGGGGCACGGCAGCGCTGGAGGTGAACGCCGCCCGCATGCGCTCGCTGCGGGTCGATGCCCGTGCCGGGCAACTGGATCTGTCCGAGACCCAGGGCCTGGATCGGGCGCTGCTGCAGCTGGGGGATTCCGTCGCCCTGTCCGTGGACCGTGCCAGCGTGCTCGAAAAGGCGCGCGGCAATGACCGGGGCGAGCCCTTGGGCATGCCGGCCGCCTGTGGCGGGCCCGCGACGGACCCCGCGCCGGTACAACTGCTGCCGGCCAGTCCATCGCAGGCGGAGGGGGCTTCCGGCCCTTAGAACCTGTTCGCGGCCACCAATCCCGCATGGCCAGGGCTGTTGCTATTGCATCCCGCGCGCGGGAGGCTTAACGTGGCGCTTCAGGGCCAGCAGGTGCCTCGGTGGCGTGGTGTCATGCCCTGTACTTCCCATCAACTGCTATGGAACTGAGAGCTATTGGCGGGCGCTGGTAAACAAGTTTCGCCATTTTTGAAGGAATTCGACGTGCCTCCCTATTTTGCTGCGGTGCAGCAAAAATCACTGGAAATTCCTAGGGAAAACCCTTATATTCGGAGGCATGATCGCTACCAAAGACTGGCTCAAGGCATCCTGGGACGCAGGCCGGGGAATGCTGCGCCCGGTCACCGGGCGCCCGCATGAGAGCGAGGACACCATGTCTGCACCGTTGATGGTTCCCATCCGTTCGCTCGGCCCTTCGTACCGCGAGCGCATCACGGCCCACCTGCTGCGGCTGGAGCCCGCCGACCGCTACCTGCGCTTTGGCTACGCGGCCAACGACGAGCAGATCCGCCGCTATGCGGACCAGCTCGACTTCAACCGCGACGAGATCTTCGGCATCTACAACCGCCGCCTCGAACTGATTGCCATGGCGCACCTGGCATTCTCCGAGCACCCTGAATACAAGCACTGCGCCGAATTCGGCGTGTCCGTGCTCAAGCAGGCCCGGGGCCGGGGTTTCGGCGCACGCCTGTTCGAGCGCGCCGTGATGCATGCCCGCAACGAGGGGGTGAACATGGTGTTCATCCACGCGCTGTCCGAAAACACCGCCATGCTCAAGATCGCCCGCAATGCGGGTGCGCAGGTGCGCCGCGATGGCTCAGAGTCCGAGGCCTACCTGCAGATCGCCCCCGCCAGTCTCGACACCCGCATGGCCGAACTGGTCGAGCAGCAGTTCGCCGAGGTGGACTACCAGCTCAAGCGCCAGGCCAAGCAGTTCTGGGACTTCCTCGCCGGTGTGCAGGAAGTGCGCAGCGGCGTGCAACATGCACGCCACCAGTCCGCCGAATAGGCCGGACGGCGGCGCTTAGGCGGGCCCGTACCGGGGCGATGGCCGCCCGGACGACAGGCGCTGTCACAACAATCCGCTATCCTAGAGCCCCTGATCCACTACCGCACGTCCTGCACTCCAAGACAGTGTCTGACCCGCACCCCGGGCGATTGCCCGAAAAGGAAGACAAGCGCACCTTCCTGCAGAAAGTCGCCGAGTTCATCCACCCCGGACCGGACTCGACCGAAGAACTGATCGAGACGCTGGCCGAAGCCGAGGACAACGACGTCATTGGCGCGGAATCCCGCGTGATGCTCGAACGTGTGATCCGCATGGCCGACATGACGGCGGGCGACGTGATGGTGGCCGCGCCGCGCATGGACCTCGTCAACATCGACGCGCCCTTCGATGAGCTGCTGTACCTGGTGATCACCACGGCCCACTCGCGCTTTCCGGTGTACCAGGGCGAGCGCGAGAACATCATCGGCATCCTCATGGCCAAGGATCTGCTCAAGCTGCAGCGGGCGCCCGAGCTCAATATCCGCGCACTGCTGCGCCCGGCCGTGTTCGTGCCCGAGAGCAAGGGCCTGAATGATCTGCTGCGCGAGTTTCGCGGCAACCGCAACCATTTGGCCATCGTGATTGACGAGTTCGGCCGCGTGGCAGGGCTCATCACCATCGAAGACGTGCTCGAACAGATCGTCGGCGAGATCGAGGACGAGTTCGACATCCCCGAGGATGCGGGCGACATCTTTGCCCTGGCCGACCGCACCTACCGCGTGAGCGGCGACACGCCCATCGAACGCGTGGCCGAGTCTTTCGGGGTCACGCTGCAGGGCAGCGACCGCGAGGAGGCCTTCGACACCATCGGCGGCCTCATTGCCCATGAGATGGGCCATGTGCCCAGGCGCGGCGAGCATGTGCAGCTCGGCGGCCTGCATTTCGTGGTGCTGCACACCAAGGGCGGCGCGGTGCGCTGGTTCAAGGTGTCGCGGATCGAAGAGAGCCAGGCTGGCGACTGATGGGGCTGGAGCGCGGAACGCAGGGATCCAGAATCACCTTGCCGCTGTTGATCGCCGTGGTGGCGGGGCTTGCGCAGGCGGCTTCGCTGGCGTTGCCCTGGAACGGCCAGCCCCAGTGGTGGCTGCAGATCGCATCGCTGGCCGTGCTGGCCTGGCAGGTGCGCGCAGGCGCCACCACCTGGCGCCACGGGGCGCTGCTGGGCTTCGTGTTCGCCACGGCCTGGTTGTGCGGCACGTTCTGGTGGCTCTATATCTCCATGCACACCTATGGCGGGCTGGCTGCTCCGCTCACGGTGGCCGCCATCCTCGGGCTGGCCGCCTTTCTGGCCAGCTACTACGCGATCGCGATCGGCGCCTTCTGCCGGCTGGCGGTGGTGCAACGGGTCGGGGCGGCGCTATTGTTCGCGGCCCTCTGGACGCTGGCCGAGATGGCCCGCGGCTGGCTCTGGACCGGCTTTCCCTGGGGGGCCGGCGGCTATGCCCATGTGGACGGTCCGCTGGCGGCGCTGGCGCGCTATGTCGGGGTCTACGGCCTGTGCTTCGTCACCGCCGTGATCGCCATGTTGCTGGTGCAGTTGCGCGCCAGCGACCTGCGCAGCCCGCGTGCCTGGGCCCTGGTGGCGGGGGGGCTGGCCCTGCTGGGCCTGGCCGCCGTGGACCGCCACTGTGCCGTGGAGCTGTGCCACACGCCGGCGGCGCGGGCGCCCGCGCCGTTGCAACTGGCACTGCTGCAGGGCAATATCCCTCAGGACGAGAAATTCCAGCCCGGCTCGGGCGTGCCATTGGCCCTGCAGTGGTATCGGGAGCAACTCGACGGCGCCAGCGCGTCGCTGGTCGTGGCGCCGGAGACCGCCATTCCCCTCTTGCCGCAGCAGCTGATACCGGGCTACCTCGAAGGCATCGCCCGGCGCTATGGCAGCGGCTCGCAGGCCGTGCTGCTGGGCATTCCGCTGGGGGACGAGAGCGAGGGCTACACCAATTCGGTGCTGGGTGCGCGTCCTGGCCTGACCGCCCCCTACCGCTACGACAAGCACCACCTGGTGCCGTTCGGCGAGTTCATTCCGCCCTTCTTCAAGTGGTTCACGCAGATGATGAACATCCCCCTGGGTGATTTCAACCGGGGCGGCCTGGGCCAGGCGCCATTCGCCTGGGCAGGGCAGCGCATCGCCCCCAACATCTGCTACGAGGATCTGTTTGGCGAGGAACTGGGGGTGCGCTTTGCCGATCCGGCCGGCGCCCCCACGGTGTTCGTCAATTTCAGCAACATCGGCTGGTTCGGCAACACCGTGGCCATCGACCAGCACCTGCACATCAGCCGCATGCGCGCGCTGGAGTTCGAGCGGCCCATGGTGCGCGCCACCAACACCGGCGCCACGGCCATCATCGACCACCGGGGTGTGGTCACGCACCAGCTGGAACGCCACACGCGCGGCGTGCTGCTCGGCTCGGTGCAGGGCCGGGGGGTGGACGCGCAGCAGGGCTGGGCGATCACGCCCTATGCTTTCTGGGTGTCGCGCTGGGGCTTGGTACCGCTGGCGGTGCTGGCGCTCGCCATCATTGCCTTCGCCGCAGTGGCGCGCAACCGGGAAAACCGGTGATTTCCAGGGGCCCGGGGCTTGATCCAGCTCAGCCCTGGCCGGGTGCCCGAGCGCCCTGGCAGGCCAATCGCTGGCAGGGTTGCCCCGTGCCTTGATAATAGAGCCCGCAAGCGGGGGCTTGTTTTGCATACAACGATGATTTGAAGCGGTGTGGCCGCTGTTCTGGAGCACGACTGAAAATGGCTGATTCCTTTTCCTACGAACAACTGATCGCCTCGGGCGAGGGACGGCTGTTCGACGCCGACAGCGGGCGTTTGCCGCTGCCGCCCATGCTGATGTTCGACCGCATCACGCACATCGACAGCGATGGCGGCGAGCACGGGCTGGGAAGGATCCGCGCCGAGCTGGATGTGCGTCCCGACCTTTGGTTCTTTGCCTGCCACTTCCAGGGCGACCCGGTCATGCCCGGCTGCCTGGGCCTGGACGCCATGTGGCAGCTGATCGGCTTTTACCTGACCTGGCTGCGCCTGCCCGGCAAGGGCCGCGCCCTGGGCGCGGGCGAAGTCAAGTTCACGGGCGAAGTGGGCCCGGACGTGAAGCTGGTCACCTATGAGATCGACATCAAGCGCGTGATCAAGCGCAAACTGGTCATGGCCATCGGCGATGCGCGCCTGTACGCCGACGGCAAGGAAATCTACGTCGCCAGCGACCTGCGCGTGGGACTGTTCAAGCGCGAGGAAGCCGGTGCAGCCCCAGGGGAGGCAGCATGAAACGCGTGGTCATCACGGGCACGGGCATCGTCTCGTGCATTGGCAATGACAGTGCCAGCGTCACCGAATCGCTGCGCGAAAGCCGGCCCGGCATCCGCGCCATGCCCCAGTTCACCGAGCTGGGCATGCGCAGCCAGGTGGCGGGTGTGCCGCAGATCAACCTCGAAGAGCTGATCGACCGCAAGCAGCTGCGCTTCATGGGCGATGCAGCGGCCTATGCGCACATCTCGCTGGCCAATGCCATCGCCGAATCGGGCCTCACGCCCGAGCAGGTCTCGCACCCGCGCACCGGCCTCATCATGGGCTCGGGCGGCGGCTCGCCCGCCAACCAGATCGAGGCGGCCGACATCCTGCGCAGCAAGGGCATCCGCCGCGTGGGGCCCTACCAGGTCACGCGCTGCATGAGTTCCACCGTGTCCGCCTGCCTGTCGACCAACTTCGGCATCAAGGGCATCAATTACTCCATCACCTCGGCCTGCAGCACCTCGGCCCACTGCATCGGCGCGGCCGCCCAGCAGATCGCCTGGGGCATGCAGGACGTGATGTTCGCCGGCGGCGGCGAAGAAGTCAGCTGGGGCATGGGCCTGCTGTTCGACGCCATGGGCGCCATGTCCAGCGCCTACAACGCCACGCCCGAGAGGGCCTCGCGTGCCTATGACGCGAATCGCGACGGCTTCGTGCTGTCGGGCGGCGGCGGTGCCGTGGTGCTCGAAAGCCTGGAGCACGCGCAGGCGCGCGGTGCCTCCATCCTGGGCGAAGTCGTCGGTTTCGGCGCCACCTCGGACGGTGCCGACATGGTCGCCCCCTCGGGCGACGGCGCCATTGCCTGCATGCGCCAGGCGATTGCCACCGTGGACGGCCCCATCGACTACATCAACACCCACGGCACCTCCACGCCCGTGGGCGACGTTCCCGAGCTGCGCGCGATCCGCGAAGTCTTCGGAGATGCCATCCCCCCGTTCTCGTCCACCAAGTCGCTCACCGGCCACTCGCTGGGTGCCACCGGCGTGCAGGAGGCCATCTACTGCCTGCTGATGCTGCGCCAGGGCTTCATCGCCGGCTCGGCCAACATCGAGAACCTGGAGCCCGCTGCCGAGGGCATGCCCCTGGTGCGCGAAACGCGCGACGCGCCGATCCGCACGGCGCTGTCCAACAGTTTTGGCTTCGGCGGCACCAACGCCAGCCTGGTCCTGCGCCGCTGGGATAACTGACCCGCGCGGTTTTCAGCGCAGCCCGCCATCCTGCGAGGGATGGGCGGGTTTTTTCATGCCGCCTTTGCTGAAAGGGCCTGGTGCAGCAGCCCCGGCAGCATGGCCAGCATGCGCGTGGCGGGCAGGCCCGGGGGCAGGGCGCGGGCGTGGTAGCTGTACAACGACATGGGCGGCAGTTCGTGCAGTTCCACGGCCACCATGGCCTGCGGATCGAGCTGGGTGGCGGTGAGGAAGTCCACCACGGTCCAGCCCATGCCCCGGCGCACCAGGTCGAGTGCCAGGCGCGAGGTCTGCACCTGCAACCCGGGCCCGGCCGGCGTGCCCAGGCGCTGGGCGATCTCGTCGATGGACTGGCGCATGGGATCGTCTCCCACGAGCCGGATCACCGGCACCTGGGCCAGCCGGGCGGCCGGTGTCACGGCGCGCGGCGCGCGCGTCCACACCGACTGCGCCACCGCCAGGTACATGCGGCCGCTGACCAGCAGCTCGCTGCGCACCTGCGGGTGCGGGTGCTTGTAGAAGCCCAGGCAGAAGTCCACGCTGCGCGTGAGCAGGGCCTGTGTCATCTGGTCCTGGTGGATGGTGCGCACCTCCACGCCCACCTGCGGGTAGCGCAGCGCGTGCTCCTGCAGCACCCGGGGCAAAAACTCGTGCGTGATGGATGGAATGGCCGCCAGGCGCACGTCCCCCGTGTCGCTGGTGCCCAGGTTGCGCGCCGTGCGCCGCAGTGCGTCGAGCTGGCGGTGGATGCCGGTGGACTCGGCTGCCAGCACCTGGGCCTCGGGCGTGGGCGTGAGCCCGGCCGGCGTGCGCACGAACAAGCGGTAGCCCAGCTGCAGCTCGGTGTGCGCCACGGCCTTGCTCACGGCCGAGGGGGTGATGCACAGCAGGCGCGCCGCTGCGCTCATGTTGCCGGTTTGCAGCACGGCCTGGAAGACCTCGAGTTGGCGCAGGTTCATGGGTATGAATGAAATTCACAGGGGGTGGCTGATTATTCCCTGTCGGTGTGCGCAAGTCTCTCATACCATCCGGCACCGCCAACGAGCGGGTGAGGGCGCCAGCGGCACCAAGCGCGGCAACCCTCTTCAAAACAACTGTCTGGAGATTCCCGTCATGCGCATTTCCCATCCCGTGCACCGCTGGCTTGCCGGCCTGCTGCTCTCGGCCGCATCGGCCATGGCCATGGCCCAGGCGGCCCGTCCCCATGTCGTGGTGCTGGCCACCGGCGGCACCATTGCCGGCGCTGGCGCCTCGGCCGCCAACAGTGCGACCTATGCCGCGGCCAAGGTGCCGGTGGACAAGCTGCTGGCCGGCCTGCCCGAGCTGGCGAGCGTGGCCCGTGTCTCGGGTGAGCAGGTGTTCCAGATCGCCTCGGAAAGCTTCACCAACGAGCACCTGCTGCAGCTGGGCAAGCGCGTCTCGGCCCTGGCCAAGCAGGCCGACGTGGACGGCATCGTCATCACGCATGGCACCGACACGCTCGAAGAAACCGCCTACTTCCTGAACCTGGTGGTGCGGACCTCCAAGCCCATCGTGGTCGTGGGTTCCATGCGCCCCGGCACGGCCCTGTCGGCCGACGGCGCCCTCAACCTGTACGACGCCGTGGGCGTGGCCGCCAGCAAGGATGCGGCCGGCAAGGGCGTGCTGGTCACCATGAACGACGAGATCCAGAGCGGTCGCGACGTGAGCAAGACCATCAACATCAAGACCGAGGCCTTCAAGAGCCAGTGGGGCCCGCTGGGCATGGTGGTGGAAGGCAAGAACTACTGGTTCCGTGCCCCGGTCAAGCGCCACACGGCCGCGTCCGAGTTCAACATCGACGAGATCCAGTCCCTGCCCGCGGTCGACATCGTCTACGGCTACGGCAACATGAACACCACCGGCATCGAGGCCTACGGCAAGGCCGGCGTGAAGGCGCTGGTCCACGCCGGCACCGGCAACGGCTCGGTCGCCGCACAGGCCGTGCCTGCCCTGCAGGCGCTGCGCGCCCAGGGTGTGCAGGTGGTGCGCGCGGCCCGCGTGCCCGACGGTTTCGTGCTGCGCAATGCCGAACAACCCGACGACAAGTACGACTGGGTCGTGGCCCACGACCTGCGCCCGCAGAAGGCCCGCATCCTGGCCATGGTGGCCCTGACCAAAACCAACGACAGCAAGGAACTCCAGCGCATCTTCTGGGAGTATTGATTTCTTGAATTGGCGCACCACGCGTGCGCCGACCGGCTGCCCTTGCGGGCAGTCACCGGTGCGCACCGGCAGACAGACAGCTTGCGCAATCGGTTGGAAAGGCCGGGGCTCCAAAAGGGCCCCGGCCTTTGTACTTGGGGCGGTGTTTTCGTGTCCGGGAGCGGCCTGCCGAGGGCCTGCGAGCGAAGGCGTGCTGCAGCGCCGTAAAATCACCGGTTTGCGTGCGCAAAGGGTCGCCTCTGCGCAGCGGCCTTTTTCCATTCCCCCTTAATGCCCGGCCCTGGTCCGCCAGCGCCACAGACGCCATGTTGACATTCCAGCAAATCATCCTGAAGCTGCAGTCCTACTGGGACGCGCAGGGTTGCGCCCTCCTGCAGCCCTACGACATGGAAGTGGGTGCCGGCACCTCGCACACCGCCACCTTCCTGCGCGCCATCGGCCCCGAGCCCTGGAAGGCGGCCTACGTGCAGCCCAGCCGCCGCCCCAAGGACGGCCGCTACGGCGAGAACCCCAACCGCCTGCAGCACTACTACCAGTTCCAGGTGGTCCTGAAGCCCGCACCGTCCAACATCCTGGAGCTGTACCTGGGCTCGCTGGAGGCCCTGGGCTTCGACCTGAAGAAGAACGACATCCGCTTCGTCGAAGACGACTGGGAGAACCCCACCCTGGGCGCCTGGGGCCTGGGCTGGGAGGTCTGGCTCAACGGCATGGAGGTGACGCAGTTCACCTACTTCCAGCAGGTGGGCGGCATCGACTGCAAACCCGCCACGGGCGAGATCACCTACGGCCTGGAGCGCCTGGCCATGTACCTGCAGGGCGTGGACAACGTCTACAACCTGACCTGGACCGAGGGAGCTGATGGCTCCAAGCTGAGCTATGGCGATGTCTACAAGCAAAACGAGGTGGAGCAATCCACCTACAACTTCGAGCACAGCGACGCCGACTTCCTGTTCACCGCCTTCAACGCGCATGAAAAGCAGGCCAAGCACCTGATGGAGCAGCAACTGGCCCTGCCGGCCTACGAGCAGGTGCTCAAGGCCGCCCACAGCTTCAACCTGCTCGATGCGCGCGGCGCCATCAGCGTGACCGAACGTGCCGCCTACATCGGCCGCATCCGCAACCTGGCGCGCGCCGTGGCGCAAAGCTACTACGAGAGCCGCGAGCGCCTGGGCTTCCCCATGGCCCCCCGCGAATGGGTGGAGCAAATGGCCAAGAAGACCGCCTGAACCCGCCGGAGCCCCTGACAAATGACGACAACGCAAAACCTCCTGGTCGAACTGTTCGTGGAAGAGCTGCCTCCCAAGGCGCTCAAGAAGCTGGGCGACGCCTTTGCCGGCGTGCTGGCCGAGCAGCTCAAGGCCCTGGGCCTGGCCACGCCGGCCTCCACCGTGACGGCATTCGCCTCGCCCCGCCGCCTGGCCGCCCACCTGACGGCCGTGGCCGACAAGGCCGCCGACAAGGCCGTGCAGCAAAAACTCATGCCCGTGACCGTGGGCCTCGATGCCGGCGGCAATGCCACGCCGGCCCTGCTCAAGAAGCTGCAGGCCCTGGGCGCCGACGTGTCCGACCCCGCAGCCGCCGTGGCCGCGCTCAAGCGCGCCCCCGATGGCAAGGCAGAGGCCCTGTTCTATGACAGCGTGCTGCCCGGTGCCATGTTGCAGGAAGGCCTGCAGAAGGCGCTGCTGGAGTCCCTCGCCAAGCTGCCCATCCCCAAGGTCATGAGCTACCAGCTCGAGTCCGACTGCGAACTGCCCGGCTGGACCAGCGTGAACTTCGTGCGCCCCGCGCACGGTCTGGTGGCGCTGCACGGCAGCACCGTGGTGCCGGTGAAGGCACTGGGCCTGTCGGCCGGCAACAGCACGCAGGGCCACCGCTTCGAGGCGGCCGTGTCGCCCGTGGTGTTCAAGGACGCCGACAGCTATGCTGCCACGCTGCAGGGCGATGGCGCCGTGATCGCCTCGTTCGAAGGCCGCAAGGCCGAGATCGCGCGCCAACTGGCCGCCGCAGCCGCCAAGGTGGGCAATGGCGCCCGCCCGATCGAAGACGACGCCCTGCTCGACGAAGTGACGGCCCTGGTCGAGCGCCCCAATGTGCTGACCTGCGCGTTCGAGCAGGAATTCCTCGACGTGCCGCAGGAGTGCCTGATCCTCACGATGAAGGCCAACCAGAAGTACTTCCCGCTGCTCGACGCGGCCGGCAAGCTCACCCACCAGTTCCTGGTGGTGAGCAACATCAGCCCCACGGACGCCAGCTTCGTGATCGGCGGCAACGAGCGCGTGGTGCGCCCGCGCCTGGCCGATGCCAAGTTCTTCTTCGACCAGGACCGCAAGAAGACACTGGCCTCGCGCGTCGAAGGCCTGTCCAAGGTGGTCTACCACAATAAGCTGGGCACGCAGGGTGAGCGCGTGGAGCGCGTGCGCGCCATCGCCCAATCCATTGCCGAACAGCTGGGCGACGCCACGCTGGTGGCGCAGGCCGACCAGGCCGCGCAACTGGCCAAGACCGATCTGGTGACCGACATGGTCGGCGAGTTCCCCGAGCTGCAGGGCACCATGGGCCGCTACTACGCGCTCAACGACGGCCTGGGCGAGGTAGTGGCCGACGCCATCGAGGACCACTACAAGCCCCGCTTTGCCGGCGACACCCTGCCGCGCAACACCGCCGGCGTGGTGGTGGCGCTGGCTGACAAGCTCGAGACGCTGGTGGGCATGTTCGGCATCGGCAACCTGCCCACGGGCGACCGCGACCCGTTCGCGCTGCGCCGCCATGCACTGGGCGTGATCCGCATGCTGGTCGAGAAGGACCTGCCGCTGGACATGGGCGCGCTGCTGGCCGGTGCCGTGCCCGCCTTCGGCGACAAGATCACCGATGCCTCGGCCGCGCTGGCCGATTTCATCTACGACCGCCTGGCCGGCAGCCTGCGCGAGCAGGGCTACAGCGCCCAGGAAGTCGATGCCGTGCTGGCCCTGCGCCCGCAGCGTCTGGCCCTGGTCGAAAAGCAGCTGGCCGCCGTGCGCGCCTTTGCCGCGCTGCCCGAAAGCCCGGCCCTGGCCGCAGCCAACAAGCGCGTGGCCAACATCCTCAAGAAGGCCGGCGAGGTGGATGCGCATGTCAATCCCGAGCTGCTGCAGGAAAAGGCCGAGCAGGACCTGTATGCCGCGCTGCAGCGCTTCGTGCCCGAGGCCAATGCCCAGTTCGACGCGGGTGACTACACCGCATCGCTGCAGACGCTGGCCGTGCTGCGCGCGCCGGTCGACGCCTTCTTCGACGATGTGATGGTGAACGCCGAGCAGATGGACCTGCGCCTGAACCGCCAGGGCCTGCTCAAGAGCCTGCACGACGCGATGAACCGGGTAGCCGACCTCTCCCGTCTGGCGGCCTGACCTGCTAGGCTGGCGGCTGTCACAAGGGGATTCCCATGAAACTCGCCATCCTGGACCGCGACGGCACCCTGAACCCGCTGGGTGAGGATTTCATCACCTCGCCCGAGGAGTGGACGGCCGTTCCCGGCGCGCTCGAGGCCGTCGCGCGCCTGAACCACGCCGGCTGGCATGTGGCGCTGGCCACCAACCAGCCGGGCCTGGGGCGCGGGCTGTTCGACGTGGTGGCGCTCAATGCCATCCACGCCAAGATGCACAAGCAGCTGTCCGCCGTGGGCGGGCGCATCGATGCCGTGTTCTATTGCCCCCATGCGCCCGAGGAGGAATGCACCTGCCGCAAGCCCGGTCCGGGTCTGCTGGAGCAGATCAGCGACCGCTACGGGGTGGAGCGCCACGACGTGCAGGTGGTGGGCAGCTGCCTGGCGCACCTGCAGGCGGGTGCTGCGCTGGGCGCGCAGCTGCACCTGGTGTGCACTGGCAGCGCGGCCGGCCTGGTGCCGGGACAGGCACTGCCGCCGGGCTATCCCCCGGGCACACAGGTGCACGACAGCCTGGCGGCGTTTGTCGAGCAACTGTTGCCGACGGCTCCCCTGATGGCGGTCTGACCTTTCGCAACACCCTCATGGCTACCCCGCGCCTGCGCCGCGGCGGGCAGTGCAAGACCTTCATACCATGGCCCTGATCCGTTCCATCATTCACCTGCTCTGGATGGCGACCACCGTCATGCCCTATGCGTTGCTCATCATGCTGGGCACCCTGTTCGGCGTGCGCGGCCTGCCGTTGTACCGCATCGCGGCCGCGTGGCTGTCGCTGTGCATCAGCGGCGCGCGTGTGCTGCTGGGCATCCGCGCCCGGGTGTCGGGCATGGAGAACCTGCCGCAGGGCGAGCACGACGGGGCCATCCTGCTGGTCAAGCACCAGTCGACCTACGAGACCTTTCTGATGCCCACGATCATGCCGCACCCGCTGGCCTACGTGTTCAAGAAGGAGCTGCTCTACGTGCCCTTCTTCGGCTGGGCCATCGGCCGGCTGGACATGATCCACATCGACCGCAGCCAGCGCGCCCAGGCCTTCAACAAGGTGGTGCAGCAGGGCAAGGACCTGCTGGCCAAGGGCATCTGGATCATCATGTTCCCCGAAGGCACGCGCATCGAGCGCGGACAGAAGGGCACCTACAAGACCGGTGGCACGCGCCTGGCCATCGAAACCGGCGCGCCGGTGGTGCCCATTGCCGTGACCTCGGCCAAGGTGTGGGGCCGCCGGGCCTTCGTCAAGCGCCCGGGCGTGGTGGATGTGTCCATCGGCAAGCCGATCTCCAGCGTCGGGCGCGAAGCGGAAGAGCTGATGCAAGAGGTCGAGGCGTGGATCGAGGCCGAGATGCGTCGCCTCGACCCCGAGGCCTATCCCGCAGTCCATTGACTGCCTATTGACCGCGCATTGATCGGACGCCCCCCATGATGCAGCGGCTCGTGCAGATGGCACTGGACTTCTTCGACGCGACGCCCCCTGGCGCCGCGCCGCCACCGGTTGCCAAGGTGCCCGCCACGCCACCGCCCCGGCCCGTGGGACCGCCAGCGGTCCCTCTGCCTTCGCTGCTGTCGCCTGCCGAATTCCGCCATCCCGAGGCCAAACGCGAACTGCTGCTGGGCGAGGCAGTGGTGGCCTATGCGCTGCAGCGTGCGCGCCGGCGCACCATCGGTTTCAGCGTAGGGCCCGATGGCCTGTCGGTGCGCGCCCCCAGTTGGGTGACCCTGGGCGCCATCGATGCGGCGCTGCGCGACAAGTCCGACTGGATCCTGCGCAAGCTCGGTGAGGCGCGCGAGCGCCAGCAGCGCATGGAGGGCGGGCGCATCGTCTGGGCCGACGGCACCGTGCTGCCCTACCTGGGTCGGCCGATCACCGTGGTGCTCGACCCTGCGCACGGCTTCAGCGGCCGCGGCGGGCAGCTCAAAGCCATCGCCTCGGCCGAAGATCCGGATGCGCCGCTGGCCTCGCGCCTGCACATCGGACTGCCGCACAGCGCCGGGCCCGCGCAGATCCGCGATGCCGTGCAGGCCTGGCTGATGCGCGATGCCAAGCGCCATTTCACCGAGCGCCTGGAGCACTTCGCGCCGCTGCTGGACGTGCGCTGGACCAGCCTGCGCCTGTCGAGCGCGCAGACACGCTGGGGCAGCGCCAAGGCCGATGGCTCCATCCGCCTGAACTGGCGCCTGTTGCACTACCGGCCTGCGGTGATCGACTACGTGGTGGCGCACGAGCTGGCCCACCTGCGCGTGATGGACCACAGCCCGCGCTTCTGGGACACGGTGGCCACCGTCGTCCCGGACTATGCAGCCCTGCGCAACCACCTGCGCGACGAGCCCGCCCCCCTTTGGGATTGAGCGCGGGCGGGGCAGGGTGACACCGGGCGCGGCACAATGGCAGCAACAACGCCATTCCCGCGCCCACCATGATCCCCCTGCAGCTCTTCGATCCCGCCTCCAGCACCTACACCTACGTGCTGCACGACCCCGCCACGCGCCAGGCGGTCATCATCGACCCGGTGGACGAGCACCTCGACCGCGACCTGGCCGTGCTGCAGTCTTTGGGCCTCACGCTGCGCTGGACGGTGGAAACCCACACCCATGCCGACCACATCACCAGTGCCGCACGCCTGGCCGAGCACACGGGTGCGCAGATGGCCGTGCCGGCGGGTTGCGACATCGGCACGGCGGTCGTGCAGCTTGAGCACGGCCACACCCTGGATTTCGGCGGTGAAGCGCTGGAGGCCCTGCACACGCCAGGCCACACGGCGGGCAGCATGTCCTACCGCTGGCGCAACCATGTGTTCACGGGCGATGCGCTGCTCATCAACGGCTGTGGCCGCACGGATTTCCAGTCGGGCGACGCCGCGGCGCTGTACCGCAGCATCACGGGCGTGCTGTTCGCGCTGCCCGATGACACCACGGTCTGGCCCGGCCACGACTACCAGGGCCGCAGCCACAGCAGCATCGGCGCCGAGAAGGCCGGCAACGCCCGCGTGGCGGGACGCAGCCAGGCCGAGTTCGTTGCGTTGATGGAGTCGCTCAACCTGCCGCGCCCGCGCCGCATGGACGAGGCCGTGCCCGCCAACCAGCACTCGGGCCAGCGCCAGGACGCCGATGGCGCGTCGCTGCAGGCGCCGCGCGGGGCCGAAGGCTATGCCGGCGATGTATCGCCCGCGCTGGCCTGGCAGTGGGTGCAGGAGGGCCAGGCCGTGCTGGTGGACGTGCGCAGCGATGCCGAGCGCGAATGGGTGGGCCAGGTGCCTGGTGCCGTGCCTGTGGCCTGGAAGCAATGGCCCGGCATGGCCATGAACCCCGATTTCGATGCACAGATCCGCCTGGCTGTGCCCGAGGGTGGGCGCGTGGTGTTGCTGTGCCGCAGCGGCGTGCGCTCGGTGGCGGCCGCCAAGCGTGCGACCGAGCTGGGCATCACGGCCTACAACATCCTCGAAGGGTTCGAGGGGGATGCCGATGGCCAGGCGCATCGAGGCCGCAAAGGCGGCTGGCGCTTCAGAGGCCTGCCATGGCGACAGGGCTGAGCACCATGCACCATGAAAAAAGCGGGCCTTGCGGCCCGCTTTTTTCGTTGGGAAGCGCTGTGCGCTCAGAGCGGCGGGATGCGCAGCTTCTGGCCTGGGTAGATCTTGTCGGGATGCGTGAGCATGGGCTTGTTGGCCTCGAAGATCTTGGGGTACTTGTTGGCATCGCCGTAGAACTTCTTGGCAATGGCCGAGAGCGTGTCACCGCGCACCACGTCGTGGTACTGGGCTTCGGGCTCGGGGTTGGTCACGTTCATCAGGTTCTCGACGCTGGTGACGCTGGCCACGTTGCCGCAGCACAGGGTGACTTTTTCCTTGGCCGCCTGCGTGGGGGCATCGCCCTTGACGGTGACCTTGCCCTGGCTGCCATCGAAGGCGACCTGCAGGTTGGTTGCGCCCAGGTTCTGGGTGCCGATGTAGGTCTCGATGGCCTTGGCCGCCGTGGCGTTGAGGTCGTCCTGCGATGGAGCGGCGGCCGTGGCGGCGTGCGCATCCTTGCCGCCGAACAGCTTTTCACCGGCTTCCTTGATGAAACTGAAAAGACCCATGTCGTATCTCCTAAGGTTGCACAAAACAGGAAGGGCCACTGTAGCGGCAAAGTGCGACGCCGCAATGTAAGACGGGCGCGCGACACGATTTTTCACATTGACGCACGCGGGCTGTCCCCGGTGCGACGGCGTGCATGGCACGGGTTATGGGGGGCGGCAGGTGCGCCCGGCCAAAACTCGGGATAATCCGCCGCATGACTTTTCTGGCCATCGACGTCGGCAACACCCGCCTCAAATGGGCACTGTACGACGCCCACCGCCCCGGGGCCACGCTGCTGGCCCACGGCGCCGAATTCCTGGACCACATCGAGAAGCTCGCCGAAGGCAGCTGGGCCGACCTGCCGGTGCCGCAGCGCATGCTCGGCTGCGTGGTGGCGGGTGACGCCGCCAAGCGCCGCGTTCAGGAGCAGATGGAGCTGTGGGACGTGGGCGCACAGTGGGTGGTGTCCTCGGGCGAGGAGGCGGGGCTGGTCAACGGCTACGACCATCCCTCGCGCCTGGGCTCGGACCGCTGGGTGGCCATGATCGGTGCGCGCCACCATGTGCTGGCCCAGGGGGCTGCGCGGCCGCTGGTGGTGGTGATGGTGGGTACGGCGGTCACCGTGGAGTGCATTGACGCGCATGGGCGCTTCATGGGCGGGTTGATCCTGCCGGGCCACGGCATCATGCTGCGCGCGCTCGAAACAGGCACTGCCGGCCTTCATGTGCCCACGGGCGACGTGCGCATGTTCCCCACCAACACCAGCGATGCGCTGACCAGCGGCGGCACCTATGCCATCGCGGGCGCCGTGGAGCGCATGGTGCAGCATGTCATCCAGCACTGCGGCGAGAAGCCGGCCTGCATCATGACCGGCGGCGCCGGCTGGAAGATGGCGCCGAGCATGACGCGCCCCTTTGAGCTGGTGGACAACCTGATCTTCGACGGACTGTTGGAGATCGCCTCCCGGCGCTTTGCTGGCTGAGCGCCGGGGCGGCGCCCAGCGGCGTCAGTCTTCCAGCTCGGCGCGCGCCATTTCCACGTCCAGGCGCTCCATGGCGTCGGCGGACTCGCAGGCAGCGGCCTTCTCGTAGAGCTGGGTCGCTTCCTTCATCTTCTTGTCGCCTTCGAGCATCACCAGCGCATTGGCGTACTCCACCATGGCGATGGCCGATCCGGGGTTGAGCTTGAGGGCTTCCTGGAACAGCTTGAGCCCGGTGTCCTTCTTGGCGCCATAGGTCATGCCACCGATCAGCGAGCCCACCTTGTCGATCACCTCGGCGTGGAAGGCGCCCAGCGCAATGCGGGCGTCGGCGTGCTTGGGGGCCAGGGCGATGGATTTCTCGAGCGACTCCTTGACCTTGCCGCCCAGGCCCTGGGCCAGGGCCTTGGCCACGCTGATGCCCTGGCTGTAGCGGCCCAGGGCGTAGGCATGCCAGTACCAGGCATTGGCGTTGTTCGGGTCGTCACCGGCCTGGGCTTCGGCGCGCTCGGCCACCTGGGTGAACAGGTCCAGGCGGGTCTTTTCCTTCTGCTCGAGGTAGTTGGCGTAGATGGCCGTGGCCTTGTTGGCCACGGTGATGCCGGGGCCGCCAGCGGCCAGGCCGGCGGCGGTGGCTTTCTCGAAGTCACCGCTGTGGAACAGCGCCCAGGCCTGCAGCACAGCCGCGTCCTTGGGGCAGGGCTCGGCGTCGCCGCTGTGCAGCCGGGCCCAGTGCTTCTTCACGCTCGTGGCATCGAAGCTGTAGTCACCCGCATGGGGAAAAGGGGTCCATTTGGCCATGGTGTGTCTCCTGTGGTTCTTGGGGTCGGGTGTTGGGGGGATGGCGCCTGGGCGCTCAGCCCGGTGGGGTGGCGGCGTAGGCGCCAACGAGTTCCAGCAGGTGTGCGCGCTGCCCGCTTTCCAGGTAGGGCATGAGCAGGTTGAGCACATGGTGGGCGCCGCGCAGCAGGGCCGCCTGGGCGCTTTCGGGCTCCAGGGCGCGGCGCGGGTCGCGCACGTACTCGAAGCTCAGCCAGTAGGTCAGCACCACCACCATGCTGGTCGCCGTGGCCTCGAGCTCGCGCGTGTCGATGTGCAGCGCGTCCGAGCGGCCCATGCCATCCAGCATGGCGCGCACGGCGCGGGTCTTGTTCTTGAGGATGGCCTGGAAATGGGTCTCCAGGCGCCGGTTCTTGGACAGCAGGTCGTTGAGGTCGCGGTACAGAAAACGGTACTGCCAGATGAGCTCGAACAGCGTGTGCATGAAGAACCAGGCGTCCTCCACGTTGCGCACCCCGTCGGCGGCGGCGAGCAGCTCGGTCAGCGACTGCTCATAGCGGTCGAACAGCGCATTGATCAGCTCGTCCTTGGCCGGGTAGTGGTAGTACAGGTTGCCGGGGCTGATGCGCAGCTCGGCCGAGATCAGGGTGGTGGAGACGTTGGGCTCGCCGAACCGGTTGAACAGGTCCAGCGTGACTTCCAAGATGCGTTCTGCGGTGCGTCGCGGCGCTTTCTTCACCATGTGTGCGGGCCCTCTTCGCGTCGTTTTGGATCGGTGTTGGGATGTCTCTGGTGGCTACTCTAACCGAGGCGCCGATGCTGCACTGCATCAATATTGGCATGTCCTTGGAACCTGTTTCTGCGCCCCAGGCTTGGGGGCTCCCGCAACGAAAAACGGCTGGCACGCACAGGGCGTGTCAGCCGTTCGTAGCAACGGGCCGGTCGGGGCGGCCCATTGGCAGGGGACGATCAGTTGGAAGCGGCAGCTGCCGAGGCGGGCGCAGCGGTCTTGGCACTGGCCTTCTTGGCGGGGGCTGCTGCCTTCTTGGCAGGAGCGGCCTTGGCGGCAGGCTTGGCTGCAGCCTTGCGGGGCGCTGCTGCCTTCTTGGCGGCTGCCTTCTTCGCGGGGGCGGCTGCCTTCACTGCGGCCTTGGCAGGTGCCTTGGCCGGGGCTGCCTTGCCGGTGCCCTTGGTCAGTGCGTCCACGCGTGCCGTCAGGGCTTCCAGGTCACGCGCCGAGGGCACGCCGAGCTTGGACAGGGCCTTGGCCACGCGGTCCTCGAAGATGTTCTCGAGCTTGTCCCACTGGCCCTGGGCCTTGGAGCCGATGTCGCTGGCCATGGTGGTCACGCGGCTGGTGGCTTCGGAGATTTTTTCTTCGGCCACGGCCTGGGTCTTGCGCTGGATGGACAGGCCTTCCTTGACCAGGGACTCGAACACCTTGCCGCCTTCTTCCTGCGCCTTGGAAAAGGCACCCAGGCCCGCCAGCCAGATCTGCTGGGCCGAGTCCTTGACGGTGCTCGACAGCTGGGCATTGCCATTTTTCTTGTCGGCGCTGAGTTTCTGCAGTTTCTTGACCATGGGGCCTCCGGTATGCGGGTGGGTGGTTGGGGTTGCCAGTGCCGGGTGGCTTTGGCGCATGGCCGAACTGTACGCCGCGTGGCAGGCCAGGTGTAGGCGCGCGCTCCTAAAAACGTAGAGCGTGGCCTCTAGCAGGCCATGCTGGTCGGCCACAGGGCTGCGCGGGTTTGTGCTGAATCCACCGGCCATGCGCTTGCGCAAGAATGAACAGATCTCACAGGAGTTTTTTCATGCAGTATTTCGTGACGGGAGCGACGGGGTTCATTGGCAAGCGGCTCGTGAAGAAGCTGCTGGAGCGCAAGGGGGCCGTGGTGCACTTCCTGATCCGCAAGGAGAGCGCGGACAAGGTGGCCGACCTGCGCAGCTACTGGGGCGTGTCGGCCGCGCGGGCGGTACCGGTGTTCGGCGACCTCACGGCCAAGAAGCTCGGCGTGGCGTCCGAGGACGTGAAGAAGCTCAAGGGCCAGATCGACCATTTCTACCACCTGGCCGCGGTCTACGACCTCGGCGCGGATGAGGAAACCCAGGTGGCCGTGAACATCGAGGGCACGCGCAATACCGTGGACCTGGCCAAGGCCATCGACGCCGGGCACTTCCACCACGTCTCGTCCATCGCCGCTGCGGGCCTGTACGAGGGCGTGTTCCGCGAGGACATGTTCGAGGAGGCCGAGGGCCTGGACCACCCGTACTTCCAGACCAAGCACGAGAGCGAGAAAATCGTGCGCGAGGACTGCAAGGTGCCCTGGACGGTGTACCGCCCGGCCATGGTGGTGGGCGACAGCACGACCGGCGAGATGGACAAGATCGACGGCCCCTACTACTTCTTCAAGCTGATCCAGCGCCTGCGCCAGCTGCTGCCGCCCTGGATGCCCACTGTGGGCCTGGAGGGCGGGCGCGTGAACATCGTGCCGGTGGACTTCGTGGTCAACGCGCTTAACGTCATCAGCCACCAGAAGGACATCGGCAAGAAGTGCTACCACCTGGTGGACCCGGTGGGCTACCGCGTGGGCGACGTGCTCGACATCTTCAGCCGCGCCGCGCATGCGCCACGCATGAACCTGTTCATCAACGCCGCGCTGCTGGGCTTCATCCCCAAGGGCATCAAGAAGAGCCTGATGGCCATGGCGCCCGTGCGCCGCGTGCGCAATGCCGTCTTGAAGGACCTGGGCTTGCCCGAGGACATGCTGACCTTCGTGAACTACCCCACGCGCTTCGATTGCCGCGAGACCCTGGCGGCGCTCAAGGGCTCGGGCGTGAGCTGCCCCAACCTCAAGGACTATGCCTGGCGCCTGTGGGACTACTGGGAGCGCAACCTCGACCCCGAGCTGTTCATCGACCGCAGCCTCAAGGGCACGGCGGGTGGCAAGGTGGTGCTGGTCACGGGGGGCTCCTCGGGCATCGGCCTGGCGGCCGCGCACAAGTTCGCCGAGGCGGGCGCCACCACCATCATCTGCGGCCGCGACCAGGACAAGCTCGACGAGGCCTGCGCCGAAGCCCGGGCCAAGGGCTACGAGTTCATCGCCTATGCCGCCGACATCGCCGACATGGCCGATTGCGACCGCTTCGTGCAGCTCCTGATCGACAAGCACGGCGGCGTGGACTTCCTGATCAACAACGCGGGCCGTTCCATCCGCCGCGCCATCGAGTCGAGCTACGACCGCTTCCACGACTACGAGCGCACCATGCAGCTCAACTACTTCGGCTGCCTGCGCGTGACCATGGGCTTTCTGCCCGGCATGGTGGCCAAGCGCAAGGGCCATGTGGTCAACATCAGCTCCATCGGCGTGCTGACCAATGCGCCGCGCTTTTCGGCCTATGTGGCCAGCAAGGCCGCCCTGGATGCCTGGACGCGCTGTGCCTCGAGCGAGTTCGCCGACCAGGGCATCACCTTCACCACCATCAACATGCCGCTGGTGCGCACGCCCATGATCGCACCGACCAAGATCTACAACAACGTGCCCACGCTGAGTCCCGAGGAGGCGGCCGACATGATCGCCCAGGCCTGCATCTTCAAGCCGGTGCGCATCGCCACGCGCCTGGGCATCACCGGGCAGATCCTGCATGCGCTGGTGCCGCGCGTGGCGCAGATCACCATGAACACGAGTTTCCGCATGTTCCCGGATTCCACCGCCGCCAAGGGGGCCAAGGACGCCAAGCCGCAGCTTTCCGCCGAAGCGGTGGCGCTGCAGCAGATGATGCGTGGCATCCATTTCTGATGGCCTTTCCACCCGCCCCGGCCGGCCCGTGTTGAACTCTGTTACCGGGTAACCGGGCGGGGTGGGATAATCGCGGGTTCTGCCGAGCAGGCATTTCACACAGCCCACCCTATGATTCTGGTTACCGGCGGCGCGGGTTTCATCGGCGCCAACTTCGTTCTTGACTGGCTTGCTGCCTCCAGCGAGCCCGTCGTCAACCTCGACAAGCTCACCTACGCGGGCAACCTGCACAACCTGGACAGCGTTCAGGGCGATGCCCGCCATGTCTTCGTGCAGGGCGATATCGGCGACACCGCCCTGATCGCCCGCCTGCTGGCCGAGCACAAGCCGCGTGCGGTGGTCAACTTCGCGGCCGAATCGCATGTGGACCGCTCCATCCACGGGCCCGAGGACTTCATCCAGACCAACATCGTCGGCTCGTTCCGCCTGCTGGAGGCCGTGCGCGCCCACTGGAGCGCACTGCCCGAGGGCGAGCGCGCGGCGTTCCGCTTCCTGCATGTCTCCACCGACGAGGTGTACGGATCGCTGGCACCCACGGACCCGGCATTCGCCGAGACGCGCGGTTTCGAGCCGAACAGCCCCTACAGCGCCAGCAAGGCCGCCAGCGACCACCTGGTGCGCGCCTGGCACCACACCTACGGCCTGCCGGTGCTCACCACCAACTGCAGCAACAACTACGGGCCCTACCACTTCCCCGAGAAGCTGATCCCGCTGATGATCGTCAACGCCCTGGCCGGCAAGAACCTGCCGGTGTACGGCGACGGCATGCAGGTGCGCGACTGGCTCTACGTGAAGGACCACTGCAGCGCCATCCGCCGCGTGCTGGAAGCCGGCGCCCCCGGCGAGACCTACAACGTGGGCGGCTGGAACGAGAAGCCCAACATCGAGATCGTGAACATGGTCTGCGGCCTGCTCGATGAGCTGCGCCCCCGCGCCGATGGCCAGAGCTACCGCACCCAGATCACCTACGTGAAGGACCGTCCGGGCCACGACCGCCGCTACGCCATCGATGCGCGCAAGATCGAGCGCGAGCTGGGCTGGAAGCCTGCCGAGACCTTCGACACCGGCATCCGCAAGACCGTGCAGTGGTACCTGGAGCATGCCGACTGGGTGGCCAGCGTGCAGACCGGTTCCTACCGTGACTGGGTGCAGACCCAGTACGCGCAGGAGCCCGCAGCCGTTGCGGACGCCAGCGCATGAACATCCTGCTCTTCGGAAAGGGCGGCCAGGTCGGCTGGGAACTGCAGCGCAGCCTGTCGGTACTGGGTACGGTCACGGCGCTGGACTTCGACAGCACCGAGCACTGCGGTGACTTCTCCAACCCTGCTGGCGTGGCCGAGACGGTGCGCGCCCTGCGCCCCGACGTCATCGTCAACGCCGCGGCCCACACCGCCGTGGACAAGGCCGAGAGCGAGGCCGACTTCGCCCGTACGCTCAACGCCACGACCCCTGGCGCCATCGCGCAGGAGGCCGCGAAGCTTGGTGCCTGGCTGGTGCACTACAGCACCGACTATGTGTTCGATGGCAGCGGCAACCGCCCCTGGGTGGAATCCGATGCACCCGCCCCCTTGAGCGTCTACGGCCGTACCAAGCTCGAAGGCGAGCAGCTGATCGCCCAGTCCGGCGCGAAGCACCTGATCCTGCGCACCAGCTGGGTCTACGCCGCACGCGGCGGCAATTTCGCCAAGACCATGCTGCGCCTGGCCCAGGAGCGAGAACGCCTGACGGTGATCGACGACCAGTGGGGCGCCCCGACCGGTGCCGACCTGCTGGCCGATGTGACGGCCCACGCCATTCGCCACCTGCAGCAGCACCCCGAGGTCGCGGGCCTGTACCACCTGGTCGCAGCCGGCGAGACGAACTGGAACGAGTACGCGAAGTTCGTGCTGGCACTGGCCGCGAAGCACCCGGTGGGTGAAAAGATCGTCGCCAAGGAAGTCGCTCCCGTGCCGACCAGCGCCTTCCCCACGCCAGCCGTGCGCCCGCACAACTCGCGCCTGGACACCACCAAGCTGCGCAGCACCTTCGGCCTGACCCTGCCGCATTGGCAGGCCGGCGTGGCGCGCATGCTCACCGAGATTCTCTGAAAAATACCCCATGACGGCACGCAAAGGCATCATCCTCGCCGGAGGCTCCGGAACCCGGCTGCACCCGGCCACCCTGGCCATCAGCAAGCAATTGCTGCCGGTGTACGACAAACCCATGATCTATTACCCGCTGAGCACGCTGATGCTCGCGGGCATCCGCGACATCCTGGTGATCAGCACCCCGCAGGACACGCCGCGTTTCGAGCAATTGCTCGGCGATGGCAGCCAGTGGGGCATCAACCTGCAGTATGCGGTGCAGGCCAGCCCCGACGGTCTGGCGCAGGCCTTCGTGATCGGCGAGTCTTTCCTGGCGGGAGCGCCCAGCGCGCTGGTGCTGGGTGACAACATCTTCCACGGGCACGACTTCCACGAACTGCTGGGCAGCGCGGCCGAGCGCACCGATGGCGCCACCGTGTTCGCCTACCATGTGCACGACCCCGAGCGCTACGGCGTGGCCGAGTTCGACGCCAACGGCAAGGTGCTGTCGCTGGAGGAAAAGCCCAAGGTCCCCAAGTCGAGCTATGCGGTGACGGGCCTGTATTTCTACGACAACCAGGTGGTGGAGCTGGCCAAGGGCCTCAAGCCTTCGGCCCGGGGCGAGTACGAGATCACCGACCTGAACCGGCTGTACCTGGAGCGCGGCCAGCTGAACGTGGAGATCATGGGCCGGGGCTACGCCTGGCTCGATACCGGCACGCACGAGAGCCTGCTCGAAGCCGGCCAGTTCATCGCCACGCTGGAGCACCGCCAAGGCCTGAAGATCGCGTGCCCCGAAGAGATCGCCTGGCGCTGCCAGTGGATCGACAGCGCGCAACTGGAGCGCCTGGCGCAGCCGCTGACCAAGAACGGATACGGCCAGTACCTGATGCGCGTGCTCAAAGAAAAGATCTACTGATTCCCTGAAATTCATTCCATGCAAGCAACCCGACTGGCCATTCCCGACGTCGTGCTGATCGAACCCAAGAAGTTCGGCGACGCGCGCGGCTTCTTTTTCGAAAGCTTCAACCAGCGCGCCTTCAACGAGGCCACCGGTACCGACCACGATTTCGTGCAGGACAACCACAGCCGCAGCGCCCGCGGCGTGCTGCGTGGCCTGCATTACCAGGTCCAGCAGCCCCAGGGCAAGCTGGTGCGCGTGGTGCGTGGTGCCGTGTTCGACGTGGCGGTGGACATCCGCAAGGGCTCGCCCACCTTCGGCCAGTGGGTCGGTGAGGAGCTGAGCGAAGACAACCACCGCCAGCTGTGGGTGCCGCCGGGCTTTGCGCACGGCTTCCTGGTGCTCAGCGAGACGGCGGAGTTTCTGTACAAGACCACCGACTACTACGCGCCGGCGCACGAGCGCTGCATCATCTGGAACGACCCTTCCATCGGCATCGAATGGCCCGACATCGGCGCCAACCCGCTGCTGTCGGCCAAGGACCAGCAGGGCCTGACCCTGGAGAACGCGGAAGTCTTCGCTGCTGTTGCCGCCACCCGCTGACGGCGGCCTCTGGCGCACCTGAAAAGTCCGGCATGACCCTGCATGTGCTCCTGTGCAGCCACAACGGGGCACGCTTCATTGCGCAGCAGATTGCCTCGATCCGCGCCCAGTCCCGCGCCGTGGACGTGATCCACGTCTTCGACCATGCGTCGGACGATGGCACGCGGGCCGTGCTGAGCCAGCTGGCGTCCCAGCCGGGCGCCCCCCTCGAGCTGCACTGGCTCGGCGACGCTCCCGGGCCGGCGATGTCCTTCTTGCGTGCCATCGGCTACCTGGCATCCCGCGTCGATGCGGCAGACAGTATCTTCCTGGCCGACCAGGACGACGTCTGGCTGCCCGGCAAGGTGGCTGCCATGCTGGAGGCAGCGGCCCACAGGCCACGTCCCTGGGCGCTGTTCCATGACGTGCAGGTGGTGGACGAGGCGCTCGCCCCTCTGCAGCCCAGCTTCTACACCGGCAACCCGTACGCGGTGCCGCGCGACCTCGATCCCCGACGGTTGCTGCTGACCAACCCGGTGGTCGGGCACACGCTGCTGCTCTCCGGGGACTTTCTGGCGCTGATGGCCCGGTTGCCCGGGCAGGATGCCTATGTGATGCACGACTGGGCCGTGGCCCTGGTGGCCCAGCGCATGCAGTGCCTGGTCTATGTGCCGCAAGCCCTGTCGCTGTACCGGCAGCACGGTGCCAACCTTCTGGGGGCATCGCGCGAGCGCCGGCTGGGTGAACAGCTGCAGCGCGGCATGCAGCTGGCCGAACGCGTGCTGGTGCAGGCCATGGCCTGGGCGCGTGCCCCCTCGTCAGGGCTGGTGCCCGCTGCCAGCGCAGCAGCGGGGCCGGTGTGGATGTCTCGGCCCTGGGCCGGCCACAGCCGCCTGCGCACGGCCCTGCACCTGGCCTTCCATGCCCTGGTGTCGGCACCCACGCTGCGGCGGCGGGCCCTGGGCATCTTCCTGTTGCTGCAATTGCTGCGCCCTGCCCATGGGAGTGCCAGGCCATGACGGGTGCGGCCGAGAAGCCACTGCGCATCGCCGTCATCGGCACCGATGGCATGCCGGCCCGCTACGGCGGCTTCGAGACCTGCGTGGAGCAACTGGCGCCACGGCTGGCCCGGCGTGGCCATGCCGTGCAGGTGTTCGGCTCCTCGGTCGGGCGCACAGAGCGGGCGGTTCTCCAGGCGGGTCTGGTGCACCGCTACCTGCCGCTGCGTGCCAACGGCCTGTGGTCCGTGCCGTACGACCTGCTCAACTTCCTGCTCTGCTGGCGCCAGTCGGATGCCATGCTGGTGATGGGTGTCTCGGGCGGCATTTTCATGCCCTGGCTGCGGCGCCTGGCCGGCCGGCGCCGCATCATCGTGAATGTGGACGGGCTGGAGACCCGGCGCGACAAGTGGACCGGGTTCAAGCGCTGGTTCCTGGCGCGCAGCGAAGCCCTGGCCGTGCGCCATGCCCACGTGGTGGTGAGCGACAACCAGGCCATCGCCGAGATGGTGCAGGCCCGGTACGGCCGCGCCAGCACCGTGATCGCCTATGGCTGCGACCATGTGCAGCAGTTGCCCGCAGCCGAGGCCCAGGCCCTGGTGCGCGAGCGCTTCGGCCTGGCACCGGGCGGCTACCTGCTGACCGTGGCCCGCATCGAGCCCGAGAACCAGATTGCCGAGATGCTGCAGGCCTTTCTGGCCTCGCCCCAGCCCCAGTATGTGGTGGTGGGCAACTTCGGCGGTACACCGCTCGGACGCGAGCTGCAGGCCCGCTACCAGGGCGAGCCGCGCATCCAGTTCATCGACTCGCTGTTCGACCCTCGGGCGCTGGCCGCCCTGCGCGCCTGCTGCCACATCTACCTGCACGGCCACAGCGTGGGGGGCACCAACCCTTCCCTGGTGGAAATGCTGCCCTATGGCCGGCCGCTGCTCGCCTTCGACTGCAGCTTCAACCGCCATACGCTGGCGGGCGGGTGCGGTTACTTTGCCGACGTGCCGTCGCTCATGGCGCAGCTGCAGCACCCGGCGCTGCCGGCCTGGGTGCCGGGGCCGCAACTGGTGCAGTCGGCGCGCTACCGCTGGGAGGCGATCGCCGACGCCTACGAGGCGCTGTGCCGCGCAGACACCGTCCGCAGCGGGGGCGGCACGCCATGAGCCCGCGTGTGCTGGCTTGCGTGGTCGCCTACCTGCCGCAGGCGGACCGGCTGGCGGCCCTGATCGAGCGCCTGCTGCCGGACGTGGCGGGCCTGCTCGTCATCGACAACGGCCAGACCATCGACCCGCAGGCCGCCCCCTGGAACCAGATGCAAGGCGTGCAGTGGTACCGCGCGTCCCGCAACCTGGGCATGGGCGCTGCGCTGGAGATCGCACGCGGACGTGTGCTGGCGGAGGGCTACGACTTTCTGCTGAGCTTCGACCAGGACTCCCTGCCACCTCCTGGCTATGTGCCGCAACTGCTGGGCATCTGGGCGCGCGAGGCCGATGCGACCTGGGCGGCGCTGGGCGCGGCCGTGGTGGATGAAGCCACGGGCGCGCCCCTGCCGGTGACCCGGGTGGATGGGCGGGGGGGGCTGGTGGCGTCCAGTGCCCTGGTGCCTGGCCCGGCCGCGGCGGTGGACCATGTGATCACTTCCGGCTGCCTGGTCGCGGCGCCGGCCCTGGCTGCCGTGGGGCCGTTTCGCGCCGACTGGTTCATCGACCTGGTTGACACCGAGTGGTGCTGGCGCGCGCGGCACCGCGGCCTGGCAGTGGTGCAGACCGGCGATGTGGCGATGGTACACACCATCGGGCGGGCGGGCGTGCGGGTGCTGGGGCGCAGGGTGCTCGCGCATGCGCCGGCGCGTGTGTACTTCCAGGTGCGCAATGCCTTGTGGCTGCTGCGTTCGCGCGAGGTTCCGGCAGGCTGGCGCAGGCACCTGGTCGCGCCGCTGCTGCGCAAGGTGGTCCTCCAGGCGCTGTTGCCCGACCAGCGGCTGGCGCGCTGGGGAGCGGTGGCGCGCGGCGGCTGGCAGGGCCTGGTGGGCCGGCCCGATGCCCAGGATCGCTCCCGCGTGTGACGCCCTGAAGGCAGGCGCGGTGTCGCCGCGAGCACGCTGCTGCGCAAAAAACAGCCGTTGTAATCGATTGGCAGGGCAACAATCCGTTGCATCGGGACGGATTTGCGCACGATCAGAGCTGCATACGACAGAATATAGAATTGCAGACCTGCCCAGCAGCCCGCCCAGGCGGTCGGCTGGCAAAAAATCCCACAGACCTGGTCTCAGCCCTGGCAACCGCCGCGGCCCTTCGGCAACGAAGGCTGCGCATTGCCGTGTGTGCGCCTTTTTTGCGGATGCACCCGGTTTCCACGCGCTCCAGACCGTCCCCACGTTTCCTTTTCCTGATCTGAATGCACAACATGCACCCTAGCGAGGCTGAGATCATTCCTTACCACGCCTCCCCTGTGCCTCCTGCCCCAGGTGGCGTGCTCGTACTGGCGCCCCACCCAGACGACGAGGTGTTCGGATGCGCCGGTGCGATCGCCGGGCACTTGCAGGCCGGGCACTCCGTCCAGGTGGTCCTGTTGACGGCGGGCAGCCACGGAGAGCAGGGCGAGGCCGGGCAAGGCTATGCCGAAACCCGCCTGTCCGAAAGCGCTGAGGCGGCCCGCGTGCTGGGCCTGCCGCCGCCCCAGTGCTGGGGCCTGCCGGACCGCGAGATCAGCTACGGCGAAGCCCTGGTGGGCCGCATCACCCAGGCGATCGCCGAAACCGGTGCCGACGCGGTGTACGCTCCTTCCCCTTGGGAGCTGCACCCCGACCACCGTGCAACCGCCCTGTGCGCCCTGGAGGCGGTACGCCGCCTGGAAGGCGTGAGCCTGCACCTGTATGAAGTAAGTGCCCCCCTGCGGCCCAACCGGCTGCTGGACATCACGCCCGCGTGGTCGCTCAAGCAGCAGGCCATGCAGGTCTTTGCCAGCCAGGAGAAGAAGCTGCCCTATGCGAGCTTCATCTCCGCGCTCAACCGCTTCCGCGCGCTCACGCTGTTCCCGGCCGCGGAATATGCCGAGGCCTTCGAGAGCTACACCTCGGCCGATCTGCGCGCGGGGGGGCCGCTGCTGATCGAAGGCGAGAAGCAGCGCCTGCTGGGCCGCGGCGTGGCCGTGCTCCCGCAGGACATGCCGCTGGTATCGGTCATCGTGCGCACCATGGGCCGGCCCACGCTGGCCAAGGCGCTTGGTTCCGTGGCGCTGCAGACCTACCCGCACCTGGACATCGTGCTGGTGGATGCCGCCGGCGATGGCCTGCCCGGCACGCAGTGGGCCGGGGGACCGGTGCCCGTGAGCCTGGTGTCGCAGGGCAAGAAGCTCAACCGCGCGCTGGCGGCCAATGCCGGCATGGCGGCGGCCACGGGCGAATACCTCATCTTCCTGGACGACGACGACTGGTTCTACCCGGACCACATCGCCAAGCTGGTGCTGGCCGTACGCCAGAGCACCACGGTCAAGGCGGTGCACACGGCGGTGGAGTGCGTCGATGCGAAGAGCGAGCCGGTGGGCGAGATCTTCCAGTTCCCCTACGCCTCGGGCGAGTTGCGCTACGGCAACTTCATGCCCATCCACTCGGTGCTGTTCCATCGCAGCCTGGTGCAGGCCGGCGGCGCCGCCTTCGACGAGCGCTTCGATCTGTACGAGGACTGGGACTTCTGGCTGCAGGTGGAAGGCCGCACGCCGTTCGAATTTGTGCCCGGCGTCTCGGCGGCCTACCGCATCCATGCCGGGGCAGGCGAGGGCGTGCAGGCCGATCGCCAGCGCGCAGCCGATGCCACCGCGCAGCTCTATGCCAAGTGGCAGGTGCTGCAGTCGAAGCAGACCTTCGAGGAGCTGGTCACGCGCTCACTGTCGCGGCGCAGCGTGCTGTCGCAACTGGCCGAGCGCGGCAAGGACGTGAAACGGCTGACGCAGGACCTGATGGACCAGCAGCAGCGCGCCATGGACGCCATGCAGGCAGCGGACAAGGCCCGCCAGGATGCGCACCACCTGGGCGAGGCGCATGACCTGGCCTGCGCCGCGCGCGACGTGGTGCAGCAGGAGCGCGATGCCACCATCGTGGAACTCCATGCCGTGGTGCGCGAGCGGGACCTGGCCCACCAGCATGGCGCGAACGTGCTGAGCCTGTACACCGATGCCCAGGTGCACATCGGCTCCCTGGAGGCTTCTGCCGCCGCCCTGGGGGCGGAGATCGCCCTGGCACGCAACCATGCGCACAACCTGCAGACCATGCTGGACGGCACGCAGCACCAGTTGCGCCTGGTGACGGGCTCGCGCTCATGGAAGATCACCCGCCCGCTGCGCCTGGTGGTCCGGCTGCCGCGCTACGCCCGGAGCGTCGTGGCGGCCTATTCGGTGGCCCGCAGCCGGGGTGTGGGCCTGCCTCACCTGGTCAAGCGCACGGTGTCGGTCCTGCGCACCCAGGGTGTGCAGGGCGTGCGCCAGCGCCTGCGGCGCATGCTGCATGGCTCTGGCCATGGGGCGGAAGCGCTGGATACCGGAGCGTCCGTGCCGGACGCCGTGCCCGGTGCCGCACCACGCAGTTATACCGACTGGGTGGCGAAATACGACACAATGGACCCGGTCAAGCTCTCGCGCCTGGTGGCCGAGGCGGCCGAGTTGCCGCGCAAGGCCCTGGTCTCCATCATCATGCCGGTCTACAACCCCGATCCGCAGGACGTGGGCCGCGCTATTGCCTCGGTGAAGAACCAGGTCTACCCGCACTGGGAGCTGTGCATCTGCGACGATGCATCGACCAAGGCTGGCACGCGCGCGCTGCTGGAGGCGGCAGCCGCCGAGGAGCCCCGTATCCGCCTGGCCTTCCACGAAAAGAACCGGCACATTTCGGCGGCGACGAACACGGCCATAGCCCTGGCCAAGGGCCAGTACATCGCCCTGCTCGACCACGACGACGAGCTCACGCCGCATGCGCTGCTGCGCGCCATGCAGGCCTTTGCGCGCAACCCGCAGGGCAAGGTGCTGTACTCCGACGAGGACAAGATCGACCAGACAGGTCGGCGCTTCGATCCCTACTTCAAGCCCGATTTCAACCTGGGCCTGCTGCGCTCGCACAACTACATGTGCCACTTCGCGGTCTACGACGCGCATTTCATGCGCGAACTCGGCGGCCCACGCGTGGGCTTCGAAGGGGCGCAGGACTACGACCTCGCACTGCGCGCCATCGACAGCGTGGACGCGACCGCCGTGCTCCATGTGCCGCAGATCCTCTACCACTGGCGCACGGCAACCGGCAGCACGGCCTCGGGCCACGGCAACAAGAGCTATGCCTTCGAGGCCGGCCGGCGCGCCCTGCAGGAGCACCTGCAGCGCCGCGGCCTGCAGGGCGAGGTGCTGGAGGCGACCGAGGCCTCGGGCATGTACCGCGTGCGCTGGGGCATTCCGGCCAACCCGCCGCTGGTGAGCATCGTCATCCCGACCCGCAATGGCGAGAAGATCCTGCGCCAGTGCCTGGACAGCCTGGTGCAGACCCGCTATCCCAATTACGAAATCATCGTGATGGACAACGGCAGCGACGAAGCCGCTTCGTTGCAGCTGCTGGCCGAGCGCACGGCGTCGGGACAGATCCGGGTGCTGCGCGACGACGGCCCGTTCAACTTCTCGGCCATCAACAACCGGGCGGTACACGAGGCCACGCGCGGCGAGTTCGTGCTGCTCATGAACAACGACATCGAGGCCACCCACCCCGATTGGCTCGACGAGATGGTCGGCCCGGCCCTGGAGCCCGGCGTGGGCTGCGTGGGCGCCCGGCTGTGGTACCCCGATGGCCGCATCCAGCACGCGGGCGTGGTGCTGGTCTGCGGCGTGGCGGGGCATGCGCACAAGCTGCTGGCGCGCGGCCAGCACGGCTACATGGGTCGCGCCGTGCTGGCGCAGGACTTCGTGGCCGTGACGGCGGCCTGCCTGCTGCTGCGCAAGTCGATCTATGAAGAGGTGAGCGGCCTGGATGAAACCCTGGCCGTGGCCTTCAACGACGTGGACTTCTGCCTGCGTGTGCGTGAAGCAGGTTACCGCAACCACTGGACGCCGTATGCCGAGTTGATCCACCACGAGTCGGTCTCGCGCGGCTACGAGGACACGCCGGAGAAGCAAAAGCGGTTCAACTCGGAAGTGAAGATCCTGCAGACCCGTTGGCCGGTGCTGCTGGCCAATGACCCCTGTTACAACCCCAACCTGACCATCGACGCCGAAGACTTCTCGCTGGCCTGGCCCCCCCGGGTCGTCTGACGCGGCGCTCGTCGCCACCCTTTGCCACGTGACCGTTTCCTTCCTTGAATCCATCGTATGAGCCGACTTGATTCCCTGTTGCCGCTGCTTGCCTGCCCGCGTTGCGGCTCACGACTGAACCAGCATGAGAGCCGGATGGTGTGTGGTGGGTGCGGCACGGCCTACCCGCTGCGCAATGGGGTGCCCGTGCTGTTGCCGGAAACCATCGAGGAGGCGGGGACGGGCGAGGCATCGGTGGACGATCCGGTCTCGCGCCACCCCTACAGCCAGGAATCGCAGAGGATCATCGAGGACCACAAGGACGGGTGGGTGCTGGACCTGGGCGCGGGTGGCAAGCTGCAGCGCTGGGACAACGTGGTGCAGATCGACATCTTCCGCTACCCGATGACCGACGTGGTCGGCTCCGCGGACCGGTTGCCGTTCCGCGACAACAGCTTCAGCGCGGTGATCAGCCAGGCGGTGTTCGAGCACCTGCAGTATCCGCAGGCTGCGGTCGAGGAAATCCGCCGCGTGCTCAAGCCGGGCGGGGTGGTCAAGATCGACACCGCCTTCCTGCAACCCGAGCACGGCTATCCCCACCATTTCTACAACGCCACCGAGACCGGCCTGCGCGAGTGGTTCCGCGAGTTCGACCTGCGCTGGAGCGGGGTGGAACCCCACCAGCATCCGCAGTGGTCGCTGAGCTGGTTCATGGGCGTGTACCTGGACCGCCTGCCGGCCGGGGCGGCGGCGCTGCTGCGTGCCACCCCATTGGGCGACGTCGTCGATGCCCTGCAGAGGGCGGGCACGGGTGCCGCCCAGCCGCAGGACGCCGCCATCATGGAGGCGCTCGGCGCGCTGCCTGAACACCACCTGCGGACATTGGCGGCAGGGGTTTCGATTCGAGCGATCAACCCGCCCAAGACCTTGCCGTCGTCCGCATCCCCTGCGATGGAGGGCGTGTCCCCGGTCGTGGCCACGGATCTGGACCGCAAGCTGGCCGCCGCGCGCACGGACCTGGAGCGCCTGCGCTCGGAGTTGACCACGGTGCGCGAGCACCATCTGCTCGCCAACGACCAGTCGCGCTATATGGCGCAGTACTACCGCCTGATCGCCGATGCCGGCGAAGAGGCGCCCCTAAGTGCCGGGCGGCGGGCGCATGCCCTGTTCCATGCCAAGAACATGGTGCGCGCCGTGGTGCCGCCAGGCATGTGGCGGTTCATGCGGGATGGCTGGCGCTCATTGTCCGGTGCAGGCGCGGCGCAGAGCGCTCAGGCGGCCCCCGCCCAGGCGGTGGCTGCACCCTTCGTCTCGGTCGTGGTGCAGCCATTCGACGTGGCTGCGCTCACCGCCACCTTCTTCTCGCTGGTGCGCCAGACCTACTCGGGCTGGGAGTTGCTATTGCTGGGCCACCCCGATCAGTCACCTGCGGTGCGCAGGGCCATGGAGGACTTTGCCCGGCTGGATTCACGGCTGACCATCGTCTCCCGGACCGATCCTGAGGGCTTGTACCCCTGGCGTGGCCGGTACCGACTGGTGTTGCACGAGGGAACCACGCTCTCCTTCAATGCCCTGCAGGAGATGTTCACGCTCGCCAAGATGCGTCCTGGCACAGAGGCCATCATGGCAGACTACGATGCCGTCCTGGGGCGCGACGATGTGATGCCTCCCGTGCGGTGCCAGAGCGCGCCGGTTCCGCAGATCGACAGTTCGTTCGCGGTCTCGGCGCCGTTCGTTTTGCTGGCGGCCGAGGCGTTGCGCGGAAATGGTGCGGGCCGCATCGTCAATGTGAACTATCAGCAGGTCGCCCATATCCCATTGGTGCTCTTTCACGCGCTGCAGGAGCCTGTATCCCCCACGAGTCGCCCACCGGCAACTCATTGAACTTCCACACTATCTTGAGACACGCATGAAGAATTTTGCACAAAACATCACGCTTGCCGCAGCCATGGTTGCGGTGTTGCCATGGCTGGCCGGTTGCGCTACCTCGCAGCCGGCAGGCAGCGCGACAGCCGCGCCGAGTACGGCCTTGACCCAGTCCAAGCCGCTGAACGTCGTTTTCGAGTCTGCGGCTCTGGAGTCGAAGCTGGCGCAGATGGGCGTGCTTACCAATTTCAAGCGCTATTGGCAAGCCCATTTGGACCGCAACTGGGGCCTGCGCTACGAGCTGGAGCATGGGATCGACCCCGGCCGGACGGATGCAAAGTTCTATGCGGACTACCACGCAAAGGCCTGGACCCTGAAATCCTTCAAGGTGCATGATGTGACCCTGGATGGCAAGCATGTCATCCTCGACGTGGAGAGGGCCTTGGCCGATCCGACCGGCAAGAAGGCCGATGTCACGGTCCGCGACTCCGATATCTGGCTGGAGGTGGACGGGCAGTGGAAGCACGTCAACCTCGACTCCGTCCTGAAGTCGCGTTGATGATAGGGCCGTGGCACGGATCGCCTGCAAGGTCGGGCAGAACGCCTGTCGGGCTGTCAGGATGGTCGTGCCGCTGGCCCACTGTGTGGCGAGGGGGCAGGCCGCAGGCTTGCCGTGTCGGGCGCAGGAAAAGGACAACGGGCGCTTGTTGCAGAGCTGCAACATCCATCGCCCTAGTTGTGACACCAAACACATTTTATCTACGCCCCCCTGCTCAAACCGGGGGGCGATTGTGTAGGATGCGAATCAACAGTCCATAGAGTCCGCTTGTCTAGATTGTGTACGCGGGGCGGATTGTTGAAGTATCTGGTGTAAACTTGTAAAGCTATGAGTGTGGGCTTGCTCAGGTGCTTTTTTTAATTTTTATGGAGAAATCTGTGATGAAGAAGAAACTTCTTGCTGTAGCAATGGGCGCCATGCTCGCTGCTGGTGCTGCAAACGCTGTGACCGTGAATCACGCTGGTTTGGGTGATTTGCTGGTCGCTCCCTCGTATTTCATCGGTGGGGGATGGCAAAGTGAGTTGAAGGTTATCAACACGAGCCTGACGCAATCCGTGGTTGCCAAGGTCGTGATTCACGACAACGAGCGCTCCGAAGAACGTCTTGACTTCTTGATCTACCTGTCGCCTGGCGACGTGTGGGTCGGTACCCTGGCCAGCCAAGCTGCCGGTGCCAATGGCCAAACGACCCGCTCGGTCGTGACGTCCAGCGACGATTCGATCCTGCTGCCTAACTCCAACAACTTCGCGTCCGCTGCTACCCCAGCAGTGATCGTGAGCGGTGCTGGCGAAGGCCGTTCGCCTCTGACCAACATCGGTTACATCACGATCATCGAATCGCAAGCATTCGACATCGCTCCTAACGCTCCTGGCGTGTCCAAGGCTGCCATCAAGGCTGCATTCGACGCTGCTCCAGCTGTGGTTGCCGACACCAACACGCCTAACGTGCTGGCTGGTTTCCTGACCATCTCCAACCCGCTGAACGGCCAAAACGCTTCGCTGCCTACCCTGGCACTGGCTGACTACAACAACCGCATCAAGCAAAACATCGGTGTTGACTCCAGCCTGGGCGCTCCACGTTCGCAAGCTACGGTTGCTGACATCGAAGACGCACTGTGGAAGACCTCGTTCGTCGTGCCTTACGTTGTTGGTGGCAGCCAGTCTTCGCTGGTCTCCTTCACGTTCCCCACGAAGCTGACGTACCGTAACGTCATCAGCGGCCAGTACCCCTTCGCTACGAAGGTCGCTATCTCCGCCGACGTGTTCGACTACAGCGAAAACCGCATCACCGGCCCAGCGTTCAACATCTCGCCTCTGCCTGCCGCATCGGTAACCAGCGTGTTCGAACACGACTGGCTGGCTTTCGGCAGCCAGATCAGCGTGGGTTCGTTCACCGCTGGCTGGGCTAACGTCCGCTACGCCAACCCAACGGTTTCCGTTGGCCAAACCTCGGCTCCTTCTGTGAACCTGGGCAAGTCCGGCGGTCCTGGCATCGTTACCTACATCAACACGATTGGCCCAGAAGTCACGTGGCACTACGCTCCTTCTAACTAAGAAGTTGCGACTTTAGTAAAAAGGCCGCCGGCGAGAGCTCGCGGCCTTTTTTTTTTGGGTGGATGCAATGCGGTATCTAATTGTTATTTTTTTGGCTGCAATGGGCACATTCGCCCAGGCCGCGAATTTTGTGTCGATGCACCAGTCTGCGCACAAAATCGCCCTTCCTCCGGCACCCGGCACCTTCGTCTACCCCTTTGATACCAAGGTGGGCTTCAAGGCGCAGTACGATCCTGCGGGTGTGACAGGTTGCGCAATCGGCTTTGGCACCGGCGGCTGCGCCTTCCCTGGTGGTGGTTCCCTTTCCCTTCCCGAGTTCACTGGCTTCCAGATGCAAAGCCAGGAGTTCAAGGTCTATATTCCCGCAGGCTCCCGTTCATTCCTGTTCTCGGGCTATGCTGCCCAAGGCACCCAGTCGGCCTTCGTGCTGCGCTACGGCAAGGAGCCAACCCGCGTCGCACCCCTGAGCGCTTCCGAGTACTCGATTGCCCAGGTCAATGAGCGCATCGACACCTCGTTTGGGCGCCTGGTCAATGAAGATGTCGACCACTTCGTCGTGCACGATGGTGGCGGCACCCTGCGTTTCGTGGGCGGCCAGCTCGATGCCAACCGCAGCAGCACTGACCAAGGTAAGTGGCTCTATGTGCGCCAGCTGAGCGGCGCCGCGCTCTACGACTACCAGGGCGCCATTGACGTGGACATGCCCAAGTATGCGGCCGGTTACGCCAAGATTTCCTGGACCACCAGCCCGTTCCCGGATCCCGTGGATGCTGCATCGCCGACCACTCCGACGACGCCGACCACCCCCACGACTCCGACGACGCCGACCACCCCTACGACTCCGACGACGCCGACGACTCCCGCCCCTACGGCTGGGGCGGTTACAACCACCATGGTGTCAGCGGCCGGTCAGCCCCTCAAGCTCGACATCACCTTGGAGCAGACCAGTACCGCGGTGGCCGCCAGTGAAAAGACCAGTGTCTGGATTGCCGCGCGCATTCCTGCCAATGGCCTCTTCTTCACGACGGACGTCTGGTTCTTCCGCAAGGCCGACTCGTGGGTCCAACTGGTCTTGCCGAATCCCGAGACGGTTGCGTACTCCAGCCAGATCCCCTCAGCAACCAGCCTCAAGTTCTCGCCGTCGTTCGACCTGACGACTGATGACTTGCGTGCATTCAACGTCGAAATCTATTTCGGCTACAAGAACAGCAATGGTTCCTTCATCAGCAAAGGAAAGATCTGGTAAAGGCGCAGCCTTTCGAAGACAAAAAAAGGCCCTTCGGGGCCTTTTTCTTTGGGGGCGCGCAAATGACGGACGGGGCAGGTCGCCCAGGCCGACTAAGGCGCTGAAGTGCCGCAGGCCCCGCACAGCCCCTTGGGAGCAGCGCGCGGCATGGGTTCATGGCCTTACGGTGGGAACCTGGAAGGGGTTGGCGCCCTGGTTTTGCTGCATGTTGGCATTGTTGCGCGCTGCATTCAGTGCCTCGGAGAGGCTGTTGAACACCGTGTTGGCCGCGTTCGGTGAGTTCGCAGCCGGCGCGGGGGCCGGGGCTGCTGCTGCCTGCTGCTGGGCCACCTGGGCGGTGCCCGCACCCGGAGGAGAGGTAGGTGCAGCGGCAGCCGCCTGGGCGGCTGCCGGATCTCCGGCGGGTGCCTGCACCACGGGCGTGGCGCCTTGAACAGGCGATGGGCTCTGGGCCACAGGGGCGGGCGCCCCGGGGCCGGTCGCCCTGTCCATCTTCTTGGTGAAATAGATGCTCTGCTGTCCCCCGGGCGCCGACAGCACCACGTGGGTGGGGTGGACCTGGCTCAGGGTGAACTCGCCCAGCGCCTGCCCTTCACGGAAGGTCGAGAAAGGGCGCCCCTCCGTGGCGGCGCTGGCGAAGCGTGGCCCCAGGCGCACATTGGCCATCTTGACGCTGCCTGCAATCACCACGCCGTACAACTGCAGATCCTGGTCGGTGACCACGGCAGGTGGCGGTGGCGGTGGTGGTGGCGGCACGGGCGGCACGCGGTCCGGCCATGCCTTGCGCTGGGCATCGAAAGGATTGGCCGCGCCCATGTAGGTGGGCGTGGGACTTGCAGCTAGCGGAGCCGCAACGGCAGGCGCAGGGGTAGCTGGGACCACTGCCGCAGGCGCCGGGCGCACCGGCACCCCGGGGGCTGTGCCCTGTGGAGCCTGAGCCCATGCCTGCCCGCTGAGGGCGATGCCTGCTGCGGCCATCGCCAGCGCCAAGGTGCATGGCGATGGCTGGCCCGCGGGGGCAGAAAGGAAACCAAGAGTAGGCATGTACTCACTCCCAAGAAATCGAAATGCCAGGCGGGCCCGGCGAAAAACAAGTGATGCTGCAGCGACCTGCCCGGCAGGGCGGATGGCGCAGGGAAGTGTTGCGCAATGACAAGGCGCAGGACCGCATTGCTGCATGTCCTCCTTGTCCGTGGGCTGGATTTTCGCAGAGTGGCGGGTGGCCTCGGCGCTACAGGATGTGTCGTCCTGCCGCGAGCCTGTGCCACTCAGGCCGATGGGTGCGCTCCTGCCTCCCGGGGTGAGCCATAGGGCGGATGGAACCTGGCCAGCAATTCGCTCCCCGCGTTGCGCTCCTGGCCGCCGCCGCTGCTGCGCAAACGCGCAAACACCGCGCCTTCTCCGAAATGCGCCAGCGTCTGGTAGGAGGCGAATGCCCGTGCTCCAGTTCCCAGGTGCCCGACGCCGATCTGCCGCAAGGGATCGGGGCTCAACTCCAGCACCCAGCCCTGCTGGAGCGCTGTGGGTACCTCAAGCTCGATGCCGTCGGCTGTTCGCTGGCCCGGCTGCTCCAGGTCCCCCAGCGGACCGGGCGGCACGTGCTGCAGCTGGTGGGCTTTGTGAAGCCAGCGATCCCCTGCATAGTGCTTGCTGAAATAGATGGCGGCCCCAGCTTCCATCAAGCCCTGCTTGTGGGGTGCATTGCGCCAGGCGTGCACCGCCTGCGCTTCGGGGGCCATGGCCATGCCCCAGCCCTGGCGGCGCAAGCGCAGGCACAGGTCGGAGTCCTCGAAGTACATGAAGAAACGCGGGTCGAACAGGTTGCCCCCCGCGTCCAGAACACGGCGGTGCACGATGACCGCGCCGCCCGACAGCGCCCGCTGGCGCAATGGTGTGTGCCGGGCCTGCCAGGAGCGCAAGGCCTCGGCCCCCGTGGCGTGGCGGACCCGGTCCCGGATGGCGGGTTCCCTGCGGGCACGCTCCGTGGCCCAGGCACGCACGGCGGTAGGCAACCAACTGGGCGGCAGGCGCCATTGCAGGGCAGCATCCAGGAACTGCCGCGGTGCGACCGCTCCCAGCGTGGCGTCACGGGCCAGCACATCCACCAATGCCGCGGTGCATCCCTTGACCAGGCGCACATCGGGGTTCACCAGGAAAAAGCAGTCGGCGGACGAGGCCTGCAAGGCCAGGTTGCAGCCGCGGCCAAACCCGATGTTGCCGTCAGCGCGGTGGGAGTGCACGGACGGCGGCAGCAGCGACTGCAGCAAGGCCCACTCCCTGTCGTCATCGCTGTTGTCGACCACGCGCACCTCTATGCCGGGCGCATCGGCCAGCACGGACTCCACGGCCGCCACAATTTCGGCGGCATCCCGGTAGTTCACCAGAATGGCGCAGCAGCTCAGGCCCATGAACCCTCCTGGAGGGGCGTGGCGCGCACCAGGAAGGCATAGGTATTCCAGCTTTCTGGATCCGCCTTCAAACGCGGGCTCTGGGCCCAGTGTCGGGCCCAGTCCTCGGGGGCTGGCACCTGCACGCGCTCCAGGTGCTCTACCTGGAAGCCTGCAGTCGCCAGCAAATCCTGCAGGGTCTTCCAGGTGAAGAAGCGCACATGGGTCACGCAGTGGATGCCCAGCGGGCAGTAGTCCCAGCGCCCTTCGATCAGATCGGCCACCACCCCCCAGTGGCCCACGTTGGGAATGGAGATGAGGACCGATCCACCTGGCGCCAGCAGGCTGCGGGCACGGGCCAGCCAGGCCTGTGGGTCATTGGCATGCTCCAGCACATCCAGAAAGCTGATGCAGTCGAATGCGCCGTCGCCCTGGTTCGGCAAGCCGGCAAACGGCTGGGTTAGAAAGTCGCCCTGCCACACATGGTCCACCTGGGTGCGCGCGGTGCGGCAGGCCTCCTCGGAGTACTCGGCCAGATGCGTTTCGCTGCCGCGCAATTCCTTGACCGCCTGCAGGAAGCCCCCCTCTCCGCCACCCACGTCCAGCATGCGGGCCACGCCGGCAGGCAGCAGGGGCAGCATGTCTTCGCGCCGTGCCTGGTGGTAGCTGGCGAAGTCGTGCACGAAGGCACCGGGCACCCACCGGGCGTGGCTGCGCACGGTGCCGGCATGCACGGCGGCCACGGTGGTCAGCGTCACCAGTGGTACATGCTGGCCACTGTCTGCAAGCAGCGGGAGCTCGCTGGTCCCCAGTTGCTCCAGGTAGCGCTCCATGCCGCGCACGGTGCAGTAGTCGGGGGCCAGGGCAGGCGGAAAGCCCGGGTCGAATGCGTGTACGGCCGTGGGCGTACCCTGCACACCGTCGAGCGCCCGGCCCAGCCGGTCCAGCACGTCGGGGCCCGCCATGACATGGCCATGGCGCAGCAGCAGCACGCGGGCATTTTCTTCCAGCGGTGCGGCGGCCGATGCCCGCTCCAGCGCCTGGCTCCACGCCTGCGGACTGGCCGGCTCGGGCATCTCCTGCCACACCGTGGGCGCGGGCAACATGCGGTGCAACTGGTCCCAGCCGTAGCGGAATTCTTCCGACGACAGCGGGCTCGATGCGGTGGAGACGATGACCAGTGCGATGGGTGTCATGGCGCGTCCTGGTCCAGGGGCTGCGCATCTGCTGCGAGCATCGACTGCGCCAGGGCGCGCACGTCACCACGTTGGTGGATGGCCACGCAGGTGGTTGTGAGGGGGAATTGCTGTTCCCATTTGGCCTCGAACGCCGCTCCGCTGCGCGCGATGCGCTGCGCCGTGGGGCGGGGCAGGGGCGGGTGCTGCGGGGTGTTGGACCAGTGTTCGCAAAACGCATCCACGGCGGCGGCCTGCAAGCCCGCCGCCTGGGCCTGCAGCACCAGGTCGGTGGCGTAGAAATCCCAACCCAGCGCCGGGTCCATGCGCAGGCCGCTGTCGCTGCGCACGGCCACCAGCAGTTCGTCCAGGCTGTCCACCAGGCAGGGCAGGGGTGCCGCGCCGCGCAGCACCTGGCCGCGGTCCAGCACGTGGCCTGCGTGAACGGCGGCTGCTCCTGCACCCACCACGCCGTAGGTTCCGACGACGGACAGGCGCCCCAGCTGCTGCTCTGCCTGTGCGATGGCCTGGGCGAACAAGCTGTCCCAGCCCCCGGGCAGCACCACATCCTGGTGCACCCACACCACCCACTCCTGTGTGGGCCGGGAGTCCATCACGGCGTTGAACGCCTGGGCTGCGGACGGGGCGTTCCAGCGCAGCACCAGCGGCTGCCGGCCGGCCGCCATGCAGGGGGACGCCAACAAGCGCTCGCGCACGATGTCGAAGCTGCTCACGGCACTGACAAACAGAAAATCAGACACGGTCAACAATCCTTGGAGCGGCACCAGCCGCCATCATGCGCCCGTGGCCTCGGCGGCCACGTAGGTGCGGTACAGGTCGGCCGCCCACCATTGCCAGGGATGGGCCAGCAGATGGCGTTCGAGTGCCGAGTAGGCCTGCTGCAAGCCGCCATTTTCGAGGGTGACGGGTTCGGTGACTTCCACTGTGAAGTGCCCTCCCGGCCCCTCCTGGCAGGTGTAGAGCGCCAGCGGCGCATGGCCCGCCCGGGCCAGAAATTGCGGGCCCGACGCCATCCGGCGCTGTGCGCCCAGAAAGTCCACGGGCTGCGACCGGTCCTGCGAGGTGGAGGGGCCATCGCAGGCGATGACCACGATCTCTCCGCGGCGCAGCGCGCTCACGAAGAAGCGCATGCTGTCCTCGAAGTGCGTCACCCGCCCGGGGGCCAGCAGTCGGTTCAGTGCCACCGCCTTGGTGGCAAAGTGCTGGCTGATGGCGGGCGGCACCATGGCATCGTCCGTGAGCTTGGTGGACATGAGGTTGACCGTGAGGCCGGCTTCGGCAAGTGCCGCCAGGCCCACGTAGAGGCTGTCGAAATGCGCCGTCATGAGCACCACGCCTTGCTGGCTGTCGCGCGCCTTGACCAGCGCTTCCAGCCCGATGATCCTGGCCTGGATGTTCTTGCGGTCCAGATGGCTCAGCCTGGCGGCCTCGACCTCCTCGCGCGACATGCATACGAAGCGCCGCAGCGTCAGCCGGCGCGGCAGCGTGCCTTCTTGGGCCTGCAGGCGCAATTGCGCCATGGCGTGCTGCGTGGCCTCGCGCACATAGCCGTGGCCCAGCGACAAGGTGCGCCAGTCCCAGTCCATCGCATAGTTGATGCAGCCGCGCAGTATCCACAGCGGGCGGGCAAGCCACCGCGGCAGCCGCGCCAGCAGGGGCAGCACCAGGCCGTAGTCCAGCCGCGCCACGCTCCGCGACAGCCAGCGCGGAAACTGCTTCAACGGCTTGGTGCCGGGGCTTCCGGCTTCTTCAACACGAAGATGTGGTACCCCATGTCACCGTCCTGGGCGAGTTCACGGTAGTTGTTCAGCACCAGGGACCAGTACTTGGAGATGCGGCTGCGGTTGCCGGGCTGGCCGGCATTGAATTCATGCACGTGGTGGTACAGCGGGCCATACACCTGCGGTCCGATGTCTTCGGTCGACACCAGTTCGAAGCCGGCATCGCGGATGAGCGCGTGGTAGGTCTCCGCGCTCTCGTAGTAGTTGCCCTGGCGAAAGCGCACACCTTCCACGCGCGAGCAGGTGATGTCGGCCACCACGGCGTAGCCCCCCGGCCGCAAGGTGCGGAAGATCTCGCCGAAGAACGAGGGCTTGTCGTCGTAGTGGAACGAGGACTCGATGCACAGCCCGAAGTCGAACGCGTTGTCCTGCAGCGGCAAGGCCATGGAATTGCCCTGCTGCGCCTGGAAGCGGTCCAGCACCCCATGGGCCTTGGCATTGGCCTGCGCAAGGGCCAGTTGGCCTTCGGCGATGTCCACACCCGTCATGCGCGCGTTCGGCAACTGTTTGAGCACGTTGATGCTGATGCCGCCGATGCCGCAGCCCACTTCCACCCCCTGGGCACCGTCCTTGGGAATGGAGGCGATGATGCGGTGCACCAGCGACTGCTGTGCCTCGTACAGGTGGTTCACGCCATCCGACCAATAGCCGAAGTTGAGCATCACGGTGGGCGCTGCGGCGGCCTTGCTGCCCAGAGCGATCCAGTAATCGCGGTTCTGTGCGTAAAAATCTGAAACTTCGTGTGCGCTGTTCATAAAATTCGGTAAAAAGGATTGGCACGGGCCCAGTGCAGGGGGCTCTTGTCCATCATCGTGGAAATCAGCGCAGGGGCCAACAGAGGGCCGATGGCTGCGCGCAGGCCTCAAGGGCCAAGCTTAGCGAAAATCCGTATCCCCTCCGGTAAGCCACCAGGGGCGTTGGAGCAGATCGCCGGTGATCGCAGGGTCGCGGGCTACCGTCACGCAGTTGGTGCATGCCAGTTGCGAACTGGCGTCCGCCAGTGCCGGCATGGCGCCCAGTCGCGCCGCCAGCGGTGCACTGAACCACCCGGTGAGCGCCGTTGCGCCGGCAGAGGCCGCCAGGGCGCGGGCAGCCACCAGCACGGTTGCGGTGTGGCGCAAGGGTGCCAGCCAGTCCACGATTTCCCAGGTGCCAGGGCCCGGTCGCAGGACCACCGCGCCCAGGATGCGCCGAGTGAGCCGGTGGCGCACCCACCAGGCCTGGTAAGGCCCGTCGGGGTGGCGGGCGAAACGGTGGCGCCACCAGTCGGCGTCGCGCCGGGGCAAGACAAAGCCTTGCGCGTCGCTGCGCAATGCCTGCCAGAGCGTGTCCAGCCGGCCTTGCGTGTGCGGGTCTGTCCAGTCCAGCGGCGCTGTTGCCCACAGGCGAAGCTTGCCGCCGTTGTGGCCGGCTGGCGGGCTGGGCCACGCGAGGGCAAGGACCTCACCCAGCGTTTCATAAAGACCCAGTGCCTTGCCGAGCCGGGCGGCGCGCTCGTTCGGGAAGCCGAAGCCGATGGCAAAGCGGGTCTGCGCGCCGATGTGCTGCTGCAAGAACGATTGGGCCGCCGTGGCAAAGGCGCCGTTGCGCGACAGCACACCCCGCGCCTGCTCCATCACCATCACATCGCCCAGTTGCACCGCGGCGCGTTCCCTGCCGTCCCACAGCAGTGTGCGGGCCGTGCCGCCGTAGTGTGCGATCAGCTTGCCTTCGTGGTCGCGCGTGCCGGTGGCCTGGCCCCGGCCGTCCGCGTACTTCCATTGCCACAGGGCATCGCTCATGCTGGAGCCGAACACCTGGGCAAACAGGGCACGCACCTCGGGTGATTCGGCGGGGCCCAGGTTGACTGCGTACCAGGATCTTGCGTTCATGCCGCCACCTTGGCTGTCCACTGGCGGGGCAGGCTCACCAGGCCTTGCTCCAGCCCGGTCTGCACCACGCGCAGCGTGATGGCGCGCTCCACGATCTCATACGGGTGCAGGCCACGCTCGCACGCCAGGATCACCGAGATGGTGTAGTCGCCCTGCAGCAATGGCAGCTTTGGCAGTGTCAGGGTGCCGATGCCAGAGCCAACGGCGTCCCGGGACAGCTCCACGCCGTCGTTGGCGCTGCCGGCGCTGGCCACCACCGTGCCATTGGCATGGGCAATGCCGATGGCCACCGACGGGCAGGGCAGGGCCGGGTCGCTGTCGAACTGCACGCGCAACTCCAGCGTCGTGCGGCCGGAGTGGATGGCCAGCTCGCGCCCGGCCACGCCGTCGGCCAGTGCCTGGATATCGGTGATCACGGCCGTGCCGTCGGGCGCCTTGCGCACCTTGGCGCCGTGGGCCAGGGAGTCGGCCTCGAAGCTGTCTGCCATCGCATTCGTGGCGGCATCCGCATGGGCTGGTCTGGCGTCGCCCTCTCTGAGGGGTGCGTCCTCCATCACCAGCGAGGTCTCGTAGGCTGCAGTCACCTTGGGTGCTTCGTCCCACATGCGCATGCGCCCGCCCTCGAGCCAGAGCGCGCGCGAGCATAGGGCCTGCACGTGGTACATGGAGTGGGAGCAGAACAGAATGGTCGCACCCCGGTCCTTCATGTCCATGATGCGGTCGAAGGACTTGCGTGCAAAGGCGCCATCGCCGACCGAGAGCGCCTCGTCGATCACCAGGATGTCCGGGTCCACGCTGGTGGCCACGGCAAATGCCAGGCGCACGAACATGCCGCTGGAATAGGTCTTGACCGGCTGGTGGATGAACTGGCCGATGTCGGCAAACGCCAGGATGCTGTCCAGTCGCTCGTCCACCTGGGCCCGGCCCATGCCCAGGATGGCGGCGTTCATGTACACATTCTCGAGCCCGCTGAAATCGGGGCTGAAACCGGCGCCCAGTTCCAGCAGCGCGGCCACCCGCCCGCGCACTGCCAACGTGCCGTGCGTGGGGGTGAGCGTGCCGCACACCATCTGCAGCAGCGTGGACTTGCCGGCGCCGTTGCGGCCCACCAGACCCACCACTTCGCCGCGGCGGATATCGAAGCTCACATCCTGCAGTGCCCAGAAATCCCGGCTGTACTGCTTGTAACGGCCCCACAGGAGCTGCTTGAGGCGGTCGCTGGACTGTGAGAACAGTGAAAACCGCTTGCCCACGCCGCGGGCTTCGATGGCCAGGGTCTGGAGGGTGTCTGCAGGGCTATCAAACGACATCGGAAAACCCCGTGCGAACCTTGTGGAAGAAGGCTGCGCCTGCCGCTGCCACGGCAGTGCAGGCGGCCAACAACACGGCCAGGGCCTGCCAGTCGGGCCAACGGCCATTGAGCAGCACCTCGCGCGTGCCCGTCATCACCCAGGCCAGCGGGTTGAGCAGCAGCCAGGGGCGCACCGCCTCGGGCAGGGCCTCCACCGGAAAGAAGATCGGACTCAGGAACATCAATGCAGCGACCACCATGCCCAGCAGCTGCGCCACGTCACGTACATAAGTGCCCACTCCGGCCAGGAACCAACCCAGGCCGAGCACCAGCGGCAGCAGCGGCAGCCAGACCAGGGGCAATGCCAGGGCGGTGATGGTCAGTCCATGGCCGCTCAACACCGCCATGCCCACCAGCAGCAGCGCTGACACCGCCAAACCCACGCAGGCGCTGGCCGCGTTCACCCAGGGCATGATCTCCAGCGGAAAGACGACCTTCTTGACCAGGTGGGGCTGCTCCAGCACCAGGTTGGGCGAGCGGTTCACGCACTCCGCGAAGAAGCCGAACACGGCCAGGCCCGCATAGATGCGCAGCGCAAAGGCCAGATTGCCTTCGTCCACGCCACCATGCCAGCGCACACGCATGACGTGGCGGAACACCAGCGTGTAGACCCCCAGCATCAGCAACGGCGTGAGCACCACCCACACCATGCCCAGCCACGACTGCCGGTAGCGAGCATGCACTTCGCGGCGCGCCAGTTGCAGCACCAGGGACAGATGGCGCCAGGGCCACAGATAAGACAGAAGGAATCTCAAGGCAATAACCGTAAAACGAGGGAGAGCGCCAGCGGCGATCCGGTGGGGGCGCCCATGGCAGGAGGTGTCAGGCTTTGGGAGGGTCCGCGCGTCCTTCTGCAATATCGCGCATGAGCTCAGGCTGCATCAGCTTGAGGATGTTGCCTTCCCGTACCAGCACCTTGTGCAGGAACAGCACCTGGAACGCCCGTGTAACCGTCTCCCGGCTGGCGTTGATCATGATGGCCAACTCCTGGTGGGTGGGGGCCTGTGCGACCTCGGCCACCCCGTCGACCGGGCGCTGCGGCAATTGTAAAAGCAATACGCAAAGCCGCTGAAAGGGGTTGGGAAGGCTCAGCAGCGTGCGCTGCGCCATCACAGTGCGCACCCGCTGCGCCAGCCGGGTCATCACGGCCTGTGCCAGCGCCGGGTGCCCCAGGATCAGCTCGCGTGCTGCGGCACCGTCGAGAAATGCCACCGTGGACTTCACCGCAGCAATGACGAATTCCGAGGGCGGCTTGCCATCCACCAGGGCCAGCTCGCCGAAATAATCCCCCGGATCCACGAAATACATGCCTACACTGCGGCCGTCCACCGTGAAATCGACCCCCTGCAGCCGTCCTTCCACCAGAAAACCCAGCTCCTGGGTCGGGTTTTCCTTGCCCATCACCATGGCCCGGCGGGCAAAAGAACGCAGCGCCATGCGTGCCGACAGTGGCTCCAGGGCTTCGCGCGCCAACGGCTGCAGCAAAGGAAACTGGCTCAACAACTGAACGGAAACGGGCATAGATAGGGAAAAACGCGGCTTGAGCCGATAATACGAAGCCGCTGAAAACGGCGCCCAACGGGCGCCAGGAGATGCAGATCCAGGGCTGGATCGTGCCATGCACCCATGGGATGTTTGCCGGGCTGCGCCAAGCAGCGCATTGCGGCATTACACCACTGGCAACGCTCCCAGCATATTGCCAGTGCTGCGGCAAGTGGTGTGTGACCGTGCTCACACACTGTGAAACAGACATGAGCGAAAATAGGGACCAGAGCTATTTCCTGGCCTGCGCCTGTTTTGGCGCCGCCAGGCATTCTCTGCTGTCCGAAAGGCACACCATGAACCACCGATTGCACCCCATTGCCGCCTGCCTAGCCTTTCCCTTGATGGGGATGGGTGGCCTCGCGCTTGCCTCTACACCCGGGCAACCCTTGGGTGCTGTCGTGGGTGAAGCCACCTTTGTCATCGGGGCGGCCGCCATTCTCCAGGAAGACGGCAGCAGCCGCGTGCTGGACCGTGGCGCCGCCGTGCGTGTCGGCGACCGCATCGAAACCAAGGCCGGTGGCCATGTGCACCTGCGCTTTGTGGACGGTGGTCGCCTCAGCGTGCGGCCGGCCAGCCGCCTGCACATCGAAAGCTACAGCCATTCTGCGCAGCAGCCGCAGCTGGGGGCCATCAAGTTCCGCCTCGATGAAGGCGTGGTGCGCTCCATCACCGGCAGCTGGGGCGAGGCCGCGCGCGAGCGTTTCCGCCTGAACACGCCCGTGGCCGCCATTGGCGTCAAAGGCACGGACTTCGTCGTGCGCTCCGACATGGAACGCACGGCTGCCTCGGTCTACACCGGCGCCATCACGCTCACCCCGCTGGCCAACAATGGCTGCGGCGCGAGTGTCGGCCCCTGCATCAGCGGCCACGAAAAGCTGCTGTCGGACGACATGAAGGGCCAGATCCTCGAGTACAGCCGCCGTGATGCCACGCCCCTGCTGGTGGCCACCGACGCCGTGACACGCAATGCCCGTGCCGTGGAAATCACCGCGCGCACCGACAAGGCGCAACCCCAGACGCTGGACGACCTGCGCGCCGAGCCTACACCCGTCAAGTCGCTCACGAGCGAGCAAAAGGCGGTGGAAGTGGCCGTCTATACCCCACCAGTGGCGCCTGTGGCGCCCCCGCCGGCACCGGAACCCCCGGTGACGGTCGCGCCGCCACCACCCCCTGCGCCCGCACCGGCTCCCACCCCTGCGCCGCCCCCTTCCGTGGTCGAACCCTCGGTGCCGGTGCTGCCACCCCAGGTAACCCAGCTGGCATGGGCTCGTAACCCCTGGACCTCGCGCGCCGAGGGCGACAGCTTTGTGGTGGATTACGAAACCGCATTGAAATCGGGCTGGAACCGGGTGATCGGCAACCCGTCCTACGCGCTCTTCCAGAATCCGGACGCCCAGGGCAAGCTGCCCCAGGAAGGGGTGGTCAACTTCCGCCTGGCCAATGCCAGCGCCCAGTTCTACAAGGATGCGCAAACCGCCATCGAGGCGGTGGCAGTGCAGAGCGGGGCCCTGCAGGTGGACTTCGGCCGCTCGCTGTTCAATACCTCGCTGTACATGGCTAGCAAGAGCGTGGGTTCGCAGAACATCCAGGCCTCGGGCAATGTCAATGCCACAGGGCAGTTCATCCCCACCGCATCCAATGCCAACCTCACGGGCCACCTGAATGCCAACGGCACCGAGGCTGCCTATGCCTTCGAGAAACCCCTGTCCCAGGGCTCGCTCAGCGGCGTAACCCTTTGGGGGCGCTGATTGACGCCACGCCAGCCGCCAGCGGACAGACGTCCGGTAGGACGACACCGGGCGCTGCTGGCAGGACTGGCAGCCGCCGCC
>NZ_AKJX01000087.1 GCF_000276605.1 Acidovorax sp. CF316 | reverse complement strand
GGCAAAGCCGTTGAGCTGGTCCACCATGGTGTTGATGGTTTCCTTCAATGCCAGGATCTCGCCCTTGACCTCCACCGTGATCTTGGAGGACAGGTCGCCCTTGGCGATGGCGGTGGCCACGCCGGCGATGTTGCGCACCTGGCCCGTGAGGTTGCTGGCCATGGAGTTGACCGAGTCGGTCAGGTCCTTCCAGGTGCCGGCAATGCCGGGCACCTGGGCCTGGCCGCCGAGCTTGCCCTCGGTGCCCACCTCGCGCGCCACCCGCGTCACCTCGGACGAGAAGCCGTTGAGCTGGTCGACCATGGTGTTGATGGTTTCCTTGAGCTCCAGGATCTCGCCCTTGACCTCCACCGTGATCTTGCGCGAGAGGTCGCCGCGCGCCACGGCCGTGGTCACGGTGGCGATGTTGCGCACCTGAGAGGTCAGGTTGTTGGCCATGGAGTTGACCGAGTCGGTCAGGTCCTTCCAGGTGCCCGCCACGCCGGGCACCACAGCCTGGCCGCCCAGGCGGCCATCGGTGCCGACCTCGCGCGCCACGCGCGTCACCTCGGAGGCGAAGGAGCGCAGCTGGTCGACCATGGTGTTGGTCGCCTCCTTGAGCTGCAGGATCTCGCCGCGCACATCCACCGTGATCTTCTTGGACAGGTCGCCGTTGGCCACGGCAATGGTCACATCGGCGATGTTGCGCACCTGCGCCGTGAGGTTGCCGGCCATCTGGTTGACCGACTCGGTCAGGTCCTTCCAGACGCCCGAGACGCCCTTGACCTGCGCCTGGCCGCCCAGCTTGCCCTCGATGCCGACCTCGCGCGCCACGCGCGTCACCTCGGAGGTGAACACCGAGAGCTGCTCGATCATGGTGTTGACGAGCTCGGCCGAGCGGTGGAACTCGCCCTTGAGCGCGCGGCCATCGACCTGCAGCGCCATGGGCTGGCCGAGGTCGCCCTTGGCCACCGCGCCGATGGTGCGCGCGATGTCGGTGGTGGGCCGCACCAGGTCGTCCACCAGAGTGTTGAGGGCGACGACCTGCGCCGCCCAGCTGCCCTGCGCCGCGGGTGCCGTGAGGCGCTGCGCCAGCCGGCCTTCCTTGCCGACCGTCTCGTTCAGGCGGGCGACCTCGCCGGTGAACCCAGCGGCCTGCCGGATGGTCTGGTTGAAGGCTTCGGCGATGCGGCCGTCCGTGCCGGGCCAGTCGACCGGCAAGCGTGCCTGGAAGTCGCCTTCGGCAAAGGACAGCAGCGCCGACAGGATCTGCCGCGATCGCGCCTCGCCCAGCGCGTCCGGAGCCGAAGCGCCCAGGGCATGCTCGCGGGCTGGCGGTTTCTGGTCCACGGACTCGGGTGCAACGGTCTGCGTCATGGAACTGCACTCGCCTTTCGAGAATTTCGTTGAGACAAACCAACCTACCTGCCCCCCGCGAGAGCGCGAGATGAGTGTAGCCCTTTGTAAATTTATCGCTGTAGGAGAGAACCGACAGGAAGCGGGCCCTGCAAAGCGGCCCGGCACGCCCGGCGTATCACCCATTTGAGTGCTGCCCGAGCGCGGGGAATCTCGCCACAATGGCGCCCACACTCACTTTCCCGTGCCTGCCGATGACCCTCCTCGCCGTCCTGCTGATCGCCGCGCTCGCGGGCCTGGCCGCGGCCATCGCCTGGGGCGGGCCGCGGGACATCGCGCCGCTGGCCAGCGTGAACAGCCCCTTCGAGGGCGTGGACTTCAGCGGCCTGCCCCCGGTGCAGCGCTATGCGGCGCGCGATGGCACGCGGCTGGCCTGGCATGCGTATGCGCCGACGGGATCGCCCGCCGCGCCGCACCAGCGTGTGGTGCTGGTGCATGGCTCCTCGTCGCGCGCGCGCTCCATGCATGTGCTGGCCCAGGCGCTGGCCGCTGCGGGGTACGAGGTCGCGGCCCTGGACATGCGCGGGCACGGGGATTCCGGCGCGCGCGGGCAGGCGTCCTACTTGGGGCAGATGGAGGATGACCTGGAGGATTTCCTGCGCGCAGTGCCCCATGCGGGGCCGCAGACGCTGATGGGTTTCTCCGCGGGCGGCGGCTTTGCGCTGCGCTTTGCCGGCAGCGCCCGGCAAGGCCTGTTCGAGCGCTATGTGCTGCTGGCGCCCTTTCTGCACCAGAACGCGCCCACCGCGCGGCCCGACGTGGGGGGCTGGGCATCGGTCGGCCTGCCGCGCCTGCTGGCGCTGCGCCTGCTCAACCAGCTGGGTATCCGCTGGTGGAACCATCTGGTGGTGCTGCGCTTTGCGCTGGACGAGGCCTCGCGCCCCCACCTCACGCCCAGCTATTCGTACACCGTGGCGATGAACTTCCGGCCCCGGGGGAACTACCTGGGCGATATCCGCCAGGCCCGCAGGGCGCTGTCCATCGTGGCCGGGCAGGACGACGAGGTGTTCCACACCGACCGCTATGCCCCCCTGTTCGCCCAGGCCGGCCGGCCCGTGCCCGTGGCCGTGGTGCCCGGCACCAGCCATATCGGCCTGGTCCTGGACCAGCGGGCCGTGCGCACCGTGGCGCAGGCCTGCGCGGCCTGAATCCTTGTCCACCATGGGAGTGAGCACCATGCACCGCTGGAAGACCCCTCTCCTGTGCAGCCTGGCCTGCGTGGCCGTGACCGCACTGTGGATGCCGCCGCCCGGCTGGTGGGCGCCGCCTCTGTCCCGGACCCTGCCCGCGATCACATGGCTGCAGGTGGCGCAGGGCATCGGCGTGCTCGCGGCGGCGCTGCCCTCCGCCGCGGTGGACTTCATCAAGTGGCTCTGCGTGCTGCCGCTGCTGACCTGGCTGCTGCTCAAGGTGCAGCCGCGTCCGCCGGCTGCGCCCCCGGTGGCTTTTGCAGGTTGACCGGCATGCACACCCCCCAGCCTGCCCCACCGTTGGAACCCAACCGCCCCGCCCCCAAAATGAAGCTGTCCGAACTGCGCATCGCCAGCCTGGAGTTCGCCTTCAGCGCTGCGCTACCACTGGGCGTCTGGTTCATGCTGCTGTCGCCCGATGCCTCCTCCGGCGTGCCCTTCCTGCAAAGCGCAGGCTCCTTCCTGGCCTACGCCTTCACCGATTCCGAGGTGTCGCCCACGCTGCGGGTGCACTACATCCTGCTGACGGTGCTGCCGGCCCAGTTGCTGCTGCTGTCGGTGATGACCTGGCGCCAGGCGAGCTCGAAGGGCCGGTGCCACTTCTGGTGCATCTACCTGGGCTGGGTGGCGACGGTCATCGCGATCGCGCTGTTCTACTGGCCCTCTGCCATTGCCTCGGCCCTGGCCACCTACCACGCAGGCAAGGCCGCGGTCGCCTGAGCCGTCCCGACGCGCAACGCCCCCCCCCAGCAGCCCATGGCACTCGACTTCATCGCCGGCAACGGCCCCCAGATCCGCAACCCGGCCCACCATGTCGGCAGCATCGACCACCATGAGCTGCCGGCGATCCTGCGCCTGCTCGCGCATGCCGACTCGTTCTTCCTGCACCGCATCTTCGGCCTCTACGAGGACCAGACGTTTTCGACGCAGGAGGTCGAGCAGGCGCTCTCGCACCTGGTGCCGCTCCTGGCCCACCCCCTGGAGAGCGACGACCGCACCCTGCTGCACAAGCTCATCGCGGTGCTGGCCTATGCCAAGGTCACGCAGCAGTCGCTGCACGGCGTGGCACTGTCGGAGTGACGGACTGAACAACGAACGCGCGCGGGCATTCGCTGCCCGGCCGCAGCTAGAATGGGGCGGCGCCCTTGCCCCAAGCGCCACCGGGACGTGACGGTAATCACTGCTCGTGAACCCGGGCTCGCGCCACAATGGTTCACGTTTCGATTTTCTGGTGTACACCAGTCCGGATGCCGTTTCCACCATTTTCAATTGCTGATCGCGCCCGGCGATGGATATCCATCGCCTTGAATTTCCGCAGCCCGATTTTTTTCTTCCATGGCCATGAAGGCGGGAATGGACTTGGCCGATTCAAAGGCACAAACTCTCTCCAGGCACTGCCGGGATCTCTCGAAACACAAAAAGCATAAACCCAACAGTGCAGGAAGATACTCGAATGCAAGCCACCCTCGGGGCCGACCCACCAACGCTGGCCACAAGGCCTGGCAGTACCGCGGCAAGTGCGCCGCTGCGTGCTGAGCCAGCAGTGCCGATGCGAGGCGGGATGCGGCTCCCCTTGCAAATCGGATTACTGTGCCTCGCATTTCTTCTGGCCGTTGGAATGGCGCGGTTGATTCCCGCCTTTCAGTCGCCGGACGAAGTCGTTCATCTGTTCCGTGCCGACATGATCGGCAATGGCCATTTGCTGCTGCAAAAGCCCGCCCCGGACGCCAAGGGTTATAGCGGCGGTTATGCAGACCAGCACCTGGTGCAATTCGCGCAGTGGATGCTCAAGATCGCGGGGCCCGACAGACAGGATGTTTCTGCCGCCTGGCTCATGGACCAGGCATCGCAGCACAGGTGGGCGAACAGCAGGCAGTTCGTGGACGTTGCCGGCTCGGCCTACTACATACCGCTGATCTACCTGCCGCACGCCGTCGGCCTGGCCATCTCGCGCCACCTGGACTGGTCGATGCGGGCCAGCTACGACTTCACGCGCGCCCTGGTGACGTTCACGGTGCTGGCCCTGCTGGCCTGGGCATGGCAGCTGCTGCCGCCCAACCTGCTGGTGCGCGCCCTGGTGCTGATGCCGATGTCGGCCTTCCAGATCCTGTCGCCGACCATCGATGGCCTGTGCATTGCCATGATGCTGGTGCTCGCGGGGCTGACCATTGTGGAGTACCAGGCCCCGAGCAAGGGCGGCACCGCACCGCCCTGCCGCTGGCGGTTTGCCGCCATCGCGGGCTTCACCTTCGTGCTCGTCACCTCGCGCACCAACCTGCTGCCCCTGCTGGCGATCCCGCTGTTGCTGCTGTGCCAGCGCTTCTCGCGGGCCCGGCTCGGCGCTTTCGTGCTGCTGTGCGCGGCCAGCCTGGGCTGGACGCTGTTCGTGCTGCTGACCACGACGGATGCGCGGGTCGTGCGTTCGCACACCACGCTGCAGATCGTGCAGATCTACCTGGGGGACCCGCTGTATTTCCTGGGCCTCGTCGGCAGCACGCTGGCGGACCCGGACAAGGGGACCTTCCTGGCCGACTCGTTCGTCGGCATCCTGGGCTGGCTCGACGCCTTCATCCCCAAGCCGGCGATCCGCGGCATCTGGGCCGTGCTGGCTGCCCTGGCACTGCTGGCCACGGCCTACGCGCAGCGCGAGGAGCGGCAGTACACCCTGCTGCGCGCCGTGCTGACGGCCTGCGCCGTCGCCAGCACGCTGCTGGTCTTCTTTGCGCTGTCGGTCACCTGGAACGATTACCCGGCTACCGCCATATCGGGCTTGCAGGGGCGCTACTTCATCATACCGGCGCTGCTGTTCGCTCTGGCGATCGGGCCGCTGGAGCATGAGCGCACCCCCATTCAGCAGGCCACCGAGTTCGGGGTGGGCGGCGCGATGGCGGCGTACTTTCTCCTCGTGCTGGGAGTGACGCTGTATGGCCGCTACCAACTGGCAGCGTTCTGACGCGGGCCAGCGCCGGCGCCCATCTGCGCTGCGTGCGCTCGCGAACGGACGCCGGCCTGCGCAAGGGTGACACTGGCCCCATGGTTGCCGCTGGCAACCGCTGCTCCGAGGGCCCTTGCCATGTTGAATACCACCGCTGTGCGTGTGGGTGTCTGCCTGGCCGGCGCCATGGTCGGGGTGTTCCTTCTGGTGGCCGTGCCGGGGTGCCAATGGGGCGATGGCGTGGCGCTGTTGCCGACCGACCGCCTTGCCGCTGTCGAGGCCACGCTGGACGACAGCGTGCTCAGCGCTCGCATCGAGGCGGCTCTGCTGCTTTCGCCGGTGATTGGCAGCACCCGCATGGCCGTCGACGTGATCCAGGGCGCCACGCTGCTCAGCGGGCCCGCTGACGACCCGACACAGGTCGAGCTGGCACTGTTCATCGTGAGCAACGTGCCGGGCGTCATCAGGGTCGAAAGCATCCTGGTCACGCGCGCGCAGGACCGGGAGTCCGGTGCCGGGCCGCGCAAGGCGCCCGATGTCGCCGGGGCCAGGGCGGGCTTCGCGCTCAGCGGAACACCCGGTCCCATCGAGGGCCCCGGTGCGCCCCAGGCCAGCCCCCGCCGCGCTGAGGCTGTCCCCTTGGGAAGGCGCGAAGCGACTCAGAGGGGCTATGCGTCTCCCATGAGCTCGGTGTAGATGGCCTTGTCGGCTGCATAGCAGCTGCAGGCCTGGGCCTGCATGCCCAGGCGGTCCAGCACCGTCATCTCACCCCGGCGGTAGGAGATCAGGCCGCTGTCCTGCAGCTCGCTGGCAGCCACCGTGACCCCTACGCGGCGCACGCCCAGCATCAGGGCCAGAAACTCCTGGGTGACGTGAAAGCGATCCCTGCCTGCACGGTCCTGGCTCATCAGCAACCAGCGCGCCAGGCGCGGGCGGATGGTGTGGTACCGCTCGCACGCGGAGGCGGTGGCCTGCTGGTGCAGCCGTACCAGCACGCTGCACTGCAGCAGCCGCAGCAGGGCCGGGTTGGAGGAACTTTCCGCGCGCAATGCAGCCGCGCCGATGCGCCAGCTGGCGCCCGCGCCCTGCACCAATGCCCGCCAGGGGGTGCTGGCGGCGCCCAGAATGAGTTCGGCCCCCAGCATGGCCTCGCGTCCCACCATGCCCACCTCCAGCGAGGGGTGCCTGTCCACGCCCACCACCAGCGAGACAAAGCCCCCGCGTGGAAAATAGGCGTGGCTCAAGGGGCTGCCGGGCGCGCTCAGTTCGGCCGACAGGGTGAGCTCGAAGGGCTCGCACTGGTCCAGCAGCTTCGCGCGCGCAGCCGGCGGAAGCCGTTCCAGGAGTTGGTTTTCGGTGGGTGCCATGGCCTTTGGTACTCGTGTCATGCGGCACCTGGAAAGCCAGGCACCGTCTACCCATCTCCAAGCCTGTTCTTCGGACGGTGGGGCGGAGCGCCAGTGTGGGAGCAGCGGCAGCGGCTGACTGTCTGTCTGTCTGGCAGCACACATAGGCGCCGGCCCTAGGTGGCAACGGTCCCCGGCAGCAGCCGGTCATATTCCCGCTTGACCACGCTGTAGCACTCGCAGGTACGTGCTTCGAGCCCTGGGCGGTCCAGCACGCTGATGTGGCCGCGCGCGTAGCTGATCAGCGCCGCTTTCTGCAGCTTGAGCGCCGCTTCTGTCACGCCCTCGCGCCGCACACCAAGCATGTTGGCGATCAGCTCCTGCGTCATCACCAGCTGGTTGCCCTGCAGGCGGTCCAGGCTCAGCCGCAGCCAGCGGCACAGTTGCTGGTCCGGCGTATGGTGGCGGTTGCACACCGCCGTCTGCGCCATCTGGGTGGTGCGCACGAAGTCGCAGGCATCAAAAGTACCGGTGCCTCGGGCAACCATGCTCTGCGGTGCGTTGACGGGCAGGATGAAGCCGAAGCTCACCACGAGGAACTGCAGCAACATGGTCATGCCGACCACGTTGATGCCCGGAGTATGCACCGCCAGGAGCACGCTCGGATGATGGGGATCATCGTGGATGCCAGTGCCGTGGCGTTCGCGGGCTCCACCTTGTGAGCAGCTTGCGCAACTCGCTGAACCAAAGCACGGTGCTGCCCATCGCGGCACACACCAGCCACTGGCCTGGCGACAGCGGTGCGGTGCCGAAGGCCAGGTTCAAGACCTCCAGGTGCACCACTGCCACCTGCAGCAGGGCGGACAGGGCCACTGCGCCCCACAGCCAGGGGTTGGTGGCCAGGTTGGCGAACGCGCTGGTGGTCTCGGAGCGGGCGTTGAAGCAGTTGAACAGGTGGGCGAAGACCAGCACGGTGAAGCCCGCCGTGCGTGCGTTGGCCAGGTCGCGCCCGCCCTCGATCAGGCCGCCCGGCAGGTACATGTCCATGGTGATCAGGGTGGCCACGGCCACGACAACGCCGACCTGTACCACGCCCCACCACATGGCGGCGTCGATCACCCGCTCGCCCGGATGGCGGGGCTTGCGCGCCATGGCGTCGTCGCTGGCCGGGTCCATGCCCATCGCCAGCGCGGGCCAGGAGTCGGTGATCAGGTTCAGCCACAGGATCTGCGTGGCCAGCAGCGGCAGCACCAGCGCGCCGCCGGGGACCGCCAGGCCGATGACACCGGCCCCCACCACACCCAGGAACACGGTCAGCACCTCGCCCATGTTGGACGACAGCAGGTAGCGCAAGAACTTGCGGATGTTGTCGAAGATGCCACGCCCCTCTCGCACGGCTTCGATGATGGTGGCGAAGTTGTCGTCGGCCAGGACCATGCGGGCCGCGCCCTTGGCCACCTCGGTGCCGGTCACGCCCATGGCCACGCCGATGTCGGCGGCCTTGAGCGCGGGGGCGTCGTTCACGCCGTCCCCGGTCATCGCGACGACGTGGCCGTCGGCCTGCAGGGCGGCCACGATGCGCAGCTTGTGCGCGGGCGCCACGCGGGCGAAGACCCAGGTGTGGCGCACCGCCTCGGCGAAGGCCGCGCCGTCCAGCGCATCGAGCTCGGCCCCGGTGAGCGCTGTGGCACCGGGCGGCACCAGCCCCAGGTCGGCCGCGATGCGTGCCGCCGTCCGCGGGTGATCGCCGGTGATCATGATGACCCGGATGCCGGCCCGCCCTGCCTCGCGGATCGCCACCGCTGCCTCTTCGCGCGGGGGGTCGATGATGCCCGCCGTGCCCACGAAGACGAGGTCGCGCTCCAGCGCATCCTGCGCCTGCAGGTCCTCGTGCGCGGCCAAGGGGCGGTACGCCACCGCCAGCGTGCGCAGGGCGTCGCCCGAGAGTGCGTCCACATCGGCCAGGATCTTCGCGCGCAGGCGGTCGTCCAGCGCCACCACATCCATTCCCACCCGGGCGTGCGTGCACAGGCCCAGCAGCACGTCGGGCGCGCCCTTGCAGATGAGCACCCGCTCGCCGCCGTGCTCTCGGTCGCGCTCGATGGTGGACATGCGCTTGCGCTCGGAGGTGAAAGGGTGCTCCGCAATGCGCTCGAACCGCTGCTTGCGCCGCGCGGTGAGGCCCAGTTTGTGCTCGGCCACCAGGAACGCGGCCTCGGTGGGGTCGCCGTGGACTTGCCAGGCGCCGTTGTCGGCCTGCTGCAACGATGCGTTGCCCGCCAGGCTACCGCCACTGAGCAGCACCACCTGCTCGGCATGCAGCAGGCCCGGCTGCAAGGGCGTGCCGGCCGATAGCACCTTCCCTTCGGGGGCATAGCCCACGCCCGTGACGGCCGTGGTGCCCGAGGCGGTCACGATGCGCACCACGGTCATCTCCGCGCGCGTGAGCGTGCCGGTCTTGTCGGTGCAGATGACCGAGGTGGCGCCCAGCGTCTCCACCGACGACTGGTTCTTGATGATGGCGTGGTGCCTGGCCATGCGCTGCACCCCCAGGGCCAGCACCACCGAGAGGATGGCGGGCAGCCCCTCGGGCACGGCCGCCACCGCCAGCGCCACACCCAGCAGCAGCACGCCGACGACCTCGGCCATGCTGTCGGGCCGGGAGATGAGCAAAATGGTGCCCACCACCACGGCGGCGATGGCCAGCACGGCCACGCCCAGCATGCGCCCGATGTGGACGATTTCCCTTTCCAGCGGCGTGGGCTGCTCCACCGTGGCGGCGAGCATGCCGGCAATCGAGCCCATCTGCGTGGCCATGCCGGTGGCGACGACCAGCGCTCTGCCGCTCCCCTGCGCGACAAAGGTGCCCTTGAACACCATGTTCAATTGGTCGCCCAGTGCTGCGGGGCTGGGCAGGGGCGCGGGGTCCTTGGGCACGGCCTCGCTCTCGCCGGTGAGAGAGCTCTCCTGCATGCGCAGCGAGGCCGCGCGCACCAGGCGGGCATCGGCGGGTGTGGCATCGCCCTCGGCCAGGACCAGCAGGTCGCCCTTGACCAACTGCGCGCTCGGCACCCGCTGCACCTGGCCGCCGCGCACCACGGAGGCCGTGGGTGCGCTCATGCGTGCCAGCGCGGCCACGGCGTCGTGCGCCTTGGCTTCCTGCACATGGCCCAGCACCCCGTTGAGGAGGACGATGGCCGCGACGACGATGGCGTCCACAGGCCAGCCCTGCAGGCCCTCGAACACCCATGCCAGCAGCGACACCACGATTGCGCCCAGCAACAGGTAGATGAGGGGGTCCTGAAACTGCGACAACAGGCGGCGCCAGGCAGCGGTGCGGGGGGTGGCCCGGAGTTCGTTGGGGCCATCCTGGGCAAGGCGCCTCGCGGCTTCCTGCACGGCAAGGCCGTGCTGCAGGTCGGTACCCAGGCCTTTTGCGAGGGCATCGGCGTTCTGGGTCGTAAAGTCCGGCGGCGGCGGCAAGGTCATGCGAACAGCGCCGGTACGCCCCGGCGTGGCGCAGGGTCAACAGGCGGGGCGAAGCCCACGCGCGCCCACATCTGCACCGTGTGCGCCGGCTCCGGCGCGTCGATCAGGCGCCCGATGCGGGCATGGGGGGCGGCTTGTTCTGGGTATTCCTGCAAAGCCTGCTGCAGGGGCTGCATCGCCAACCCCTGTGCTGTGGCGGCGAGCTGCACCCGCACGTAGGCGCGCCCGGCGCCAATCTGCGTGCGGCGGTCATTGCCCTCGGTCACCATCCACAGGAAGGCAGGCGTGGACGCCAGCTTCTTGCCGAAGTCTTCGATCTGGCTGGTGGTGGCGTAGTCATCGGGGGCCGGGGCCTTGCTGCGGTCGAACAGCCCGAAACGATTGAGCCACACGACCGTGGGATCCAGCACGTAGAGGCCGTCGCGGTACTTTTCGATTTCGGCAGCCCCTACCCGCAGCACCTGGTAGGTCTCGAGCACCACGCGCGGCGTGACCATCTCGATGCGCCATGCCTGCGCCGCGATGTCGCGGTGCTGGGCCATCAGGTCGGCCTGGTCCGTGCCCACGAAGCCCAACCGCGATGGATGGGGGGCGACGGCGTCGGCCATGGCCTGCCATGCGGCGGCCGGCACCGGGCGCTGGAGATCGTACAGCTGGCGGTTGGTGCGGCGCTGCAGGACATGGGCGAACAGCGGGTCTTTCTGCACCGCCGGGTCGGGCGACAGCCGCACGCGCGCCACGGGGCGCTGGTCAATCTGCCCGGGCGCGAATTCGCCTTCGGGAAACAGCGTGATGTCCGCCCGCAGGCCACGCTCGCGCGCCGCCATGTCGAGCAGCTCCAGAAACGTGCCGTGGCTCATCATGGTCTGGCGCGAGAACGGATCGGTGGCAGGCAGCAGGCGATGGAGGTCGCAACGCAGCACCATCTCGCCGGGTGTCCCGAGGTCGACGCGCCACGACTGCAGGTTGTGGGAGTGCGGCGCCAGGATGGCGTAGCCAAGGATCCACCGGCGGACATCGGCCTCCTGCCCGGGGCCCTGCCATGGCGCGATCGCAGCCGGGGGCATGTGCTGGCTGCAGCCCGAAGAAGCGGCCGTGGCGGCGATGATGGCGGCGCCACCGGTCACCCTGGCGAATTGGCGTCGATGCATGGTGCAGTTCCTTATTGGGCGCGCTGGCCAAGACGCCGTAACCTGGCGATCCATTGCACGGCGTCCGCAGGCTTGAGGTCGCCGCTCATGCCGATCAGCGTTTCATGGACTGGCGAGATGCCGCACAAGCCCAGGATGTTGCGCTCCAGGGACTTGATGCTGTGGGCCCGGAAGTACCAGCGGTAGACGATTGCGGGCATGCCCATCGTGGCCACCACGCGTGCCGAGCGGCCTGTCAGGCCCTTCTTGCCGAAGGTGTTGCCTCCGGCCTCCTGCGAAAAGGCAAAGCCGGGCCGGGCCACCTGCTCCAGAAAGCCCTTGAGCAATGCCGGCATGTCGCCCAGCCAAAGGGGGAAGAACAGCACGATGTGCTCGGCCCAGCGGATGTCGTCCTGCGCCGGCTGCAGTGCTGGCGGGAGCACGCCGGCTTCCCATTCCTTCTGGCTGCGCAGCAGCGGAAAGTCGAGCCCGGCTACATCGACCTGGCGTATGGCGTGACCCGCATCGCCCGCGCCGGCCGCGTAGGCCCGCGCCAACGCATGGCACAGGTGGGGCTCGCTCGCGTCGGGGTGGCCCTGGATCAGCAGGACTCGTTGGCGGGGCATGGGAGGGTTCCCGGCAGGCCGTCCCCCTCTGGCCAGGAGATCGCTCATGCCTCGATGATCACTTTGAGCGCCTTGGTCTCTGCGGCCCGGCCAAACGTGTCGTAGGCCTGCAGGATGTCCGCGAGCTGGAAGCGGTGGGTGATGAGCTGCTTGGCGTCGATGCGCCGGGAATGCACGGTCTTGAGCAGCATGGGCATCGACACGGTATCGACCAGGCGCGTGGTGATGGTGATGTTGTGCGACCACAGCCGCTCCAGGTGCAGGTCGGCCTTGACGCCATGCACGCCCACATTGGCGATGGTGCCACCCGCCGCCACGATGTCCTCGCACATCGTAAAGGTGGCCGGGATGCCGACGGCCTCGATGGCCGTGTCCACACCCCGCCCCCCGGTCAGCGCCATCACCTGCTGGGCTGCGGTGCCATCGGCGCTGTTGACCGTGGCCGTGGCGCCGAAGCGCTTGCCCACGGCCAGGCGGTTGTCGTCCAGGTCGATCATGATGATCTCCGAGGGCGAATACAGCTGCGCCGTGAGCAGCGCCGCCAGACCGATGGGACCGGCGCCGACGATGGCCACCGTGGAGCCGGGCTGCACCTTGCCGTTGAGCACGCCGCACTCGAAGCCGGTGGGCAGGATGTCGCTGAGCATGACCAGCGCCTCTTCATCCGCGCCGTCGGGAATCGGGTACAGGCTGGTGTCGGCATGCGGGATGCGCACAAACTCGGCCTGGGTGCCGTCGATGCGGTGGCCCAGCACCCAGCCACCGGTGCTGCAGTGCGAGTACATGCCCTTGCGGCAGTTTTCGCAGCGCCCGCAGGCGCTGATGCAGGAGATGAGCACCCGGTCGCCGGGCTTGAAGGTGGTGACGCCCGGGCCCACCGAGTCGATGACGCCCACGCCTTCGTGGCCCAGGGTGGTGCCGGGCTGGCAGGTCGGCACGTCGCCCTTGAGGATGTGCAGGTCGGTGCCGCAGATGGTGGTGCGGGTGATGCGCACGACGGCGTCGGTGGCGTCCTGGATGGTGGGCTTGGGGCGTTCGTCCAGCTTTTTCTGGCCGGGGCCGTGGTACACGAGGGCGAGCATGGTGAGGAGTCCTTTTGGGTGGTCAGGGTGCCGATCCACTGTCTGCGCCATCCAGGTGGCTGTCAGTGCGCTGGCGCACGAATCTCTCAGAGAGTTGCCTTATTCAACCGGCGTTTGACCCTGATCAAGCCTGCCAGACAGAGGCCTTGCAGGGCCATTGCAACCAAAGCCGGCTAGGATGGACGTTTGATGCCCCGCCGTGAGGCAAGCCCCTTCACTGTTCCAACCTCCTGCCCTGCTACCCACCCCATGCGCCCCACCCCTGCCGACACGCCCCCACCCCTGGACACGCTGATGGTGGCCACCTGCAACGTGCTCAACCTGGCCAACCCGGGCCGCATGTTCTACCCCAACCAGGACGCCTACACCGAGGCCGAGTACGGGCGCAAGGTGGAGTGGCTGGGCCACCGGTTTCGCACGCTCAACGCGGACGTGCTGGCCGTGCAGGAGGTGTGGGACGAGGCGGCCCTGAAGGCGGCCATCGCGCACAGCGGGCTGCGCTACGACTTCGTGGCGGTGCCCGGTGCCGAAAACGACGCCACGCGCCATGGCGCCCAGGGCACGCCGCGCGTGGGCCTGGCCACGCGGCTGAAGGTGGAGGCGCTGCAGTCGTTCGCCCAGTTTCCGCCGGCCTTCCAGGTCGACGTGCCGGGGCTGGGCCTGCACACGCGCTTCGAGCGGCCGCCCCTGGTGGCCACGCTGCGCATGAAGCATGGGCAGCGGGTGAATGTGCTCACGGCCCACCTCAAGTCCAAGCGCCCCAAGTTCCTGCAGGACGCCAATGGCCATGCGCTGGAGGACAAGGACGACCGCAAGGTGGGCGCGCTGGCCTCGCTGCGCTCGCTGGTGATGCGCGGCGCCGAGGCCATGGCACTGCGCTGCCTGGTGATCGACCTGCTGCAGCGCACCAGCGTGCCGCTGGTGGTGATGGGCGACTTCAACGACACGCCCGACAGCGTGACCACGCAGCTCATCTGCGCCACCACCGAGATCGCCTACGACCGCTCGGCCCGCGACGTGGCGCTGTTCAACGCCTACGACCTGCAGGGCGAGATGGCGCTCAAGAAGGACGTGGCCTTCTCCCACATCCACCAGGGCTCGCCTTCGGTGCTGGACCAGATCCTGGTGAGCGAGGAGTTCCTGCCCCGCGGGCGCAACAGCCTGGGCGACGTGCGCCGCGTGGACTACTTCAACGACCACCTGCACGAGGGCCGCGACCGCACGCGCTCGGACCACGGTTTCGTGCGCGCGCTGCTGAGGCTGCAGATGGGGCCGCAGCAGGCCCAGCCGGCGCCTGCAGCCCCGCAGCCGGTGGGCTGAAAGCACACCCGCCACCAGCGGGCGCGGCATCACCCATTTGCCTGCCCACGGCGGCGCTTGCCGGTGCCAGGGCATGTCATCATTCATTTCACCCCCGCGCTGGCCCCGGCATGCGGATGGATGCGCGAAGCGCGG
>NZ_AKJX01000086.1 GCF_000276605.1 Acidovorax sp. CF316 | reverse complement strand
ACCCGAGGGGGATACAAAAATAGCATGCTAGCTTGCCACCTTGCATTGACCGCGGCTGCTATTTGCAGTTAGTCTTGAAAACGAAAAAACCACCCGGCAAGGTGGTTTTTCGAAGGTTCAGTAAACCGGCAAGTTTCTGAACCGTGGTAACTGGCTTTAACGGAGCGCAGAAACCAAAACTGTCCTTCCAGTGTAGCCGTAGTTAGGCCGGCACTTCAAGAACTCTAAGCTTACTTTGTACCTTCATCGCTCCGTAAACCAGTAACCATTGGCTATTACCAGTGGCGATTCGTCGTACCTTCAGTGATTGGATTCAAGAGATCAGTTGCGCTGAAGGTGTGGTAGTCGGGTTGAACGGGGAGTTCGTGCATACAGCCCAGCTTGGAGCGAACCACCTGTCCGGATCTCAGCATCAGGCGTGGAATGAGAAAACGCGGCCATTAACAGCGGAATGATGCGGGGAAATCCGTATGGTGGGAACAGGAGAGCGCACGAGGGAGCCGCCGGAGGGAAACGTCCGGCATCTTTAAGTCCTGTCG
>NZ_AKJX01000085.1 GCF_000276605.1 Acidovorax sp. CF316 | reverse complement strand
GCCAGGTGCGAGGCCGATCCCGCGCCGGTGGAGGCGAAGTCCACGCTGCCGGGCTTCTTCTTCGAGAGTTGGACGAATTCGGCCAGCGTCTTCACGCCGGTGGCCTTGTGCACCACCAGCACGTTGGGGAAGTTGACGCCGCCTGAGATGGGCGCCAGGTCCTTGAACGGGTCGTAGGGCAGCTTCATGAGGTGCGGTGCGATGGTCAGAGGACCGATGGAGCCCAGCAGCAGCACCGTGCCGTCGGGCGCCGCGTTGGCGACGAACTGGTGCGCGATGTTGCCGCCCGCCCCGCCCTTGTTGTCCACCACCACCTGCTGGCCGATGTTCTCGCCCAGCTTTTTGGCGATCAGCCGGGCCGCGGCATCGGCTGCGCCGCCGGCTGCAAAACCCACGACCAGGGTGACGGGCTTCCTGGGCGGAAAGTCCTGGGCCTGCGCAGGCATGGACAGGGGCAGGGTGGTGAGTGCCGCCGCCTGCAGCAGCCATTGGCGTTTGTTCATCGAAGTCTCCTTGCTTGTTCAGGTGGGCGTTCAGGGCGTTCAGGGCGTTCAGTCGACCACGTTGCGCAAGGGCTGGCCTGCGCGCCAGCGCGCCAGGTTGTCGAGGAACAGCGCATCCACCCTCTCCGCATTGCCATCGGAAAAGCCGGCGCTGTGCGGCGTGGCAATGACATGGGGCAGTTGCCACAGCGGCGAGTCCGGCGGCAGGGGTTCGTGCGAGAACACGTCCAGGTAGGCCCCGGCCAGCCGGCCGCTGCGCAGCGCGACCACCACGGCATCTTCGTCCAGCACTTCGCCACGGGCCACGTTCACCAGGTGCGCGCCCGGGGGCAGGCGCGCCAGCGCCGCCCTGTCCACCAAGGCGCGGGTGCGCTCGGTGAGCGGACAGGCCAGCACCAGCCAATCGGCTCCCGGCAG
>NZ_AKJX01000084.1 GCF_000276605.1 Acidovorax sp. CF316 | reverse complement strand
GAGAACGAAATAGGGAATGGCGTTTTCTTTGAAGCATTTTTGCTTAAGAAAGGCTTTATTGATGAAGGATACTTAATCGAGTTCTATCAAGAGCTGCGTAAGACTATATCCTCAGTCCAATCACTAATCCCTAACATTCATGCAATCCAAAAAATAAAAGAAGGATTAAAATGAATGGGGGTTTTCGCAAAAAAATTCAAAGCTGAAATTGGAACGTTTATCTCTTTTTTGATAAGCTCGGGCTTTGTACTGGCGAGCAAGGAATCATGGGCACCTCTGGCCCCTATCCTTGGACTTATTATTTCATTACTAATTTGCAAAGCGTTAATATCAAGGTCGATAAATTCAGAAAAAAAAGATGTGAATTTGCAATCAGATTCTGTGCAAACTGAAATGCTTCAAGCATTAAAGGTAATTTCAGAAAGCCAAGAAAAGACTGGAAATAGCAATGCATTTTCTAAGCTAGCATCTAACTTAGAAGAAAACTTGATAAAACTGTTTGACCATAAAATGAAATCAATCAATGATGGATTAGCCAAGGTTAAACAATTAGAATCAGAAAATGATGAAATAGAGAAGGACCTGGCATCATCCATAAGTGAACTCATAAAATCACAAAACAAAAATTAACCTGTTATTTATAGCGTTCGCCTGTTTTTTTTCAATAAAAACAAAAGCCCTCTCCTTATTATTTTTATATTTAAAACTTAGTGTAATACGAGTACATAAAAACTTATTGAGAATACCTATCAATACGATAACTATCATGCTTGCAATACCAGCACTTATTGTAAACAAGCTAATAGTAACCATGGTTATCATTATCCTATCGAAAGCACACAGGCTTTCAACCATACAAACCAAGGATAAAGACCATGAAAACCATCAAAGCAATGTCTATCGCCGCCG
>NZ_AKJX01000083.1 GCF_000276605.1 Acidovorax sp. CF316 | reverse complement strand
CTCGCACACGCTGTCCAAGGACTACTTCGCCTACGCCGGTCCTGGCTTCAAGGGCCGCAACACCGGCTACCTGAACCTGGCGTTCGCGCAGGAAGTGGCACCCAAGATCACCGCCAAGGCCTCGGTGGGCTACACGCGCTTCGGTGGCGACATCGCTGCTCCCAACTACCTGGACTACAGCGTCGGCGGTGCCTACGACTTCGGTTCGGGCCTGTCGCTGGGCGCTGCCGTGGTGGGCGCCACCAAGAAAGACTACTTCGGCCCCGTCAACAAGTCGCGCGTGATCGTCACGCTGACCAAAACCCTGTAAATCTTTGAGGGGCGCATCGTGCGCCCCTTCCCGGAGGAACCAAAAATGAAAATGGTGACAGCCATCATCAAGCCCTTCAAGCTCGACGAGGTGCGTGAAGCCCTGTCGGACATCGGGGTCCAGGGGATTACGGTGACCGAGGTCAAGGGCTTCGGGCGCCAGAAGGGCCACACGGAGCTGTACCGCGGCGCAGAGTACGTGGTCGACTTCCTGCCCAAGGTCAAGATCGAAGCCGCTGTGGCGGACGAATTGGTGGACCGGGTGATCGAAGCCATCGAAGCTGCTGCACGCACCGGCAAGATCGGCGACGGCAAGATCTTCGTGACGCACCTTGAGCAGGTGGTGCGCATCCGCACCGGCGAAACCGGCAAGGAAGCCCTCTGAGGCGCGCCGCATCACACACAAGAGAAAAAAAGCCATGAAAAAATTGCTAGCTTCTTTCATCCTGGGGTTGAGCCTGCTGTCGGTCGGTGGACTGTCGCTGGCCCAGGCACCTGCGGTCGAACCCGCGGCGTCCGCGCCAGCGGCTGGTGCCCCTGGCGCAGCACGT
>NZ_AKJX01000082.1 GCF_000276605.1 Acidovorax sp. CF316 | reverse complement strand
TGATGGGCAGGATTTGGTGGACTTGGCGTTTGGCATTGCACAGTTGGAGCGCTCAGCCTCGGCCCCGTCGGGTCTTGAGCGGCCCAACGGCAGGGCACCTTCCGCCCCCTATCTTCCCATCCAGATGAGCCGCGGGGCGGGAGATGACAACGCGGGTGCAGCACCGAAGAAAGGTCCGCTGGGAACGAAGGACAATCCCCGGCCCATTCCCTTCAAGGAAGAAGACCTCAAGGTCCGGATGTCAAAAGACAATCCCTACGCGGACGACATTGCTTTGCTTGTGGGTGAAGAGTATGTTGGCTTCGCCAACATAGAAGATGATGAAAAAAATGGACCTTCCCTGAATATTTCAAAAACAGCAAAAATAGAATCATCAGGAGAATTCGTGAAAATTGATGCCCACGGAGTGACTGAGGCAATGCTGAGAAAATTGATTTCTTACTACCTCGAAACGAAAGGGCATCTTCCGGTTGGGTTGCCAGGCAAACTGGCCAACAGCAATCTCAGAAATTTCCAAAAAGAATTCGACAAGCATCGCAAAAACAATCAAAATGGAACAAAGGATGATTGGGCACAGGCCGCGATAAGGGACATATCGTTCGGCAAAGCTAGGCATAGGCTGGGATATGGAATTTTTGAGATAACACCAAAGGACCCGATTGACGTCGATGAACTGAAAGAAGTGCCCAGCAAATTGAATATTATTGCAAAGCAAAAATGATTATCAAAGGAGTTACCATGGCTGGTTTGCGCGATTCCACTCTAAAAGCACTGGAGCGTGATCTGGGAAGAGATGTATCGCAGGAAGAAGGAAGCTGCAGTAGTTACAGGGAGGTGTACGACCTCCACATTAATGATGTGCGGAAGCTTGCTCCTTTGGATGCGGATAGATACATAAGGTATCTTCTTGGAGGGTCGAGCCTTGGAAACGCCAAGCTCTTTACGTACTTTGTCGCCAAGGAGGGCATGGATATTGACCATTGGCTGGAAAATTATTACGAGAAAGAATGAAATAAATTTCTGCGACTTTTCAATCGCCGGAAGCGGTTAACGCATTGGTTCTGGCGAGCAGGCCCAGTCCTCCTCCCTGCCAAGCCAGCAGATCAGCCGTAGCTCGCCAAATCAGAACTCCAGGGCCTGCCCTTCAAGCCTGCCACTGTTCAACCGGTGCGCGCTGCGGTTGCCAAACCCACCAACAGCATGGGCTTGCTTGAAGAGGGTCGTGGCCACGTGGTGGTTGCCACCTCGGCCGACATCCAGGCGCATTGGGAGCCCCTGGTCGGCGATGTCGATATGGGCTCGCAAGACACCGGTTTGGCCCAGGGGTTCTTCGACCCTAGAACCTGTTCACGATCTCGCAGGGGATCGCGTTGGAGCGCAATCGGGATGAGTGGATGCTTCGGATGCGCCGCATGGGCCCATGCCCATGCAAGCAGGCGGGGCGTCCAATCGCCCGATTTCGCTCCAACCCTTCGGGCAAGTGCCTTGGCGGGCGGTCTGCGGCGTTGCGGCGCTTGTTGATAGCCGGGCTATCAACTGCACCCCGCGCCTTGCACCCCATCCCGCCAAGGCCGCAGCGCGACCCCTGGGAGACCGTGAACAGGTTCTAAACCAACACCGTCTTCCTTATCGCCTACCACATCGAAGCCGGCCAGG
>NZ_AKJX01000081.1 GCF_000276605.1 Acidovorax sp. CF316 | reverse complement strand
CCGGGGCCTTCATCGCCGCGCTGGCCAGCCGCCAGTTCGCCCCGCGCTGGCCGACCTGGCGCGATGCCGTGCGCGGGCTCTCGGGCGGCGTGCTGCTGGGCTGGGGCGCGATGACCGGGCTGGGCTGCACCATCGGCACACTGCTCTCGGGCGGCATGGCCGGTGCGCTGTCGGGCTGGGTGTTCGCGGCGGCCTTGTTCCTTGCCGTGTGGGCGGGGCTGCGGGCCAAGGCCCTGATCCAGGGCACTGCAAAGACCTGATGGGTTTGGGGGCATGTCAAGGCGTTGGCTGACGCCGGGGCGCCAGCGCCTGGGGCACCATGCAGGCACGGCCCGGGGTGCGGGCCGCCATTGCATGAGGACTGAATGGCATCCAAAGACAAAGACAAGGGCGCGAAGGCCAAGAAGGCTGCGCCCGACAAACCCAGCGCCGCGCAGGAGGAAAAGGACGCCAAGGCCCAGCGCGAGCTGGGCATCGTCGGTCCGCACGGCGACATGCGCCTGGCTTCGGTCGTGATCGAGGGCTACAGCCTGGAGCTGCGCGATGGCGACGGCTTCGTGGGCGACGTGGCCAGCCGCACGGCCTTCCGCCAGATGCTCGACGCCTGGCGCAAGCTGTTCACGGCCATGGACGGCAAGGACCCCATGGGGCGCAAATCCACGCGCGAACTGAGCAAGCACCAGCTCGATGCAATGCTCGAAAAAGACGGCATTGCCGCCCAGGCCATAGCGGCCGCCTCCGAGGACTATGCGCTGCAGCTGGCCCATGTGGTGCAGCGCTTTCTCAAGCACAAGACCTGGAAGGGCGTGGAGCGCATCATCATCGGCGGAGGCTTCCACCAGAGCGAAGTCGGTGGCATGTCCATCGCGCGCGCCGGCGAGATCCTCAAGGCCGAGAAGGTGCCCGTGGAGCTGCGCACCCTGCACCACCATGCGGACGAGGGCGGCCTGATCGGCTGGGTGCACCTGGCGCCGCCGGCCCTGCTGCAAAGCTACGACGCCATCCTGGCGGTGGACATCGGCGGCACCAACGTGCGCTGCGGCATCGTGCAGACGCACCTGCACAAGGCCCCCGACATGTCGCTGGCCGAGGTGCTGCGCCGCGAGAAGTGGGCCCATGCTGACGATGAGCCCAAGCGCGACGAGCTGGTCGAGGGCATCGCCACCATCCTCGAAGACCTGATCGCCTACGCGGAGAAAAAGGAGATCCGCCTGGCCCCGTATATCGGCGTGGCCTGCCCGGGCCTGATCGTCGAAGACGGCTCGCTGGCCGGCGGCACGCAGAACCTGCCGGGCAACTGGGAGAGCACGCGCTTTCACCTTCCGCGCGACCTGTGCGAGCGGCTGGCGC
>NZ_AKJX01000080.1 GCF_000276605.1 Acidovorax sp. CF316 | reverse complement strand
CGTCCGGCATCTTTAAGTCCTGTCGGGTTTCGCCACTTCTGGCTTGAGTGTCTTTTTGTGACATTCGCCAGGAGGGCGAAGCCTATGGAAAATCGCCCCTCGGGCGAGGCCTCTACTACTCTTTTTGTGCCATGGCTTGTCTCTACTCCCGTACCGCTCGCCGCAGTGTCATGACCGAACAAAGTGAGCGAATGACCGAGGAAGCGGAATAGCATCCGTTCTTAAGGTATGCTCCTGCCGCTCAGGTGTTACTTTATGCTCCAATATGAAAAGTGTGCCATTGATGGAGGACGTTTTATGGCATGGCACAGTGTGTCACAGGCTCAAGATCTCACAGGTAAAAGCAGACGAACGCTTTATCGTGATATGGCTTCAGGCCGCGTATCGTACAGGACTAACAATAAAGGACACCGCGAGTTCGAAACGTCAGAGCTTATTCGCGTCTATGGTGAACTTGAGCAGAGTGGCACTGATGAGCGGCACAGTATGACGCAGTCACATGGCACACAAAATGAAGGCGCTATGATGGCAGAAATTCGCGCGCTCCGGCAGGAGGTTGGTGAACTGAAGTCGCTGCTGCTTCGTCTTGAGCATAAAGATCCTGCTTCTACGCCAGAAGTGTCTAGAAAAACCTGGTGGCGCTTCTGGCACCGGACAAAGTGAGACAATAAGGACGCCTTTTATGAACGAACGTAACCTCTTTGACGAGCTGATGCAGGGAATGGTGGAGTTGAAAAAGATGGTAGACGAGAATGCAGTTCCTAAAGCCCCTGAAGACGGTTTAGGACTGAATCCGTCCGCTTGTTAGCCGGGTAACACGAGTCAGCGTTTAAACTAGTGATCAGGATATTCCGCTGACGTACGGCCACTAAAATCTGTCACACCCAACGCATTATGCAATGCTAGGTCTTAACCCTTGCGTCACAAGGGATAATGGTGCATGAATGCTTTTTCCTAAAACTATAAAACCAGTCGACATTAACTCTGCGGACGGACAGGAAATGTTTTGTACTACCGCCATCTCGATGGCAGCATCACAAAACGAGTTGGTCAGGGCTTTCGCCCCGATACCCCATTCCTCCAGGACCTGCTGATGAGCATTAAACAACCCCGCCAAAAGACGAAGC
>NZ_AKJX01000079.1 GCF_000276605.1 Acidovorax sp. CF316 | reverse complement strand
GCACCTCGATGTCGGCTCATCACATCCTGGGGCTGAAGTAGGTCCCAAGGGTACGGCTGTTCGCCGTTTAAAGTGGTACGCGAGCTGGGTTTAGAACGTCGTGAGACAGTTCGGTCCCTATCTGCCGTGGGCGCTGGAGAATTGAGGGGGGTTGCTCCTAGTACGAGAGGACCGGAGTGAACGCACCACTGGTGTTCGGGTTGTCATGCCAATGGCACTGCCCGGTAGCTAAGTGCGGAAAAGATAAGTGCTGAAAGCATCTAAGCACGAAACTTGCCCCGAGATGAGTTCTCCCTGACTCCTTGAGAGTCCTGAAGGGACGTTGAAGACTACGACGTTGATAGGCCGGGTGTGTAAGCGCAGCGATGCGTTGAGCTAACCGGTACTAATGACCCGTGAGGCTTAACCTTACAACGCCAGAGGCGTTTTGGTCTGAGAGACCGGATTTTCAGCTTGTTTAACGGATAAAGAATTAGCGGAAACGAAAGATTTTACGCTGAGGCGAGGCGCCGACCGAGACGGAACGAAGGAGCATACGGAAGTATGTGACTGAGTAACGCGAGGGAGAGCAACGCGGCATCAGTGAAAAATATTCGTTTCGTGCGCAGGAATTTGCCTGGCGGCTTTAGCGCGGTGGTCCCACCTGACCCCATGCCGAACTCAGAAGTGAAACGCCGTAGCGCCGATGGTAGTGTGGGGTCTCCCCATGCGAGAGTAGGGAACTGCCAGGCATCAATTTAAGATCCGTTATCGGATCGTGACCTTCCCGGTGACGCGGAAAGGGCG
>NZ_AKJX01000078.1 GCF_000276605.1 Acidovorax sp. CF316 | reverse complement strand
GAAAGGCGAAAAGAACCCCGGCGAGGGGAGTGAAACAGAACCTGAAACCGTGTACGTACAAGCAGTGGGAGCCTCATTTATGGGGTGACTGCGTACCTTTTGTATAATGGGTCAGCGACTTATATTCTGTAGCAAGGTTAACCGTATAGGGGAGCCGCAGGGAAACCGAGTCTTAACTGGGCGTTAAGTTGCAGGGTATAGACCCGAAACCCGGTGATCTAGCCATGGGCAGGTTGAAGGTTGGGTAACACTAACTGGAGGACCGAACCGACTAATGTTGAAAAATTAGCGGATGACTTGTGGCTGGGGGTGAAAGGCCAATCAAACCGGGAGATAGCTGGTTCTCCCCGAAAGCTATTTAGGTAGCGCCTCGTGAACTCATCTCCGGGGGTAGAGCACTGTTTCGGCTAGGGGGCCATCCCGGCTTACCAACCCGATGCAAACTGCGAATACCGGAGAATGTTATCACGGGAGACACACGGCGGGTGCTAACGTCCGTCGTGAAGAGGGAAACAACCCAGACCGCCAGCTAAGGTCCCAAAGTCATGGTTAAGTGGGAAACGATGTGGGAAGGCACAGACAGCCAGGATGTTGGCTTAGAAGCAGCCATCATTTAAAGAAAGCGTAATAGCTCACTGGTCGAGTCGGCCTGCGCGGAAGATGTAACGGGGCTAAACCATGCACCGAAGCTGCGGCAGCGACGCGTATGCGTTGTTGGGTAGGGGAGCGTTCTGTAAGCCGTTGAAGGTGTGCTGTGAGGCATGCTGGAGGTATCAGAAGTGCGAATGCTGACATAAGTAACGATAAAGCGGGTGAAAAGCCCGCTCGCCGGAAGACCAAGGGTTCCTGTTCAACGTTAATCGGAGCAGGGTGAGTCGACCCCTAAGGCGAGGCTGAAAAGCGTAGTCGATGGGAAGCAGGTTAATATTCCTGCACTTGGTGTTACTGCGAAGGGGGGACGGAGAAGGCTAGGTTATCCGGGCGACGGTTGTCCCGGTTTAAGCGTGTAGGCTGACACCTTTGGTAAATCCGGGGTGTCTTAAGGCTGAGGCGTGACGACGAGCCACCACGGTGGTGAAGTAACTGATGCCCTGCTTCCAGGAAAAGCCTCTAAGCTCCAGGTAACACGAAATCGTACCCCAAACCGACACAGGTGGTCAGGTAGAGAATACCAAGGCGCTTGAGAGAACTCGGGTGAAGGAACTAGGCAAAATGGTGCCGTAACTTCGGGAGAAGGCACGCTGGCGCGTAGGTGAAGGGACTTGCTCCCCGAGCCGAAGCCAGTCGAAGATACCAGCTGGCTGCAACTGTTTATTAAAAACACAGCACTGTGCAAACACGAAAGTGGACGTATACGGTGTGACGCCTGCCCGGTGCCGGAAGGTTAATTGATGGGGTTATCCGCAAGGAGAAGCTCTTGATCGAAGCCCCGGTAAACGGCGGCCGTAA
>NZ_AKJX01000077.1 GCF_000276605.1 Acidovorax sp. CF316 | reverse complement strand
GGGCAAGGGCAACGTGGGCATCGTGGCCATGCAACTGGGCGAGATACTGTCTGGCCTTGAGCAGGCCACGGGCGATATGGCCGTGAACAAGGCCGCGGCGGTGGCGTGGAATGCCGCGATGTTCGGTCATTCAGTGCGGCCCTTGGGGCCGCCCATACCGTGCGGGTATCCAAAAGTTTCTTTGTGACCCCAGGCACACCCTTCTGATGGTGGCCGGCTTAAGCTTGCCGCATCAACAACCACTGCACGGAGGAGGGTCCGATGCCGTCACAAATTTCAGGTGCGTATGCAGATGTCTCGACCTTGTTTCGAGTTTTCTATGACGCCTCGCCCAGCCAAAACACCTACACATACTACATTGAGGCGATCAACTCCACGGGAGTCAGTGCGGTGGCTCGGGCATTCACTGGCCAGTTCCAGGACCAGACCGAGGGCCAGTTGTCCACCATGCTGCTGGCCCGGTTCGGTCTGCTGCCCAACGCCCCGCTGCGGGCCGAACTGACTAACTATATGACCACGGTCGGCAAGGCCAATGCCGGCATCGTCGCCCTGCAACTGAGCCAGATACTTTCGGGCCTGGAAAACGCCACGGGCGACCTGGCCGTCTATGCGCCTGCCGCCGTGCGCTGGAACAACGAATTGGCAGCCTCTCATCTCTATTCCAGCGACCCCGCGACCAACCGAGGGCCCGATCAGATGTATGTACCGGGCGTGGGCGTCACTCTGTCCCTGACCGATGGCAATGACGTGCTGTCCCCTGAAGCGACGCAACGCCAGTTTCAGACCACGGGCAACCACGACACCATCCTGGCCCTGGTGCCAGGCCAGTTGGCGAGCGCCGATGCGATTGAAGACCCCGCGCGCATTGACCTGGACGTGCTGAAGGCTGGGTTGGCTGGCGGCGAACGGGTCACCCCCGCGTTGCGCTACATCGAAAAGGTGGTCATTACAGCGGGCGCTGCCGCACAGTTCGATGCAAGCCGCTCGGTGGGGACACTGGAGGCCTGGATTGATTCAGCTGCCGGTGCCGTCGGCTTCTCGGGGTTGGAGCTGCGCACTACCGTCGGCATTCAGAATTCCCTAGGGGGTGGCATCCTGACTGTCGGCTACAGGGATACATCCGGCGCTTCGGATACTGCCTACATTGCATTTGCCGACGCGACCGGCGCTGACGAGGTGGTCGTTGCAGGCGTCGAAAACATCAAGGTTCGGAGCGAAGCTGGCACCGTGGCGGAAACGACTGCCAACAGCGCCAGGATCACCGCCGCGTCGGCCGAGCAGATCGTCATCACCGGTGGCCAGGCCCTGAACACCACCGTGACCGGTGCCCATGTCGCAGTGATCGACGCCACCTACATGACCGGGGCTCTGGGCCTCACATTCGCCACGACGGGCCTGATGTCGGTGGGTATCGCCGGAGGCTCGGGCGCTGACAGGTTCATCATCAACGACGCTTCGGGTGCCCGTGTGGTCATCGAAGCGGGCGATGGCGCCGATACCGTCACCGTCGGTGCGGGCAACGCCCACCGGATTGCACTGGGCGGCGGTGCTGACGTGCTGAACATCACGGCTCTGGCGGGCGCTGCCGCACGCGACCTGGATATCGGCACGGCTGCCGCGCTGGGCCGCTGTGCGATCGAGGTGACTGACTTCGTGAGCGGGACCGATGTGATCCAGTTGACCAGTGCAACGCCTGCCTCCAAATCCGCTCCCAGCGCCGCACAGTTGGCCAGCATCACTGCCTCGTCCTCGCTGCTGGAAGCTGCGTCATTGGCCGCCACCACGGCCGGCGCCAACAAGGCCATTGCCTTCCGCTATGGCGCCGATACCTACATCCTCGTGAACGATGGCGCCGCTGCGCTGGGTGAAAACGACAGCCTGGTCAAGCTGACCGGTGTGGCCGCACTGGCCGATGCCTCATGGACCACGGTATGAGGGGCGACCCAAGCCATCCCGGCCATGCGATGTATTCATGTGATCGCCTGAATTTAGGCCTGCAGGCTTTGCTCCGCACTCTGGACATGTCTGCCTTTTTTGGAGCTTTTGATGGCAAAGACAATTTTCATTGAGCCTTACGTCATCACGACGACTCTGAACCGGGCGTTCAACGAC
>NZ_AKJX01000076.1 GCF_000276605.1 Acidovorax sp. CF316 | reverse complement strand
GGCACCGATCTTCAGTGTGGCGGACTATGGGCTGGAGGCGGACTTGTTCACGGCCGTGCCGGAGTTGGTCCGGGCGCTGTAAGGCGCCTGCCGCTGATCAGTAGCCGTTGGCGACGCGCACCGCGCCCGCAGGGGCGTTGGTGTACGCACCACCACCGCCGCCGTTCGGGCGGCTGTCGCGCTCGTGGTCGATGCGGTAGCCCTTGCCCTGCAGCGCCACGGGCGTGCCCACGGCCGGTGGCTGCGCGCGCGTGAAGCGGCGCAGCGAACCATCGTCCATACGGATCGCCACCTGGTACACCGTGCGGGTGCGCGAGCGCTGCTCCACCTGGTGGCCCACATAGCCGCCGCCCACGGCGCCCAGCACCGTGGCGGCCGTGCGGCCGTTGCCCTTGCCGATCTGGTTGCCCACCACGGCGCCGAGCACGCCGCCCGCAACCGCGCCCACCCCGGTGGCGGGCTCGGCCTGCTGGACGGCCTGCACCGATTCGACCCGGCCGCAGGTGCTGCACACCGGGGCGCGCTGCGCCATCTGGGTCGTGCCGCCGGCCAGATTGGCACGCTGGGGCTGGAATGGCTCGGGCATGGGCGCAGGCTGTGCCTGGGCACCGACCTGGGGTGCTACCAGACCCAGCGGCGATGGGGCGGGAGCGGCGCCCTGCAGCGACTGGGCCACCACGGCAGGGCTGGCCGCCG
>NZ_AKJX01000075.1 GCF_000276605.1 Acidovorax sp. CF316 | reverse complement strand
CTCTCGGCGTTGCCGCGCACCGTGGTCACGGTGGCCACCAGGCTTTGCTGCATGCGCTGCAGGGCGCTGAGCAGGTGGCCGGTCTCATCGCGGGACTGCACGACGATGTCGCCGCTGAGGTCGCCGGCGGCAACGCGGTCAGCCGCCTGCACGGCCTGGGCCAGGGGGCGGGTGATGGAGCGGATGATGGTGATGGCCAGGAAGATCGCCAGGGCGATGGCCAGTGCGCCGGCGATCAGCACGTCGCGCAGCAGGGCCGCGGCGGCGGCCTCGGCTTCCTTGCCGGCTTCGTCGGTGAGGTGCGCCTGGAATTCCACCTGGTCACGCAGCGCCTTCTGGTAGTCGAGCTGGATGGGGCGCAGTTTTTCTTCCAGCAGTTTGGTGGCCTCGTCCTTCTGGCCCTTTTGCACCAGGGCCAGGAACTCGTCGCCATGGCGGTAGAAGTCGGCACGCGCCTTGAGCATGGTGGCCAGCAGCTCCTCGCCCTTGGGCGAGGAGATCAGCGTGTCCAGCAGCTTGTACTGGTCGGCCGTGGTGGCCCGCGACGAGGCGATCTGCTCGTGGGCGGACCGGGCGATGGGCTCGGAGTTGAACAGCACCAGGTTGCGGAACTGGATCGCCTGGGTGTTCACGCTGTTGGCCAGCACACCGAGCGCCTTGGTGATCGGTACGCGCGTGTCGATGACATCGCTCAGCTCGGAGCGCTGGTCGGCAGAGCGCACGAGGCTGGTGGCGCCCAGTGCCATGAGCAGCAGCACCATCGCTGCAAAAGCCACTGCGAGCCGGGTGGCGATGGTCATCTTGTCCATGGCGATTCTCCCTCTGGGTAAGTTCCAAGGCAGCGCCGTTGCACGCCGCACCGATGCGGCGACAGGGCTTGCGAACGATGTGAATCCTGGGATGGCGGCGGTCAACGGCAGCCACCATACCGCGGGAAGCGGATTCTCAGAAGGGTTTTTTGGCGCGCTGGAACTGCGCGGGGAGGGACTATCCCACCGGCCCCCTCACGGCTGGGCCTGGCTGGCGACCGCGCCTACAGCACGAAGGTCGAGCCCGCCCTGGCCTGCGCCTGCAGCCAGGGGAACAGCTGGTCGGCCCTGTCCACGATGGGGCTGAACACGGTGCATTCGTCATGCGCCCAGAAGTAGATGCCGCCCGCGCCCGGGCCCTGCGTGCGCAGCAGGAAGCAGTCCGAGGAGTTCGCGTCGCCCACGATGGGCAGCATGTGGCGCGGGTCGATGCCGCTGTCGGCGATGGCGCTGCGTATCTCTTCGGCCAGCTCGGGTGAGCTTTCGTCGTGCAGCGCCAGCCAGCCGAGCAGCTCTTCGTGCTTGTCGAGGGCGGCCGGGATGCTGAACAGCGTGTAGGTCTCCTCGTTCTCGCCATCGGCCACGGTGAGCTGGTGCCGCTCGGCCTGGCTGATCCACTGCAGGTAGGCATGGGAGGGTTGCTGAAAATGGCGCAGCAGCTGCTCGAGTTCGCTTTCGGAGGCCGGGGTGCCCGTAGAGAAGTCAAAGCGCAGCTGGCTGATCCGCTGGCTCTGCGCGTCGCGTGCTTGGGTCTGCTGGCGTTCGATAAAGTCCCGGTAGCCGGGCGATTCCAGCACCTCGGGCATCTGCAGGCGCCACTTCAGGTGCGTCTCGTAGGCCTCGGTGCTGCGGTCCAGCTGCAGCAGCGCCGTCACCTTCAATTGCTGCAGCTGAGAGGTGCCATGGTTCGTGGCATCGGCGATGGCCAGGGCCTGCATCGCCTGCTCAGGGTCGCCGGCGATGTTCAGCAGGTACTCGGCAACGGTCTGCGCGGCCGCAGCCAGTTGCGAAGCCGTGTGCCGGTAGCTGTCGCCAAAACTGTACATGGCGTGCGGCTGCGCGGCGTCGGTGTCTGCGGCCTGGTGGATGATGAACATGGCGTGCTCGACGGCTGCGGCCCAGTCGCCGTCCGCACCCGGGCCCGGGTTGGCGCGTGCCCGGTTGGCGTGGGCGCGCCGGGCCGCCGTGCGCCAGTACCACGCCTGTTCGCTGTGGCGGCAGCGCTGCAGGGCGGCCAGGGCGTTCTCGTGGTCGCTGCATTCGGTGTACAGCGCGGCCAGGTCCATCAGGCACTCGTCCCCGGTCTTGGGGCGGTGGTCCAGCAGGTTCTTGGGGAAGAGGGTCAGGCTGTCGTGCACGACGATCTCCTGCCACCCTTGCCGGGCCAGGGCCTGGCGCAGGTCCACCAGGCGCTGCAGCACGGCCTGGGGGCCACCCTCGGGGTCCAGGCGCAGGTCCTCCACCATCCTGAACTCGCGGTCCGAGGCGCGTGCCTCCTGGCGCTTCCAGTAGGCATGGCCGTCGTAGCCATGGGGCAGCAGCGTGATCTTGATCAGCAGGGGGCCCTGGGCGTTGTCTGCTGCGGCCTGGTGCCAGTGGCTGGTGTAGGTGGTCATGGGGCAGTGCAATCAATGCGGGCGGTGCGGTGGCGAAGCCGCCATTGAAGCACCGGCCAGCGGCCACGCGAGCGGCGCGGTGTGACGCATTTCACGCCCGGGGCGCTTTTACTTGGGCCGCATCAGCCGGGTGCCGCACCCTGGCGCCGAAAAATCCGCTCCACCACCTCGAACACCACCTGGAAGATCACCGCCAGCCCGGCCGAGGGGATGGCCCCTGCCAGCAAGGTGGTGCCGTCGTTGAGCGCCAGGCCCTGGGCGATGCGCTCGCCATAGCCGCCTGCGCCGATGAAGGCGGCGATGGTGGCGGTGCCCACGGTCATCACCGTGGCGGTCTTGATGCCGGCCACGATGACCGGCAGGGCCAGCGGCAGCAGCACCAAGCGCCAGCTTTGCGCGGGCGTCATGCCCAGCGCCACGGCGGCCTGGCGCGTGCCCTGCGGCACCTGCAGCAGGCCCACAGCGGTGTTGCGCACGATGGGCAGCAGGGCATACAGGCTCAGCGCCACGATGGCGGGCACGGTGCCGATGCGGCCCAGCAGCGGGATCAGCGCGGCCAGCAGCGCCAGCGATGGCACGGTCTGCAGCAGGCCGACGAAACCCAGGATGCCCTGGCCCAGCCACGCCCGCGCCGCGGCCAGCGTGCCCAGCGGAATGCCGATGAGCACCGCGATGCCTACCGACACCGCCACCAGCCACAGGTGGTCGCGCGTAAGGCGCCAGAAGTCGCCGCCGAAGATGGCGCTGGACAGGGAAGGGCGGGCCTGCGGTGCCGTGGCCGTGCTGGCTGCCGTGGCTGGTGCCGCC
>NZ_AKJX01000074.1 GCF_000276605.1 Acidovorax sp. CF316 | reverse complement strand
TGTGGCGGCGTGGCGCCGCCGATGCGCGCGGCGCACACACCGGCGCCACCGGCCCGGCCGGCTGCCAGCGCCAAGCCCACCGCACCGCGCATTACCCAGGCAGCCGGCAAGCCGGCCGCAAAAGCCGCTGCGCCCGCCAAGGCCGCGCCCGCACGCTCACCAGCCCTGGCCCAGGGGGCGGAGGAGGACTGGGAGTCGTTCTGACCAGGCTGCCTTTCCCGGGTTTCCCGGGTGGGCCTGGCCGGCAGATGCTTCAGGCCAGTTCTGCGATGAGCTCGATTTCCACGCAGGCACCCATGGGGATCTGCGCCACGCCGAAGGCACTGCGCGCATGCACGCCCTTGTCGCCGAACACCTGGCCGAACAGCTCGCTGGCGCCATTGGTCACCAGGTGCTGCTCGGTGAAGTCGCCGGTCGAGTTCACGAGGCTCATGACCTTCACGATGCGCTTGATGCGGTTCAGGTCGCCGCCGGTGGCCGCATGCAGCGTGCCCAGCAGGTCCACGGCCACGGCGCGCGCGGCGCTCTTGCCTTCTTCGGTGCTGATGTTGTGGCCGAACTGGGCCGCCCAGGGCTTGCCGTCCTTGCGCGCGATGTGGCCGGAGAGGAACACCAGGTTGCCGGTCTGCACGTAGGGCACGTAGGCAGCCGCAGGCACCGACACCGGCGGCAGGGTGATGTTCAGTTCGGAAAGCTTGTCGTAAACGCTCATGGTCGTCGTCCTTGGTTGGAGGTGGTGGATCGGGCCCGCGGCAGCCGGTGGCGATGTTCACCGGGCCAGGCCAGGGCAGCACGGGAGTGTTACATACCCAGGCGCCCGGGTGGTCGGCGAAGGCCTGTTGCGCCCGCGGTTTAGCATGCGCGCATGCCCGAACCCCTTGCTGCCGTGCTAGCCCGCCCCACCGGAGTCCCGGTGGCGGCTGCGCGCAATGGCGCGCCGGTTCTGTGGCGCCTGCCCGCGCTGCTGGCGGGCAGCCTGGTGGGGGCGGCGCTGCAGTTGCAGCAGCCGGTGCTGTGGCATTGGCATGGCTATGCGGCGGTGCTGGCCTGTGCGGCCCTTGCATGGGGATTCTCGGGGCTCTTCGCCGGCTCTGCCGGTGTGTCACGCCGCTGGCTGTGCCGGTTGCTCGTTGCCTGTGCCGGCGCCGGGCTGCTGTTTGCCACCACCGGCCTGCGTGCCACCGTCTACCTGCAGGGCGCGCTGGACCCGGCGCTGGAGGGGCAGAACATCCGCGTCATCGGCACCATCGCTGCCATGCCGCAGGTCAACGAGGCGGGCGTGCGCCTGCGCCTGGATGTGGAATCGGCCTGGCTGCCGGGCGAGGCTGCGAGGGCCGCGCGCCAGCCCGTGCAGTTGCCCGAACGCATGGACGTCTCCTGGTACGGCGGCTTCTTCTTCGGCGCCACCAGCGCGACCACGACCGTGCGGCCGCTGGAGCCGCAACGCCGGCCACCGGCGCTGCATGCGGGCGAGCGCTGGGAAATGACCATCCGCCCGCGCGCACCGCATGGCCTGAGCAACCCGCATGGCTTCGACTACGAGCTCTGGACCTGGGAGCAGGGCGTGCAGGCCACCGGCACGGTGCGCACGGGCCCCAAGGACCAGGCGCCGGTGCGCCTGGCCAGCACCTGGCAGTACCCGGTGGAGCAGGCGCGCCAGTCGGTGCGCGATGCCATCCTGGCGCGCCTGGCGCCGGGCCTGGACCCCGACGACCCGGGCCGCGCGCGCATGGCTGGCGTGGTGGCGGCGCTGGTCACGGGCGACCAGCGGGCCATCGACCGGGCCGACTGGGACGTGTTCCGCGCGACCGGCGTCGCGCATTTGATGAGCATCTCGGGCCTGCACATCACTTTGTTTGCCTGGCTCGCCGCGCTGGCGGTGGGCGCGTTGTGGCGCCGCTCGCCGCGCCTGTGCCTGGCCGTGCCGGCGCCCACGGCGGCGCTGGTGGCCGGGGTGCTGCTGGCCGCGGCCTACGCGCTCTTCAGCGGCTGGGGCGTGCCTGCGCAGCGCACGGTGACCATGCTGGCCACGGTGGCCCTGCTGCAGCTCTCGGGCCGCCGCTGGCCCTGGCCGCAGGTGTGGCTGCTGGCCTGCGCGGCCGTGGTCTGGGTGGACCCCTGGGCATTGCACCAAGCGGGCTTCTGGCTCAGTTTCGTGGCGGTGGCGGTGCTGTTTGCCACCGACACCCGGGCCGTGGGTGGCGCGCCGCCCCGGGGCCGGGCGCGTGTGCTGGCGCTGCTGCGCGAGCAGTGGGTGGTCACGCTGGCGCTCACGCCGCTGTCCCTGCTGCTGTTCGGCCAGGTGTCGCTGGTGGGCTTTGTGGCCAACCTGGTGGCGATCCCCTGGGTCACCCTCGTCGTCACGCCGCTGGCGCTGGGCGGGGTGCTCTGCGTGCCCTTGTGGAACCTGGCGCTGTGGAGCCTGCAGCCGCTGGCAGCCCTGCTGCAGTGGCTGGCCACCTGGCCCATGGCTGTGCTGTACCTGCCCGTGGCGCCGCTGTGGGCCGGTGCGGCGGCCCTGGCTGGCGGCCTGCTGCTGGCCATGCGCCTGCCGTGGCGGCTGCGCCTGCTGGCCCTGCC
>NZ_AKJX01000073.1 GCF_000276605.1 Acidovorax sp. CF316 | reverse complement strand
CGGCCGCCGCATCGGCCAGCGGCACGGAGCGCTCGCCCGTGCGCACCATGCCGTCGGCGAACTGGGCCGCCTCGGGTGGCATGCCCAGCTTCTGCGCAACCGCTTCGCGCAGCTTGACGCAGGCCGCATACACCCCCGCAGTGGACGAGTTGCCGCCCCACTGCCCGCCCGATCCGGCAGACACCGGGAACGCCGAGTCGCCCAGGCGCACCATCACCTTGCTGATCGGCACGCCCAGCATTTCGGCAGCTGTCTGGGCGATGATGGTGTAGGAGCCGGTGCCGATATCGGTCATGTCGGTCTCCACCGTGACCCCACCGCGTGGGCTGAGCCGCACGCGCGCGCCCGACTTCATCACCAGGTTGTTGCGAAAGGCCGCCGCCACGCCCATGCCCACGAGCCAGCGGCCATCGCGCACCTGGGCGGGCTCGGTACGGCGCTGGCCCCAGCCGAAGCGCGCGGCGCCGGTGCGCAGGCATTCGATGAGCTGGCGTTGCGAAAACGGGCGCTCGGGTTTTTCGGGGTCCACCTGGGTGTCGTTGATCACGCGCAGCTCCACCGGGTCGATGCCCAGCTTGTAGGCCATCTCGTCCATGGCGATCTCCAGCGCCATCAAGCCGGGCGCCTCGCCCGGGGCGCGCATGGCATTGCCCTCGGGCAGGTCGAGCACGGCCAGGCGTGTGGCCGTGAGCCGGTGGGCCCCGGCATAGAGCAGGCGCGTCTGGTTCACGGCCGTCTCGGGCTTGCCCTCGGGCAGGTCACCCGACCAGCTCTCGTGCGCGATGGCGCTGATTTTGCCGTTCTTCGCTGCGCCGATGCGGATGCGCTGGATGGTCGCGGGCCGGTGCGTGGTGTTGTTGGCGATCAGGGGCCGCTGCAGCGCCACCTTCACGGGCTGGCGCGCCGCCTTGGCGCCCAGGGCGGCCAGCAGCACGTCGGCGCGGATGAACAGCTTGCCGCCGAAGCCCCCGCCCACGAAGGGCGAGACCAGGCGCACGTTGTCCTTGGGGATGCCCAGGGTCTTGGCCAGGTCGCCCACGCTCCAGTCGACCATCTGGTTGGAGCTCCACACGGTGAGCTTGTCGCCGGTCCACGCCGCCGTGGTGGCATGCGGCTCCATCATGGCGTGCGACTGGTCGGGCGTGGTGTAGGTGGCATCGTGCTGCACGGGCGCGGCATCGAAGGCCTTCTCGAAGCCGCCCTTGCGGGTGTCGGCAGGCGAGCCATCCTGCTCGGGCGGCTGGTGCGCCGAAGGCCGCGCGGCGGCAAGATCGAACTGGCCAGGCATGCGTGTGTACTGCACCTTGACCAATTGCGCCGCCGCGCGCGCCTGCTCGAAGGTATGGGCCACGACCAGGGCGATGGCCTGGTGGTAGTGCTGCACCTCGGGTCCGGCGAGCAGTTTCGCGGTGTTGAATTTGCCCTGGCCCAGGGTGCCCGCCGTCTTGGCGGTCACGATGGTGATCACACCGGGCGAGCCCTGCGCGGCACGCAGGTCCATGGATTCGATGCGGCCCTTGGCAATCGCGGCACCGACCACCACGCCATAGGCGGGGCGGGCAACGGCGTCGTGGCGTTCGTAGGCATAGGGCGCCGTGCCGCTGGTCTTCATCGGCCCGTCGATGCGGTCGGTCGCCTTGCCGATGAAGCGCAGCTGGTCGATGGGGTTGGTGGTGGCGGGGGTGTCGAATTTCATGCGTCAGCTCCTCGCCTGCGCCAGCACGGCAGCCAGGGTCCGCTCGGCCAGTGCGAGCTTGAAGGCGTTGTCGTGCCCCGGCTGGGCGCCGGCCAGCAACCTGGCCATCGTGGCCCTGGCCCCGCTGGGCAGCTCGGCCTCGGCCGCCTCCATCCGCCAGGGCTTGGGGGCCACACCACCCAGGGCGATGCGGCCCGTGCCATTGCGCTGCACGATGGCCGCCACCGAGACCAGCGCAAACGCGTACGAGGCACGGTCGCGCACCTTGCGGTAGATATGCGTGCCGCCCACCGGCCGGGGCAACGTCACGGAAGTGATGAGCTCCCCCGGGGCCAGCACGGTCTCCACCTGCGGCGTGGTGCCGGGCAGGCGGTGGAAGTCGGCGATCGGGATCACCCGCGTGCGGCCATCGCCGCGCACGGTCTCCACCCTGGCGTCGAGCACTCGCAGGGCCACCGCCATGTCGCTCGGGTGCGTGGCGATGCAGGCCGGGCTGGTGCCCACCACCGCATGCTGGCGCGTGACCCCGCCGATGGCGCTGCAGCCGCTGCCCGGCTGGCGCTTGTTGCAGGGCATGTGGGTGTCGTAGAAATAAGGGCAGCGCGTGCGCTGCAGCAGGTTGCCGGCCGTGGTGGCCTTGTTGCGCAGCTGGCCCGAGGCGCCCGCCAGCAGGGCGCGCGACAGCACGGCATAGTCGCGGCGCACACGCTCGTGCGCCGCCAGGTCGGTGTTGCGCACCAGGGCACCGATGCGCAGGCCGCCGTCCAGCGCGGGCTCCACGCGGTCGAGCTGCAATGCGTTTACGTCCACCAGGTGCACGGGGTTCTCGATCTGCAGCTTCATCAGGTCCAGCAGGTTGGTGCCACCCGCGATGAACTTGGCGCCGGGCACCCGCTCCACGGCGGCGGCGGCCTCGGCGGGCGATTGCGCCCGTTCGTAGGTAAAGGGCTTCATGCCTTGCCTCCCGCCATGCCAGCCACTTCCGTGATGGCATCCACGATGTTCGAGTAGGCGCCGCAACGGCAGATGTTACCGCTCATGCGCTCGCGCAGTTCGTCGGCCGACAGCAGCGGCCGTGCCGTGAGGTCGGCGCTCACATGGCTGGGAATGCCGCGGCGGATCTCGTCGAGCACGCCCACGGCCGAGCAGATCTGCCCTGGCGTGCAGTAGCCGCACTGGTAGCCGTCGTGCTTCACGAAGGCCGCCTGCAGGGGGTGCAGGTTGCGTGGCGTGCCAAGGCCCTCCACGGTGGTGACCTGTGCGCCCTCGTGCATCACGGCCAGCGTGAGGCAGGCATTGATGCGCCGGCCGTCCACCATCACCGTGCAGGCGCCGCACTGGCCATGGTCGCAGCCCTTCTTGGTGCCGGTGAGCTGCAGGTGCTCACGCAGCGCGTCGAGCAGCGTGGTGCGGGTGTCCACCTCCAGCTCGCGCGGCTGGCTGTTCACGATGAACGCGACCTTGGCCATGGGAATCGGGAAGACGACGCCGGGCGGCTGGGGGGCCGCCGTGGTCTGGGCGTCTGCGGGCAGGGTCGCCGTGGCCGCGCCGGTGGCAGCGCTGGCGATCAACAGGTCGCGCCGGGATATCGGCAGCGCAGTCGCTTGTTGCATTTTTGGGTCCTGTGGGGGCGGGTCGGCCCATGGTGGGCGCTTGCGCACGCGCTGCCATGGCGGCTGCGTCCTGAATCGGTGTAGGACGACTGCCCGCCGCCCGGCGGCCAGGGCACAGGAAATACAGGACCGGAGACGCGCCTAGCGGACGGCCGAGGGCAGGTAGCCGAAGCGCGCACGAAAGCGCTCGGCAAAGCGCGCGCGGGACTGGTAGCCACAGGCCTGCGCGATGCGCGGGATGCTCCAGGAGGTGGTCTGCACCAGCATCAGGGCATGGTGCATGCGGATGTCGACCAGCAGCGCGTCGAAGCGCACCTGCTCGCGGGCGAGGCGCCTCCGCAGGGTGGCCTCGCTCATCGCCAGCGCGCGCCCGGCCTCCTGCGCCGTCCAGTGGCGTTCGGGCGTTTCGCCGATCAGTGTGCGCAAACGCCAAGCGGTGCCCTGCTGCGGGGCCGCCCTGAAAAGATGGCCCCGCTCCGCGAAGGCAGCCAGCAGGTCCATCAGGCGGTAACGCAGGCGCTCGTCGCTCACGCCCGCCGCGCCAGCGCTGTCCAGCACCTGCCGCAGGGTCTCGGCGAGGTCATCGTCCAACGGCATCTGCCGCCAAGGTGCGGCAACGGCAGCGACCTCCGCCACGCCCGGTGGCCGGGCGCGGTGGAAAGCCTCCAGCAGGTCGGCCGACAGCGTGAGCAGCACGGAGCGAAAACGCTGCGCGTCACCGCTCGGTGTCTTCACCAGTTCTGCGCAGGTGTTGGGCCCGACGAGCAGCAACGAGGCCGGCGAATCCGCCACCACCGCCGGGCCACCACTGCCATCGTCCAGTTGCAGCCGGCCTGACGCCACCAGCACCAGGGTCGCCTCGTGGAACAGGAAACGCGGCGTGCACTGCGGCTGCTTCAGGCAGGGCTGGGCCAGGCTGCACAGCCCACGCCGCAGCACGGGTGCGCCAGCCGGCAACCACCAGCCCGCGTCCCTGCCGGCGCCCTCCCCTGGCATGGCGGCCGGCAGCCGTGACCCCGCGGCACTCAAACGGCAGGTACCGCAGGATTGAGGCTGTAGAGACCGGTCAGGCGGGCCTGGGCCAGCACCGGGGCCGCAGCCAGGGCCGCCTGCAAGTTCGCACCGGTCAGCGGCCCGGTGACGGCCAGGGTCGGCGTGGCCAGGGCATACACCGTGAAGACGTAGTGGTGCACCAGCGTGTCGTTCCATGGGGGGCAGGGGCCGTCGTAGCCGTAGTAGTCGCCCTTCATCTGCTCGTCGCCCGCGAACCAGCCGGTGTAGTCGTTGATGCCATGGCGCAGGCCGCCGGGTGCTGCCGGGCCGCTCTTGCCGCGCGCCGTGACGGCATCCGACTGCGCGCCCGCCTCGATCTGCGTGGTGCCGGCCGGAATGTCGAGCAGCAGCCAGTGGAAGAAATCCACGCGCGGCAGCGTGGCGGGCACTTCGCGGCCCTCCTGGTTCACATCATCGCCCCGGCTGGGCACGTCGGGGTCGTGGCAGACCACAACGAACGATTGCGTGCCCTGCGGCGCGCCGCTCCACGCGAGGTGCGGATTGCGGTTGGCCGACAGCGCGACATGCGATGCGGCATCGGGGACGGCAAAGGCAAATTCGCCGGGAATGGCCTGGCCGTCTTTGAAGCTGTGGCTGGTGAGTTGCATGGAAGGTCTCATCCTTGGATGGGCAGTGAAGAATCCGGTGGCCGACAGGTACCGGGACGCACCGAAATTCTAGGGACACATGGCGCAGCGCATGCACCTCATCCGCTCAAACTCTCGACCAATCCAGTCAACATGATGGCATCAGGTTCTTCTTCGCAGGGTTCCCCTTGCCCTTGGCACAGCCAAGTCGCAGTCGAGGAGCCCGTCCGCGGGCAAGGTCAATGCAGGCACGGAGCGATGCGGATGATGCACCGCGCTGCAAGACCAAGGTAGTGCAAAAGCAGCCGCGCCATCACCACCTTCCGAGACATTTGCCCGGTGCATTTGCACCCGAGAACGCCCATAAATCAAAATCGCCAACGAAAAAGCCGATGCAAATCAGAAATTTGCATCGGCTTTCATAATGGCGGAGTGGACGGGACTCG
>NZ_AKJX01000072.1 GCF_000276605.1 Acidovorax sp. CF316 | reverse complement strand
TGATGGGCAGGATTTGGTGGATCTGGCGTTTGGTATTGCGCAGTTGGAGCGCTCAGCCTCGGCCCCGCCGCAGAACGGTATTGAGCGGCCCAATGGCAGCGCACCTTCCGCCCCGTACCTTCCCATCCAGATGAGCCGCGATGCAGGCAAGGACGGTGCGGGTGCGGCGCCGGAGAAAGGCCCGCTGGGGTCGGAGAACAATCCGCGTCCGGTTCCGCTCACAGACTTCAAGGTTCGAATAACTACGGACAACGACCCAAGTAACGCCATTACGATGCTCGTGGACGGAGAGGATGTTGATTTTGCCAGCGTGGAAATAACAGATAACGGCCCAATCTTGAGCATTTCAAAAAGGGCAAAAATAAAATCAACAGAGGAGCACGTGATAATCAACACCCCTGGAGTGACCGAGGCAATATTGAGAAAATTGATTTCTTATTACATTGAAACCACGGGGAGCCCCCCGATTGCCTTGCCTGGCAAGCTGGCTGAAGAAAATCTCAAAAATTTCCAAAAAGAATTCGACAAGCATCGTAAAAGCAATCACAATGGAACGAAAAATTATTGGGCGCAGGCCGCGATAAGAGATATATCGTTCGGCAAGGCCAGGGGGAAAGTTGGATACGAGGCCTTCGAGATAACATTGAAGGACCCTATTGACGCCGATGGACTCAAGGATGTTCCTAGCAAGGTTAATATAATTGCCAGGAAAAAATAACTGTTAAAGGATTTGCTATGGCTGGGTTATATGATTCCACTCTAGAGTTCCTGAATCGTGATCTTGGGAGGGATATTTCTCAGGAGGAGGGAAGCTGTCGTGATTACAGAGATGTATACAACCTACATCTGGAGGACGTGCGCAAACTTGCACGATTGGATGCGGAAAAATACATAAGACATCTCCTCGGAAAAGGGGCAAGTCTTGGAAATGCAAAACTCTTTGTGTACTTTGTCGCAAAGGAAGGAATGGACATTGATCACTGGATGAAAAATTATTACGACAAAGAATGAAATAAATTTCTACGATTCTTGAATCGCTGGAAGTGATGGGTGCGTCGGTTCTGGCACGCAGGAATCGATGGGGAAACCCCTGGAGAGAAGAGCGAGGCCATAGGCGCGCTCGGGATCCGTCCAGTTGGTCGTTTAATGGGTGAGTTAAGGTTGACGAGCTACTCGCCGTCCTGAAAAAACCCACTTCCCGCAAGCGCACCTGCAACAGCGCCCCAGCCCCAGGCCACCGCCCCCATAGACGCACAGGTCCAGGCCCTGGACTCCGGCATGCTCGTGGTTGGAGGCGACCAGGCAGCCATCTTGGCGCACCTGCAGGCCGGCGGCGTGCTCGGTGCCGAGCCATTCGCAGGCGTGACCCTGGTCCCCGTGGACCAGGCGGCACTGGCACAGCAGGTGCCCAGCCGCCCACCCGCTGCACCGGCTGGCCCGGTTGGCACGCAGGCAGATCGGGGGTCTCAGCGCGCATCGGCAACGGCCACCTTGCCCCGGGCCAGAACTGCCGCACAGCTTGCGCCCACCGCGACCCAAGCACCAACGGCTGGCAGTTCCATAGGTGGCCCCAGCCCAGTGGGCGCCAGTGCACCTCGTACTGAGGTGCGGCATGGCTTGCCCGCGAGCGCTGCAGCGTCTCAGCCTTTGCCCGTCATGGAGATGCAACG
>NZ_AKJX01000071.1 GCF_000276605.1 Acidovorax sp. CF316 | reverse complement strand
TGATGGCCAGGAAGATCGCCATGGCGATGGCCAGGGCGCCGGCGATCAGCACGTCGCGCTGCAGGGCACTGGCCGCGGCCTCGGCCCGGTCACCGGCAGCGCCCGTGACCTTTGCCTGGTAGTCCACCTGCTCCTGGATCTCCTTCTGGTAGGCCAGTTGGACCGGGCGCAACTGCTCCACAAGCAGCTTCAATGCCTCGTCCTTCTGGTCCTTGGCGATCAAGCCCAGGTACTGGTCCCCCAGCCGCAGGAACTCTGCGCGGTGCTGCTGCATGCGTGCCAGGCTCTCCTTGCCCTTCTCGGACTGGATCAGCGCGGTGAGCGTTTCCAGCTGCTTGGCGATCGTCGAGCGTGCCGTGCCGATCTGGTCGCGCGACGATTTGACGATGGCCTCCGAGGAGAAGATCGCCAGGTTGCGGAACTGGATCGCCTGCACATTCACCCCGTCGGCCAGCGCGCCCATGGCCCTGGTGATGGGGATGCGCGTGGTAACGATGTCATTGAGCGCCGCGCGCTGGCTGGCAGAGCGTGCCAGCGCCACCCCTCCCAGGGCGATCAGCAGCAGCACCATGGCGGCAAAGGCCACCACCAGCCGTGTGGAAATATTCAAGCGATTCATCCGGTCCCTCGTTGGTTGGTTTTTGGGTGTTTTTCACGTTATCCGTGCGTTGCGTTCCTGACCAGTCCTAATTCGCCACTGCTGAGCAGCGCCTCGATGTCCATCAGGATCAGCATGCGCTCGCCCACGCTGGCAATGCCGGCGACAAAGGCCGGGTCGAGGTGGCCCTGGGGCTCGAACTGCGGCACGGGCTTGATGAGCTCCGGGGTCAGGGTGACCACGTCGGCCACGGCATCCACCACGGCGCCGACCAGCAAGGCCCCCATGTCCAGGATGATGACCACCGTGAAGTCGGTATAGCTCGCCTCGGGGCATTGGAGCTTCACGCGCAGGTCCAGGATCGGCACGATGCGCCCGCGCAGGTCGATCACCCCCTTGATGAAGTCCGGTGCATGGGCCATGCGGGTGGGCTGCTCGTAGGAGCGGATTTCCTGCACGCGCAGGATGTCGATGCCGTACTCCTCCGCCCCCAGGCGAAAGCTCAGGTACTCCCCTGCGCGGCCGGCAGGCTGGGCAGTGCGGGAAGGGGTTTCGGGAGAGGCTGCAGCAAAGGCTTGGGTCATGGGAGGGGAGATTCGGGAGGGGAAGGCATGCGCTACCGGGTCGGGCCAGGAGGCCGCGGGCACTCCCAAAAGCATAGCAGTGAAAAGTTACATTTCAGAACAAAATCTGGCACATGCATGGTCGATACAAGCCGGTTGCTGCCATCGCCAGACGCCACCCTGCCCCAGGTTGCAAAGGGCTGGGTCCTGCCTCATTGGAGAGGTGCCTCCACTCCCGGGGCGGGTTCCGGTGCCAAAAAATGTTACCGTTACCCAGCTTGTCGAATGGCGGGTTGCTGGACCGCTGGCGCCCTGGCCGCCACTCCTGACACCGCCGGGCAGTCGCCTTGAGCCCCCTGGAATGACCTGATGACGCTGTTCACCAAAAAAGAGACCCACCCCCACCCCATGCCAGCCCCCGGCCTGTCTTTGCTGGCGCTGGAGTTGCGCGCGCCCTGGGAATTCGGTGCCGTGCTGCCCGCCTGGCCCGTGCTGCAGCGTGCACCCCAGGGTGACGGGCACACCGTCATCGTGTTTCCGGGGCTATCGGCCGGCGACGCCACCACGGCGCCGTTGCGCCGCTACCTGGAGTCACGCAGCTACGACACCCAGGGCTGGGGCCAGGGCCTGAACCTGGGCCCGCGCGAAGGTGTGCTGGACCACGCCAAGCAGCAGTTGCAGCAGGCCGCACAGCGCAGCGGCGGCAAGGTGAGCCTGGTGGGCTGGAGCCTGGGCGGCATCTATGCCCGCGAACTGGCCAAGGAGCTGCCCGACCTGGTGCGCTGCGTGGTGACGCTGGGCACGCCCTTTGCCGGCCCGCACACCTCCACCAATGCCTGGCGCATCTACCAGTTCGCCAGTGGCCGCAGCATCGAGCGCGAAGTGGCCAGCTACAACCTGCCCGAGGCGCCCCCGGTGCCCACCTCCAGCATCTACTCGCGCAGCGATGGCGTGGTGGCCTGGCGCGGCAGCCTGCAGGCGCCGGCAGCGCACAACCCGCACACCGAGAACATCGAGGTGGTGGCCAGCCACTTCGGCATTGGCCTGAACCCGAGCGCCTGGTGGGTGGTGGCCGACCGGCTGGCCCAACCCTCCGGGCCGAAGGCCGAGTGGCAGGCCTTCAAGCGCCCGACGCTGCCGGGGCTGCAACTGGTGTTCCCCAACCCCCACCGGCCTGGATAAGTCCAGGGCAGAGACAGCAGCCATGAAAAAACCCGCCAAGGCGGGTTTTTTCATGGCGGAACCTGGCCCTGCCTCAGCGGTTGAGGTCCTCGCGCCCGGTTTCCCCGGTGCGGACGACTTCGTGCTCCGCCGGTCCGGGAATGGTGCTGCTGGGTTCGTCCGGTCGGGTGACCGCGCCGGCGGCTGCACCACCAAGGGCACCGGCCACGACGCCCAGTGTGCCCCCGACGACCACGCCCACGGGTCCACCCACAGCTGCCCCGACGGCAGCTCCGGTCGCGGCGCCGGCCACGACCCCGCCGCCCACGAGGGCCGACTGGGATTCACGCTCTTTCTCGGCATCCGACAAAGGCAGCTGTGCTGCGGGATCGGGATCCTGCGAGGGAATGCCGTGGCCAGGGCGCGCCTGCTGGGCGAGGTCCTGGTCCAGGGCGGCGGCTTTGGTGGTGGTGGGGACCATGGGCTTCTCCTGGGAAGTGAAGGGATCGGCCAGCGATGCCCAGGGGCAAGGCCAGCCACCCCTCCGTTGTAAGCCCCGTGCCTTGCAGATGGCGCCGTCTGTCAGGCCGCGGCGCTGTCAGACAAGGCGCTTGACCCCATCAAGCAAGCGTCAGAAGCTCTCCCACTCGTCATCCCCACCGCCGGCCGCCTTGGCCGGGGCCTTG
>NZ_AKJX01000070.1 GCF_000276605.1 Acidovorax sp. CF316 | reverse complement strand
GCCCCCTGCCGCTGTGGCAGGCCTTGTGCCGCTACGGCACCAGCGGCGGCGTGCTGGCCAGCCTGCTCTCGCACAACATCGGACTGCCACCGGTGCTGGCACATGGCAGCGATGCGGTGCGCGATGAGGTGATACCGCCCGTGCTGGCGGGCGAGCGCATTGCGGCCCTGGCCATCACCGAGCCTGGCGGCGGCTCCGACGTGGCGCAGCTGGCCACCACCGCGCGGCGCGAGGGCGACGAGTATGTGGTCAACGGCGAGAAGGTGTTCATCACCTCGGGCATGCGCGCCGACTGGATCACCGTGGCCGTGCGCACGGGCGAGGCCGGCAGCCGGGGCAGCGGCGGCATATCGATGCTGCTGGTGCCGGGCGACAGTGCCGGCCTGTCGCGCAGCCAACTTTCCAAGATGGGCTGGCTGTGCTCCGACACCGCGCACCTGCGCTTCGACAACGTGCGCGTGCCCGCGCGCTACCTGCTGGGTGCCGAGGGCGATGGGTTTCGCACCATCATGGGCAACTTCAATGGCGAGCGCTTTGGCCTGGCCGCATCGGCCCTGGGGTTTGCGCAAGCCTGCTACGACGAGGCCCTGGCCTGGGCGCGCCAGCGCAAGACCTTTGGAGCGCCGCTGGTGGCGCACCAGGTGATACGCCACAAGCTGGTGGACATGCAGATGCGCATCCACTCCACCGCCGCCTGGCTCGAATCGGTGGCCGCGCAGGCCGATGCAGGCCACACCGGCGCCGATTGGGTGGCCCAGGTCTGCCTGCTCAAGAACCACGCCACGCAGACCATGCAGTTCTGCGCCGACCAGGCCGTGCAGATACTGGGCGGCATGGGCTACATGCGCGGCACCGTGAGCGAACGCATCTACCGCGAGGTCAAGGTCATGATGATCGGCGGCGGTGCCGAGGAAATCATGAAGGACCTGGCGGCCCGCCAGCTCGGAATCTGAGGACACCCACCATGACGACGACCCACTCCGACAAAGCCATCATCACCTGCGCCATCACCGGCGTGCTGACCGATCCCACGCAGCACCATGTGCCCGTGACGCCCGAGCAACTGGCGCGCGAGGCACGCCGCGCGGTGGATGCCGGCGCCGCCGTGGTGCACGTGCACTTTCGCCAGCAGGAGGCGGGCAAGGGCCACCTGCCCTCGTGGGACCCGCAGGTGGCGCGCGACTGCGTGCAGGCCATGCGCGAGGAATGCCCCGGCCTCATCATCAACCAGACCACCGGCGTGGTAGGCCCGCACTACCAGGGCCCGCTCGACTGCCTGCGCGCCACCCGGCCCGAGATGGCGGCCTGCAACGCCGGCTCGCTCAACTACCTCAAGGTGCGCAGCAACGGCACCTGGGCCTGGCCACCCATGCTGTTCGACAACCAGCCCGCCAAGGTGAAGGACTTCATCGATGTGATGCTGGCGACCAACACCCTGCCCGAATTCGAATGCTTTGACGTGGGCATCGTGCGCTGCGTGGAGATGTACGTGCAGACCGGCATGTACACCGAGCGCCTGCCCGAGTACAACTTTGTGATGGGTGTCGAATCAGGCATGCCGGCCGACCCGGACCTACTGCCCATCTTGCTCAAGCTCAAGATCAAGGATGCCCCCTGGCAGGCCACCGTGATCGGCCGCCAGGAGATCTGGCCCGTGCACCAGCGCGTGGCCGAGCTGGGTGGCCACCTGCGCACGGGGCTGGAAGACACGTTCTACCTGCCCGATGGCAGCAAGGCCACGTCGAATGGGCCATTGATTGCCCAACTGGCCCAGGTCGCGCGTGATGCGGGGCGCAGCGTGGCCTCACCGCAGGAAGCGCGGGAGCTGCTGGGCCTGCACGCCGCCACCGCCTGATGGGGCTGGCCGAGCCGCCAGCAGCCCGGCAGCGACACAGACATCCCTCAGGCCAGCAAAGCCCCGGTGTCCACACCGACCAACTGCACGGCTGCAGCAGCGTCGGTCGGCTGGTGCTCCACGGCGGAACTCCAGCCTGCACTGGCCGCGAAGGCGCCCTTGGGCGAAGGGCTGCCGTTGGCCGAGTTGGTGGAGTACATGTACGACTCGGCAACCTCCTTGGCCCAGGCTGCTGCGGGGGCGTTGAAGACCTCCATGTCACCGGTGGCATGCTCCAGTCCCAGCAGGATGTGGCCCAGTTGCACGGCAACGATGCCCACATTTTCCTTGCCCACGGCGTCCAGGTACGACAGCAGCGCGCCCTGCACGCCCAGGTTGGACCCCAGGCCCATGTTGGTCGCGATCTGCAACGCCAGAGCCCCCGACGACAGGTGCTGGTAGTTGGCGCCAAACTGGAAGGCATAGTCCTGCCAGCTTTGCGGAGTGAAACCGGCGGCCATCTTCTGCTGGTAGAAAACGGTGCTCGAGGGGGACTGGTCGTTGAACGCGCGGTTCAGGATGGTGACTTCAAGTTCTGCAGAGAGGGCGACGGCCACAAACAGCTCCAAAAATGGTGAAACATCCGGAGCATAGAGCCTATGGACCCGCGTATACAAGAAAACATTGCTGATTGCTGCATGCAAGCGCCATCGCCGGGCCACCGAGGCGGCGTCCCGCCGCACCTGCAGCGCGCTACCCCGCCAAGCCGCCCAAGATCACGGTGTTACCCAGGGCAACACCCCGGGTGCCGGGTGGGGTCGCACTGCGGCGGTCGAATGCGGGGCCGTTGAACGATTGGTTCGTGACGAACTTTCCTGCGGTGGCCACGCGCACCTGGGCACCCGGCACGGCAGATTCCTGCGCGATGCCAAGGATGGAAGATGCTTGCGGTATCGAAACGGACAGGCGCACAGCTCCAAACGAAGGGGTCCCGACATTGACCCCAGCCACAAGGCCGTTGGAAAGCACCTCGAACCACGCATAGGACAACGCATAGCCCAGTGAGTCCACCGTGATTCCCTCGGTCATCGTCAACTCCGTGTTCCACCCAATGAGGTGGGTGGTGAACGCACCTGCCAGATACACCGCCATCAAAGGCCCGGTGCCTGGCCTGTCAAACAGCAGGAACGGGGTATTGCTGGGCACAGACGACTGCCGCAGACCATTGCCAGCGTTGTCGAATTCATACAGCTGCCCTCCCACCGTCAGCCAGAAGCCGCCAAACTGGCGTGGGCAGATGCACACCGTATTCGGCATGCCCGCAGCGCCTGTCGCTGCCAGCACGGTAGAAAGAAAGTTGCCCGCGGCGTCGTACAGGCGAACCGCAGCACTGGTATTGCTGCCAGGGTCTACAAACCCCAGGTTGCCATTGCTCAGTTCCATGGCGCTGCGTTCAAAGGGGCTTACGCTGCGGTTGGGCGAACCCAGTGCCAGGGTGGTCAAGCCTCCCTGTTGCGCGCCGTTGGCCGCAAAGCGGGCAAACTTGTAGGCGGCGGTGGCGGTGTACCGGTAGTAGTGCAGCACAAAGCCGCCTGAAGTCAGGGCGAGCACGCCAATGAATGTGGGCGATGCGCCGGCCTCCACGCCAACCTCAGCGCCTTGCAGTGCTCCTGCAGCGTTGAAGCGCTTGAAAGCAAAGTCATTGGAGCCACTCTTGCAGTAGGCCACCACAACGTCCCCCCCTGAAAGGGTGGCGACATTCCAGTTGGATACATCGCTGCTTGCAAGTGAAGCAACAGCCACTTCGGAGGCCACGATGCCCCCTGTGGTTGCCGAGTGGATTGCCAGCTTGAGCATTGCGCCTTCCGTCCACACAATTGCAAGGTTGTCAGCTCCAGCACGTGTAAGCCTAGCCCCTACAACTCCGACGCCAGTAGCAACCACCAATCGGGAGGAGATGGGAACCCGAAGAGCCCCGTAAATACGCAGATTGAGTCCTGTATCCGACTGCGCACCATTTCCGCTGTAGACCACCGCAAAATTGCCATGGTCCAGAGCAACTATCGAACGGAATATCTGGGCGCTGAAGCCGGTACGCCCCCATGCAGTACCGATGGTCTCCAAGGGAGTTGGTGTTACGAGCGGGGTGACACCGCTGGCAGCGTTCTGCAAGGCCAGCGGTACGCCGTCTGCGGCGCGCCGCACATACCCACCCGTTCCCAGCTTGGCATAGTCTCCAGCCGCCAGCACCGTTTCGGCCATGACCGTTACCACCTGGGTGTAGGCATCCACACCCGGTAAGAGATGACGTCCCATGCTGCACATTTCCTTTCCTGGGCATTGCCCGCAATCCGGGCACACCGCCCGTAAGGCAATGTCCACGACGGCGCGTGGCCTTGAAAGGAGGGGCATATATGCGGCACCGGGCCAAAGGCCCGATTTTGCTGCCCGCCATGCCTGGCAGGCGCGCAGACGGGTCGGCTACGCCCTGACACAGCGTCTCGGTCAGATCACCTGCAGAGCCTTCAGCATGGGCACCTGCTTCTGTGCGAAGGCATTGGCCATTTCCGTCAGCTCGGCCAGGTTTTCTTCCGGGGTTTCCAGCGCCTTGCCGGACTTGACCAACTTCTGCCCTTGCAAGCTCAGAATCTGCCACGCCAGTTGGGCCCACTCGGTCGGTTGCTTCTTGCCCTGGGCCAGGGCCAGCAAAAAGAACTGGTGCGTACGGCTGACTGCAATGCCACCGCCCGTTACCGGGCTGGCCAGAAAGCCCACATCGTTGCTGCCCCGCGACTGGTTGGCCAGCCAGGTGTTGAGCTTGTCGGTGGCCTTGCGCAGCTTGGGCGCCACCGCGTCGTCCTGCGCGGGGGCCAGGTGCCCGGCGCCAGCCAGCACCATCACGCTCTGCTGAATTTGCGCAAAACTGATGCCCTTGCCCTGCAGGGCCTGCTCAATTTGCCCCAGCGTGCGCGGCTTGTGGTCGGCCAGCAGGTCGAGCAGGGGGGCATAGATCGCTTCAGTCAGCGTGACCTCACCCACCCCGCCGGTCATCGTTAGGGAAATATCTGGGCGGTAGGCCACCAGCACCACCTTGATCAGGCGCAGCGCTTCGGCCTGGTCAATGGCATTGAGCTTGCGCGCGCCCTTAACCCAGTAGTCGCGCCGAAACTGCTGGTTGACGATGAAATCCCTCGTGCTCTCGCGCAGGTTGGCATCGGGAATACTCTTCAAAAATTGCTGCTGCTCGGCATTGAGGTTGAGCGCGTCGACCTGCTCCGACGGGTGGGCCGTGCAGGCAAACTGCAGCTTGGCGGGCTCCAGCCACTCGGCCATGGTGGCAAAGTGCATGGGTACCCAGTCGCGGTTGAAATACTCGTGCGCGAGGTACTGCTTGGGCATGGTCTTGAGGCGGGCCATGCGGTCCGCGATGCTGGTGTTCACCCGGCTGTAAAGCGGGTTGGTGGCCAGCAGCTTCTCGGCAAAATCCACTGCTCCGTCGATGCGGTTCAGGGTGCCATTGCCCTCGGCCCCCATCACGGCGGCATGCTGCGACAGCAGGTGGCGCATGGGCGCAAAGGCCGCCCAGCCGGGCAAGGTGTTGTAGCTGATGTACAGCACACCGCCCACCTTGAGCCGCGTGCGGATGAACTCCACAATCACGGCCCGGTTTTCGTCACTGATCCAGCTCCAGATGCCATGCAGCCCGATGTAGTCGAACTGCGGCAGGTCGGTGCGGCGGGCAAATTCATCAAAGGCCTGGTCGTACAGCCGTGCGCCGGAGCCCGACACCGCAGCCAATTGCTGTGCATAACCGGCTTGCGCCGGATTGAAGTCGGTACCATGCCACTCGATTACGCTGGCCGCCGCGTGCATGCCCACGCTCAGGCCCTGGCCAAAGCCGAGCTCGCAGGCCGTGCCCACTTCGGGGAACACCAGGCCCTGGTTCAAGAAAGCCAGTTTGACCCGCAGCGGGTTGAGTTCGGGATAGTAGCCGTAGGTATAGCCAATGTCGGCCACGTAGCCGGCGGTCCAATCTGACATGCGGTGCCACTCCTTGTTGAAGGCCTGCATTTTTACATGCGCCATCGGCGCCCCATGCGAGCCTGCAGCAACGGTACGTGCGCAAGCACCCTTCAACGCATCGCGGCATCAGGCCAAAAAGCCACTTTCAGCCCGCACGCCTTGACCACGGCTTTCGAGCATACGGGTGTACGCCTCCTCCACCGAGCGGGCAAAGCCGGCTTCGTCCATCAGGGGGCTGGCCACCATGGCTTCGCGCAAGCTGGCGCGCACCTGGGCCAGCCTGGGCAGGTCGCTGGCCAACGCCACCGCCTTGTCCACATACTCCTGCACGGTGTGAGCCACCCACTCGGGCCGCCCCACGCCCTGTAAAATGGCAGCGCCCAGGCGGCCAACTCCTGGCCGGTCGCTCAGCGTGACATACGGTACGCCCATGTACAAGGATTCAAGCAGGGTGGTGCCGCTGTTGTGGGGAAAGCAGTCCAGCGAAACGTCCACACTGCGCAGCACATCCCAGGGCGGGCTGTGAAATCCACATTGGATGCGCTGAACACCGATGCCCATTGCGGCAAATCTTGCCTGGGTCTGCCGCACCAGGTTGGCATCGCGCATGTTCTTGCTGTCGATGCGCAGCACCGACCCGGGCACGCGCAAGAGCACCTGGGCCCAGGCAGCGAACAGCTCGTCGTTGAAGCGAATCGAGCGGCTCAGCGTTGCAAAGGTGATGTGACCGGCCGCCAGCGCTGGCAAAGGCCCTGGATCGCCCATGCCCGCCGTAGGCCGGTAGACCAGAAATGGGCGGTCAAGCCGCCAAGCTTGCTCGGCAAAGTATGCATCGTCCTGTGCAGGTACGGCATGCGTGTCGGTCAGAAAATAATCGATGGCAGCCAGTCCTGTGGAAGAGCCAAACCCCAACCAGCTCATCGCCACCGGCGCTGGCTTGAGTGCAAACACATCGAGCCGGTTGCCCCCCGTGTGGCCAGAGAGATCCACCAGCACATCCACGCAGCTGTTGCGCACCTGTTCAGCCACCTCATGGTCGGTCATGCCCTTGGTGAAATGCCAGTGGTCCACCATGGTTTGGTAAACCGGCAATACCTCCGCAGGGCCTGAAAGATTGGCAAAGGCCGATACCTCGAAGCGCGTGTGGTCATGGTGGGCCAGCAGGGGCTGCAGGAAGAGACGCACCGGATGCTGCGTGAAGTCAGCCGATACATAGCCGATATGGATGCGCCGCTTCTCGGCTTGCGCAAGCCGTGGCGGCGCTGCGGCGGCAGGCAGTGGCGTTGCTGCGCCGAAGCACTGGGTCGCGAACGCCTGGTACTGCTCCAGAATCTGGTGTGGGGTTTTGAACGGATGGTTGTTCAGCGCAAACAGCCACTTTCCCCAGTACTTGCGCTCATGCGGCCTCGCGGACAACACCTCCATGAACAGCGTTTCGCTGGCCCCGTGCTCTCCCATGGTGGCATGCAGGGACGCCAGCTCGACCATGGCATCCAACCTCTGGGCCTGGGTCGCCGCGGGGGATGCCACGGCTTCGGAGAGGTAGCGCCGCGCATCCGCCAGGGCCTGGGTCTCATGGCACAACAGGCCCATGGCCATGAGCCCCGTGGCATTGCCTGCTTCGAGGGACATCGCGTGCCGGAAGGCCCCCACTGCCTCGTCCAGCCGGGCCTGTGCGCGCAGCACATTGCCCAGGTTGATCCAGCCGTTGACATCGCGCCCCTGCAGCGCCAGCTTGCGGCGTATCAGCGCCTCGGCCTCGGCCAGCAAGCCCAGATTCTGGCTGGCAATGCTGAGGTTGTTGAGCACCATGGTGTCCTCGGGCTGCAGCGCAAGCGCTTGCGACAAAGCGGCATGGGCCTGCCGGTGCGCGCCCAGCTCCAAGAAGACGGCGCCCAATGCCGACTGCGCCTGCGCGGGCGGGTGGCCGTGGGCCAGCGCCTGCTCCAGCGGCGCCTGCGCCTGGGCATAGTGGCCCAGGCCCATGCGTGCAATACCCAGATGGAACCAAGCCTGGCCAAAGCATGGTGCAAGGTATACGGCCTGCTCAAAAGCCTTTTGTGCGGGCTCGAACTGCCCCTGGGTGTACAGCACGTCCCCCACCTTGTTGGACAGCACTGCGAGTGCCGCCTGCGACTGGCTGGTCGGCGGCGTTGCCGCAGCCACCAGCTGCAAGGCCTGTTGAAATGCCGCCAAGGCATTGTCCAGTTGACCGAGGTGGCGCCGCACATCACCCAGCGTGGTCCAGGCCTGTGCATTGCCGGGCTGCAGCTCGCACACCCGCTGGGCTGCTTCGAGCGCCATCGCGCCATCGCCCAGTGCGAAGGCAGAGCGCGCCAGCCAGCCCCAAGCGACCGCATCCTCGGCCTGCAACCCCACGTGCGCCTGTGCCTGGGCCAGGCACTGTGCGAATTCGCGCTGTTGCGCGAGCTGTGCCAGGCGGTCGTGGATCGGATGGGCGGCTGAGGACATGGCGTGGAATCAAACGGCGGGGTGCACAGCGTACCAGCGTCTGCGGCCGGCTTGGAGCAGGCCTCGGCACCCTGCCCCATGAAAAAGCCCTCCAGACTTGCACCTGGAGGGCTTTGAAGAAAGCAGCTTGCAGCGGCTCAGCGGTAGGCTATGCCTTGCAAACGGCTCTCTTGGCCGATCAGGCCACGGTCCACGAAGCGC
>NZ_AKJX01000069.1 GCF_000276605.1 Acidovorax sp. CF316 | reverse complement strand
TGGCCGCCAGCCTCCAGCGCGCTGCGCAGGCGCTCGCGCGCCGTCGGCTGGTTGAGCGACTCGCGCTCCACGCGCAGCAGCCAGTGGGCCCCGTCGCGCGCCACCAGCTGCGATTGCAGCGCCAGTTCGCGCACCAGGGCGGTGATCGCTTCGGCGGCCACCAGGGACTGCACGGTGGTGTACCAGACCTCGCCCTCTTCGGTCGGCGTATAGCGGGCCGAAGCGGGCAGCGATGCGGCCGACGGCGAATGCGCCGTGGGCTGCAGGCGTGCGCCAGGCTCGGCGGACATGCTGCGCACGGGGATGGACATCACATCGGCAGCCGGGCGCTCGGCCACGGCCGCAGCGGATGGAGGGGACGCTGCGGAAGAAAAAGAATCCAGGGGGTCTGCAGCCTCGCCTGCGCGCCCGTCCTCGTCACGGTCACCGTCGCCACCGCCACCGTGCTGCCGGTCGAAATCATCGAGCGCGCGCACCGGCAGGGCCATGGCCTGGGGTGCGGCAGCGGCCACGGGGGCGGGCGCAGGCACCGGAGAAGAAGGAGCCGTCGCGGCCGCATACACCGGGGCTTGCGCTGCGGCAACCGGTGCCGGCACTGCGGCCACCTCGGCGGCGGGCGGGGCCACGGGCGCCACCACCGGGGCAGCAGCAACAGGAGCCGCCACGGCCACGACGGGCGCGGGCGAAGCAACAGCAGAAGCAACAGGAGCCCGCGCGGCGGCAGGCGCCGGGGCGGTGACAGCCTGCGGCTCAGGCCGCGTCAGAGTTTTTTTTTCCGCCGATCCGTCCGTGGTGGCGGGCTTGAAGGCCAGCAGGCGCAGCAGCACCATGGTCAGGGCCGCGTATTCATCGGGCGCCAGGCCGAGCTCGCCGCGGCCGTGCAGGCACAGGCTGTACAGCAGCTGGGTCTCGTCGGCGGGCATGGCGGCCGACAGACGTGCGGTCTCGGCGGCCTCGGGGTCGTCGGCATCCACTGCGCCCACCATCTGCGGCACGGCCTGGAACACGGCCATGCGCTGCAGCACGGCGCTCATCTCCTCCAGCGTGGAGGCGGCCGACAGGCCGTTCATGCGCAGCGCATCGGCGGTTTCCACCACCGTCTTGCCATCGCCCAGGGCCAGGGCCTCGATGAGGCGGAATACATAGGAGCGGTCCACGGCCCCCAGCATCTGGCGCACGCCGGCTTCCTGCAGCTGGCCGCTGCCAAAGGCGATCGCCTGGTCGGTGAGCGAAAGGGCGTCGCGCATGGAGCCGCGCGCCGCGCGCGAAAGCAGGCGCAGGGCCTGGGGCTCGGCCGGCACGTTTTCGGCCGCGAGCACCTGGGTCAGGTGGCCGAGCACCGTCTCGGGTGCCATGGGGCGCAGGTTGAACTGCAGGCAGCGGCTGAGCACCGTGACCGGCACCTTCTGCGGGTCGGTCGTGGCGAGCACGAACTTCAGGTACTCGGGCGGCTCCTCCAGCGTCTTGAGCATGGCGTTGAAGGCCGTGTTGGTGAGCATGTGCACTTCGTCGATCATGAAGACCTTGAAGCGCCCCTGCACCGGCTTGTACACCGCCTGCTCGAGCAGGCTCTGCACTTCGTCCACGCCGCGGTTGGAGGCGGCATCGAGCTCGGTGTAGTCGACGAAGCGGCCGCTGTCGATGTCGGTGCAGGCCTGGCACACGCCGCAGGGCGTGGCGGTGATGCCGCCCGTGCCGTCGGGCCCCTGGCAGTTGAGCGACTTGGCCAGGATGCGCGAGACCGTGGTCTTGCCCACGCCCCGCGTCCCCGTGAACAGGTAGGCATGGTGCAGGCGCTGCTGGGTGAGCGCATTGGTGAGCGCCTGCACGACATGCTCCTGCCCCACCATTTCGGTGAAATTGCGGGGGCGGTACTTGCGGGCGAGCACGAGATAGGACATGGCCTGATTCTAAGGGGGTCTGCGGATGCCCCTGCGCAGCGCTCGCCGCCACGTGCAACCGCTTTCACCTCCCAAAAGCCGCCGCTTGCAACCCGGGAAAACACTGCGGGCAGTTCCTCTGTACATCCTGCAACACCCTGCCTAGCATGGGCCAGGAACGTATTCACGCTCTGTGGCAGGCATGCCCGCATGCAGCCTGCCACCAACGCACGATGGAAGGTGGCTGTATATGGTGGATACCTCCCAGCGGCGGCCCATGGGGATCGCCAGGCGCATGGGCCTGCTGATTGCCTGCGCGCTCGCCGGCATCGCGGTCATCACCGCCATTTTGCTCGGCTCGGAGCGCAGCCTCATCATGGAAGAGCGCAAGAGCAGCGTGCGCCAGAACGTCGAATCGGCGCACAGCCTGATCGTCCACTTCCACGCGCAGGCCAAGGCCGGCAAGATGCCCGAGGCACAGGCCCAGCAGATGGCCAAGGACAGCCTGCGCGCCATGCGCTACAGCGGCAACGAGTATTTCTGGATCAACGACATGCAGCCGGTGATGGTGATGCACCCGATCCGCCCCGAGCTCGATGGCAAGGACCTCTCGGACAACAAGGACCCCACGGGCATGCGCCTGTTCGTGGAGTTCGTGAACGTGGTCAAGGCCCGCGAGGCGGGCTTCGTGCTCTACCTGTGGCCCAAGCCCGGCAGCACCGATCCGGTGCTCAAGGCCTCCTACGTCAAGGGCTTTGCCCCCTGGGGCTGGGTGGTGGGCTCGGGCGTGTACGTGGACACGGTGAATTCGACCGTCAACGAGCGCATCGTCAAGTTCGGCCTGGGCGCGCTGGTGCTGGCCGGCGTGCTGCTGGGGGTGAGCATGCTGATCTCGCGCGGCATCCTGCGCCAGCTGGGCGGCGAGCCCGACTACGCGGCCCGCATCACCGAGCAGATGGCGCAGGGCGACCTGTCGATGGACATCGCCCTGCAACCGGGCGACCAGTCCAGCCTGCTGCACGGCATGCAGGCCATGCGCACCAGCATCGCCAACATCGTGAGCGAGGTGCGCTCGGGCACGCAGTCCATCGCCACGGCATCGACCGAGATCGCGGCGGGCAACAACGACCTTTCGGCGCGCACCGAACAGCAGGCCAGCGCATTGCAGCAGACGGCAGCGTCCATGGAGGAGCTGACCAGCACCGTGCGCCAGAACGCCGACAACGCACGCCACGCCAGCCAGCTGGCCAACACGGCCTCCCAGGTGGCGGTGCGCGGCGGCACCGTGGTCAACCAGGTGGTCAGCACCATGGGCGAGGTGAACACCTCCTCGAAGAAGATCGTGGACATCATCGGCGTGATCGATGGCATTGCCTTCCAGACCAACATCCTGGCACTCAACGCCGCCGTGGAAGCGGCGCGCGCGGGCGAGCAGGGCCGTGGCTTTGCGGTGGTGGCCAGCGAAGTGCGCGGCCTGGCCCAGCGCAGCGCCGAAGCAGCCAAGGAGATCAAGCAGCTGATCGACGCCTCGGTCAACAAGGTGGGTGAAAGCACGCGCCTGGTCGACGAAGCCGGCAGCACCATGACCGAGGTGGTGAAGAGCGTTCAGCAGGTCACGCAGATCATCAGCGAGATCGCCTCCGCGAGCCAGGAGCAGTCGTCGGGCATCGACCAGGTGAACGTGGCCATCTCCAACATGGACCAGGTCACACAGCAGAACGCCGCCCTGGTCGAGGAAGCGGCCTCGGCCGCCGAATCGCTGAACGTGCAGGCGGCCAAGCTGGAACAATTGGTCAGCGTGTTCAGGCTGGGCTGAAACCGCCCTTCAACAGCCGCGCCGCCAGCACGGCAGCCAGTTCGTGCGCCGATGGCACAGCCACGGGCGCGGTGGACAGGGCCCCGTCGATCGCCAGGCTGGCCAGGCCATGGGCCAGGCTCCAGCCCGCCAGGGCCAGTGCGTCGCCCCCCTCGGGCACATGGGCCCGGGCCGCCTGCAGCAGCACCTGGAACGAGCCATCCGCCGCCGCCTGCAGGGCCGGGTGCTCGGCCTTGCGCTGCAGCAAGGGGCTGAACATGAGCCGGAACACGGCCGGGCGCGCCAGCGCAAAGGCCACGTACGCGGTGCAGTGCCCGACCAGGGTGGCGGCCGTGTCGCCGCCCTGCTGTGCCCCCCGCATGGCCGCCGCCAGGTCGTCAAAACCCCGAGCCGCCACGGCCGCCAGCAAGGCCTCCAGGTTGGCGAAGTGGTGGTAGGGGGCAGCGTGCGACACGCCCGCCGCCTTGGCCACCGAGCGCAGGCTGAGCGTGGCGCCCGAGGCCAGCAAGGCCTCTGCAGCGGCCAGCAGGGCGGCACGCAGATCGCCATGGTGGTAGGGCGCGCGGAAGTCTTGCGGATCGGTCATGGTGGCAATCTTGACACAGTCAAGATCGGCACCGACAATGCATCCATCTTGACGCTGTAAAGATAAATCCATGAACCGACGCCTGCTGCAAGCCGCCACCACCGTGATGGCACTCATCCCGGTGGTCACCGGCGTGCTGACCATGATGGGAATCGACGATCCGCTGTACCGCGCGAGCGGCCTGCCGCGCGATGCCCTGCTCGACGGCAACCTGCGATTTTTCGGGGGTGTCTGGCTCGCGCTCGGGCTGGCCATGCTGTCGCTGGTGCCACAGATCGAGCGCGAGGGGCGCATGTTCGCGGTGCTCTGGGGCGCCGTGTTCCTGGGCGGCGTGGGCCGGGCGCTGTCGATGGCCTGGCTGGGCCTGCCGCCCGTGCCGTTCATCGGCTTCACGCTGCTGGAGTTGGTGGGCGCCCCCGCCTTCATTGCCTGGCAGCGGCGGGTGGCGGCGTGCGCGCCTGCTACAGCGCCTTGCCCCGCGTGAGGCATAAAAAAGTCCCTTCAGCAGGGATAAACAGGCCCTCGAAGCCGGCGGCCTTGTGCGCACCCGCTACAATAGCCAGCGACGGGCCTCCCCGCATGGCAAAGCGGCCAACCGGGTCAGGTGGGGAACCAAGCAGCCCTAACTGTGGAGTCAGTGCCGGGGGTAAGGCTCGTCAACTTCTTTCTGCTGCCGCGACGCGCGCAGCGCATGGATGTGCAGGCGCCACGCGCAGCGCACCATCGACTCCCCCACTTCCAGCTGTTTTTCTAACCGTGTCGGTGCTGTCCGACACAGTTTTGCGGCGGTCGGCACTTTCCGGCAACACGACACAGGCGCACACTTTGTGACATCGCTTAACCCCCTTTTCGGGTGCTGCCATGTCCACCGCCATGACCGTGCAAGTGTCCAGTGTCCGCCAGAGCACAACGGCGTTTTTCGATGACTCGGCCGCGGCAACGGGCCGTGCTGTATCGGCCTGGATCAGGCCTGTGTGCAGCGCGGGACTGGTGCTGTTCGGCACAGGACTGGCGGCAGCAGCCG
>NZ_AKJX01000068.1 GCF_000276605.1 Acidovorax sp. CF316 | reverse complement strand
TTTTTAGCCACTGTCTGCCGGCTGCGATGGGTGCTGGCCTGCCTGCTGGCAATGGCCTTGGGCATGGGCGGTGCGCAGGCGCAGCCGCAGCCGGTCGTGCATTTCACCGCCGCGCAGGAGCTGGAGCTGCCGGGTCCGCCGGCGCCGCTGCAGGAGCACACCGATTGGCAAGCCCTGGGCGCGGACTGGCGCGAGGTCGCGCTGCCCTTTGTCTTCGAGCGCCAGATCATCCCGGTTGGCGGTACGCCACGCGTATCGACCCGCTGGTTCCGTGTGCAGGTGCCGGACATTGCACCGCCCGGCGGCACGGCCCACTTCTACCTCAAGCGCTGGCAGACCGCTGGCCAGATTGCGGTGTACGCGGACGGCCGGCTGATCCACCGGTCGCTGGGCAGCCCAAGCTGGAACCTGTTTCGCCACCCCGGCCTGCTGCTGCCGCTGAACCAGACCCCGCTGGCGGCCCCGCCGCGGGAAATCCTCGTCCGCATGGACAGCCTGCGGGGCGCGGGCGGCGGGCTCTCGTCGTTCTATGTGGGCGACACCGGTGCGCTGCTGTCGCACTACACGGTGCGCGAATGGCTGGAGTTCCAGCTGCCGTTCATGAGCAGTTCGGCCTTTCTCGCGGTGGCGCTGTTCTGCTTCGGCGTGTGGCTGTGGCGCCGTCATGACTCCCTGTACCTGCTGCTGGCCGGCTTCTCGCTGCTGCAGGTGGTGCGGCGCTGGCATTTCCATACCGGGCTGGAGCGGCTGCCGGTGAGCGACGCCTGGTTCGGCTGGATCACGCTGAACGCGCTGGCCTGGCAGATCGTGATCCTGCACGCGTTCCTGCAGTTGCTGCATGGGCGCACCTTGCCACGGCTGACCGGCGCGCTGCTGGCGCTGACGGCCGTGTTCACCCTGCTGACGCTGCCGCTCGGCCTGCCGCTGCCCGCCCTGGTGCTGCTGCGCCCGGGGCTGCAGATGCTGCAGATCTCGCTGGCGGTCGCCGTGGTGGCCGGGGGGCTGTGGCATTCCTGGCGCAGCCGGTCGATGGACGGCCTGCTGCTGAGCAGCAGCGTCGCCGTGGCGGTGGGTCTGGGCATCTACGACTGGTTCAAGGCCCAGCAACTGCTGGACCTGGAATGGTTCTATCTCACGCCCTACGCCGCGGTCCTGTACCTGGCCGTCTTCATGTTCATCATGCTGCGCCGTTACGTGCGGGCCATCACCGAGGTGAAGCGGGTCAACGCAGGCCTGGCCGAACGGCTCGCGGCGCGCGAGGCCGAACTGGAGCGCAGCTACCAGGCGCTGCGCACGGCAGAGCACGCGCAGACGCTGAGCCAGGAGCGCCAGCGCCTGATGCAGGACATGCACGATGGCCTGGGCTCCTCGCTCACCAGCGCCATCCGCTCGGTCCAGGGCGGCACGCTGACGGACGAGCAGATGGCCCGGGTGCTGGCCGATTGCATGGACGATCTGAAGCTCGCCATCGACTCGATGGAGCCGGTGGACGCCGACCTGTTGCTGCTGCTGGCCACGCTGCGCTTTCGAATGGGGCCGCGCATCGAGAGTGCGGGCATCGCCTTGCGCTGGGAGGTGCAGGACGTGCCGGTGCTTGAATGGCTGGACCCCTCCAGCGCGCTGCACATTCTGCGCATCGTGCAGGAGACCGTGGCCAACATCCTGCACCATACGCGGGCGACCCAAATCCGCTTCAGCACCGACCAGGTGGGGGAAGTCGTCGAGGTGGCCGTCGAGGACAACGGACAGGGCTTCGATGTGGACAAGGCCCATGCAGAGTCTGCCGGCCGGGGCCTGCGCAACCTGCAGCGCCGCGCCCAGGCCATCGGCGGCACGGTGGCGTGGGCCTCCGGGCCGGCTGGAACACGCTTCACCCTGTGGCTACCCATTAAGCTCCCCAAGGCCAGCCCCTACGGCCTCCCCGAGGGCCGGTTGCCGGCTGACAGCCCACCCTATTGAGGGCTGGTGCCGCTGCGCCGCAGGTGCTCCACCAGTGCCGAGGCAAAACCCGAGAGCGCCACGCCCTTGCGCACGCAGATCTGCAGGTCGCGCTGTGCCCAGGGCTCGTCCATCGCCACCACCACCGGCGGGTCCGCCAGGCCTGCCAGCTGGACCGCGCTGCGCGGCACCAGGCCGATGCCCACGCCAGCCCCCACCATGCGGCAGACGGCCTCGAAGCTGCGCACCTGGATGCGCACATCCAGGTGGCGCCCCAGCGCGGCGGCCGCATTCATCGTGAAGGTATGGATGGCCGAGCCCGCATGCAGCATCACGAAAGCGTGGTCCAGCACCTCGGCAAAGCCGACCTGCGCGCGCCCCGACAGCGCATGCCCCCGGGGCACGATCAGCACCAGCCGGTCCTGCCGGTAGGGGGCCAGCTCCACGCCCGCGCTGTGGCCGCTGTCGGCGAGCACACCAACCTCGATCTCGCCGCCGGCCACGGCGACCACGATCTCGGCGCTGGTGCGCTCCTCCAGCGTCACGCTGACCTGGGGGTGCTGCTTCAGGAAGCCGGCGAGGTCATCGGGCAGAAAGGTGTGCGTGGCGTGGGTGTTGGCCCACAGGCTCACATGGCCGCGGATGCCCGTGGCAAAGGGCGAGAGGTTGGCATGCATCTGCTCCAGGCTGGCCAGCACCTGGCGCGCATTGCGCAGCAGCGCTTCGCCCGCCCGCGTGAGCTGCACGCCGCGGGTCTGCCGCTCGAACAAGGTGGTGTGGAGCGCATTCTCCAGCCGGCGCAGCCGGTGGCTGGCCGATGACGGCGCCAGGCAGGCGCGCGCGGCCCCGCGCGTAAGGTTGCGCTCTTCGGCAATGGCGACGAACAGGCGCAGGTCGGTCAGGTCGTAGTTCATGCAGCGGGCCCATAGCGTTCGTTATGTACGAACGCATGCTTGTGGGAATAGCAATTGTGCCCTGCAACATAACAGAGCAACATGGCCCCATTAATTCCTCTGCCCCCTATCGCATGCACACATACCGTTCGCGGCAACCGCATGCATTGAACCCTAAACACCCCATGTCCTCCTGGAAACACTGGCCCGCCGAACGCATCGGCCTGGCCCTGGCCGTTCTCGCCGCCCTCGGCTTCTCGTTCAAGGCCATTTTCGTCAAGCTGGCCTATGCCGTGCCCCAGGCCACGCCGGTCGATTCGGTCACCCTGCTGGCGCTGCGCATGGCGTTCTCGCTGCCGGTGTTCGCCTGGATCGGCTGGGGCGCCAGCCG
>NZ_AKJX01000067.1 GCF_000276605.1 Acidovorax sp. CF316 | reverse complement strand
GGCGGCCCCCCAGCCGGCATCGGGCAGGTCGCCACGCCGGCACTGCCAGCCCTGGGCGCCCAGATCCTGGTCCATCGCGTCGTACTGGGCCTTGCCATCATCGTCCCATCCGGGCAGCACCAGCAGGGCCGGGCGAAGAATGCCGTACTGCCCGGCGGGCGGGGCCACGGTTGCGCTGGCGTCGGCAGCACCGATCGCATCCAGGGAGTCGGGAGGGAGGAGGAACGCCATGCCGCCATGGTGGCCGGGCGACCCGGCATGCGGCTGTCGGCTGCGCGGCCATGTGCGTGTCAGACACGCCTGCAAGGGCGGGCCCGCAGCCCACCCACATGCCCTGGTCAGCCCCCGCGCAGCATCTCCACCAGACCGTGCGGCGCACGCGCGCCTAGGCACAGGTCCAGAATGCCCTGGGCTGCGCGCGCCTCGGCCGCGCTGCGGGGGAACAGGGCCTGCTCGTAGGCCGAGAGTGCAGCCTCCAGGTTCCCCGGGTGGGCAAGGATCGCCTGGGCCAGTTCCGCACCGTCGAGCATGGCCAGGTTGGCCCCTTCGCCCGACGGCACCATCAGGTGCGCCGCATCGCCCAGCAGGGTCACGCCCGGCACCCGCTGCCAGCGGTGGTCCACCGGCAGGGCGTGCAGGGTGCGCAGCACCGGCGCAGTATCGCCATCGGTGACCAGCGCGGTGAGCGGCGCGGCCCAGCCCGCGAATTCGTGGGCCACACGGGCCAGGGCGGCGGCGGGTTGGGTGAAGTCGATGGCCTGGAACCACTCCAGGGGCCTGCTCAGCTGCACATATGTGTGCAGCACGCCATGCGGCTCGCGGTGCGCCACGATGCCCTGACCGGGGGCCAGCGCAAACATCGCCCCCCGGCCCACCGCCTGCGAGCTCGCGGGGTGCCACGTGTCGCAGTCGTGCAGCCAGGTCTCGACGAACGAGGTGCCCACGTAGGCCGGCGTGGCGTCGGACAGCAGGGGCCGCACTTTCGACCAGGCGCCATCGGCGCCCACCAGCAGGCCGGTCTCCACCTCCGCACCGTTGTCAAAGGCCAGCCGGTGGCGCCCGCCGCCCAGCGCAGTGACCTGGGCCAGCTTGTGCCCCCAGCGCACGCTGTCGGCAGGCAGCGCATCGAGCAGGATCCGGCGCAGCTCCCCGCGGGGCACCTCGGGCCGCCCGCCCCTGCCGTCGTCGGGCTCGTCCAGCAGCAAGCGGCCATGCCGATCGAACACCCGCGATGCCTCACCGCCCGCATGGATGATGGACTGGAACTCGGCGAACAGCCCCGCAGCATGCAGCGCGCGCTGCCCATTGTGTTCGTGGATGTCGAGCATGCCGCCCTGCGCGCGGGCGCTGGCCGAGGGCTCCGCCTCGTACACGGTGGCGGCAATGCCGTGCACGTGCAGCACGCGGGCCAGCACCAGCCCGCCCAGGCCGGCGCCGATGATGGCGATGGGGGTGTGGTTCGTCATGTCAGGGGTCCTTTGCGTCGCGGCGTGAAGTGGTTGGGAAGTGACTTATGGAACGCCGTTCCATTAGATTGTAGTGGAACAGCGTTCCACGGGTGCCAGGCATATGCCAAGATGCGGCCATGGCCACCGCAAAGACCCCTTCCGTACCCCCCGCCGCCGCCCGCCCCGACACGAAGACCCGGCGCACGCCAGCCCCTGCCGCAGCGCCCGTGGCCGCGCCGCGGCGGGGGGATGCGCTCACGCGCGAGGGCATCGTCGAGGCATCGATCGCGCTGCTCGACAGCGCCGGGGTGGGTGGCCTGACCTTCCGCGCCCTGGCCGAGCGCCTGGCCACCGGCCCGGGCGCGATCTACTGGCACATCGACGACAAGAACGACCTGCTGACCGCCGCCTGCGATGCCGTGGTGGCCCGCAGCCTGGCCGCGCTGGCGCCGGGGGGCACACCCCGAGCGCACATCCGTGCCGTGGCGCTGGCCATGTTTGATGCCATCGACGCGCGCCCCTGGCTGGGCACGGCGCTCACACAGGCCGCGGGGCAGTTGCCGGTGGTGCGCATCCTCGAGCCCCTGGGCCAGCAGGTGCGCGCGCTCGGTGTGGTCCGGCACAAGGCGCAGTGGACCGCTGCCAACGCGCTGCTGAGCTACATCCTGGGCGTGGCCGGGCAGAACGCCGCCAATGCGCAGGCACACCGAGCACCTTCCGGCCAGGGCGACCGCGCAGGCCTGCTGGCCGAGGTCGCCGCAGCCTGGTCCGCGCTGGACCCGGTGGACTACCCCTTCACCCGCAGCCTGGCCGGCCAGTTGCGCGAGCACGACGACCGGGAGGACTTCCTCGCAGGCATCGACCTCATCCTGGCCGGCCTGGCCGCAACGCCGCGCCCGCGCTGACTCGGCCACCCGGTGCTCTCTTCGGGCGACAATCGCCAGAGAGAGAGAGGGAGAAAAGACACCATGCAATCCATGAACACGCGGCGCAAGTCCGCGGCACGGGCGGTACGGACCGCACTGGCGGCCCTGCTGCTGGCGGGCGCCGCTGCGGCACCGGCACAGGCCCAGACCGGCGCCAGCAAAGACCAGGAGCAGCAGGCCCTGGACTCGATGGCCAAGGCCGGGCCCCTGCTCGACAAGATCAATGCCGGCGGCTCCGTCAGCGACCAGGAGGTGCTGGACGCCCGGCTCGGCATGATGGAGCCCTTCATGCGGCTCAAGGCCGCCTACCGCCGGGAGACTGATGCGATCGAGGACCACTATGTGAAGGACCTCGCCGCCCTGCAGCCCCAGACCATGCTGGCCCCGGCAACGATGGTCTCGCCCGAGCTGCGCACCCAGACGCGGGTCCGCCTCAAGGCCTGGCAGCAGGCCCTGGCCAGCTACCGCAGCCGCATGGAGGTGGCCAACGCCCAGGCGCTCAAGGACATGAAGGCCTTGCAGCCGCAGCTGCCCGCCTTCACCTACGGCCCCCTGGCCAGCGGGTTCGAGCGCGCGCTGCGGCTGGTGGGCGACTTCGTGGCCGGCTTCGCGGCCGGCGAGACCGCGGCCATGGCGGGCGCCTCGGCGCTGCTGGACTTCATGGACAGCATCCCGGGCGGCTATTTCATCGACCCAGGGCCGCCCCAGAGGCTGATGTTCAGCGACCAGGCCCGCCTGGACCGCTACCTTGCGCTGATGAACCAGGTGCAGCTTGGCGCCCAGCAGGGCGCCCAGGCCAGGACCCGGCTGGTCCAGGCGTTGGCCGAACGGCCCGCCCTACCTGCCAAGCCCTGAAGGGCCCTGGACGGCCATAATCTGCGGGCAGCGCAGCCTCGGGCGCAAAGCAGCGCAGAATGGCCCGATGCACCCCACCCGACTGCCCTGGCGCACCGCCGCCAAAGCCACCCTGCTGGTGCTGGCCAGCACCCTCGCCTGGCCCTTGCAGGCGGCCGCAGAGTCGCTGGCCGTGGGCTCCAAGCGCTTCACCGAAAGCTACATCCTCGGCGAGGTCATCACCCAGGCCGCGCGCCAGGGCGGCGCCACGGCCGAGCACCGCCAGGGCCTGGGCAACACCGCCGTGGTGGTCGAGGCGCTCAAGACCGGCTCCATCGACATCTACCCCGAGTACCTGGGCACGGTGGAGCGCGAGATCCTCAAGCTGCCCACCGGCTCGCCACGCGAAACCATCGACCGCAGGCTGCGCGAGATGGGCCTGGCCATGGGCGTGCCGCTGGGCTTTTCCAACAGCTATGCGCTGGCCGCCAGCGCCGAGGTGGCGCGCAAGCACCAACTCAAGACCCTGGGCGACCTGCGCAACGCGCCCGATCTGCGCATCGCCATCTCGCAGGAGTTCCTCGGCCGCGAGGACGGCTGGCCCGGCCTGTCCAAACGCTACCAGCTGCCGCAGCGGCCCACCTCCATCGACCATGGCCTGTCGTACCAGGCGCTGGCCTCGCAGCGCATCGACCTGACCGACATCTACACCACCGACGCGCGCATCGCCGACCTGGGCCTGGTCACGCTGCAGGACGATGCCAACTACTTCCCGCGCTACGACGCGGTGCTGCTCTACCGTGCCGACCTGCCCACGCGCGCACCGCAGGCCTGGCAACAGATCGCCGCGCTCGAAGGCCGCATCGACGTGACGCGCATGATCGCCATGAACGCCCAGGCCGAGCTGCAGGGCCAGGCCTTCCCGGCGATTGCGGCCGGCTTCCTGGCGGGCGCTGCCCAGCCTGCGGCGGCACCAGCCACGGCAGCC
>NZ_AKJX01000066.1 GCF_000276605.1 Acidovorax sp. CF316 | reverse complement strand
CGGCTGCTGCCGAACAGCCGCTAGCGGGATCACCGCCAGTCCCCCTCTGTGCGGGACAGATCCCTATTGGCGCGGCAGCTTGCGGACCGCGGCCGGCACCCGCTCGCGCAGGGCCTCGGGCACCTCCTCGATGGCGCGGGCGCTGTGGCGCACCGCGTAGGCGCAGACGGTGAGCGTGCGCAGGGCCTGGGGCACCGCGCCCAGGTTCCAGCCCGCGTTGCGCACATGCGCGATGCAGGCCGCCTCGGTGAGCATGCTGACAGGGATCTGCCCGAACTGCTTGGCCTTGCGCTCCAGTGCGATGGCATAGCGCTCGGGCGTCAGGAGGCGGCGCGGCACGAAGCGCACGGTGCGCTCATCGGCCTGCAGCGCGGCGTCCACCATGGCGTGGGTGATGCGCTCGCGCGGAATCTCGCCCAGCATGTCGGGCTGTGCGCGCAGCAGTTCCACCAGGGCCGCATCGTCGACCGCCAGCGCCCTGGCGGTGTGCTCCTGCGCCAGGGCCTTCAGCCAGCGCGTGTCCTCGGCGCGGTTCCACATCGCGATGTAGGGCGACTCGCGCGCGAGCACGTTCGCGGCCTCTTGCGCGGCCTCGTCGCGGCGGCCCAGCGCGCGCCAGGCGCTGGCCATCACGTAGTGCATGTCGGCCGCGCGGCCCTGCTTGTGCTGCGCGTCGGCCATGGCGCCCGGCCAGTCGCCGGCCCAGAGCCGGGCCCAGGCGCGGTAGGCATGCCACTCGCTGCTCGCCTCCGGCTCGCCGGGCTGCTTCTTGCGCGCGTTTCTTGCCAGCTCCGCGTCGATTAGCTGCGTGGTCACCTCCACCCGCAAGGCCGCGGGCACTTCCATGAACTGGTTCCAGGACTCCTTGAGCGCCGCAACACAGACCTCCACGCTGCGCAGGGCCTCGGGAATCAGGGCCAGCGACTGGCCGTTGTTGCGCACCGCCATCAGGCACAGTTGAGGGGTCAGCAGGTGGGCCGGGATGGCACTGATCCGGTCACCGCTGTAGCGCACGGCGGCTTCGGCCAGGGCGGGCGTGATCTTGGCGGGGTCGAGGTCGCGGATGTTGTCCAGGCTGGTGCTGAGGGCGGCCTCTTCCACCGCATCGGTGCGCAGCCAGTGCGCCACGCTGCGCAGGGGCGCATGCGCGCGTACGGCCGCAAGCGCCATCGCCGGCGTGAGCAGGCCAGCCCACACACCGTACAGGCTGTTGTGGTTCCACTGCCGGGGCACGCGGCTGTGCTCCTGGTCGCGCCCGTCCCAGTCGGGCTGGCCCGCGTACAGCGCGCGCGCCAGGGCCAGGCCTTCGGCCGTCATGCAGCGGGGCGGGATCTGCGTGGCCTTGTCCACCCCCTGGCGCACCAGGGCCGCCAGGCGCTCGGGCGTCTGGAACCGGGCGGGCACGTCTTCCAACGCCGCGGTCCAGTCGGCAACGGCCGCGTCCACCATGGCGTCGTCCAGCCACTGGGCCGGCACCCGGCCGATGGAGCGGCCACTGCTGGCCACGGTCTGCAACCATTCCTCGCGCGTCTGCGGCTCGCGGGACGCATCGGCCTGGCCGTCAACGCCCGCGCCAGGCATGCCCCCACCGCCCTCCCCGGCCGGCAAGGCCTGCTGGCGTGCGCGCTGCGCTGTCTGCAGCGCGTCCACGCTCGGCGCCGCCATCAGCCACAGCTCCCACCAGGCGTCGCCGTCGCCCGTGCCATCCACCTTGTACAGCGACAGCCATTGCTCGCGCGACTCGCGCAGCACGCCGCTGTCTCCCGGCAGGGCACGGTCCATCGGCACGGCCCAGGCGGGCGGCAGGTGGCCGGCGGGGAGCCACCAGGGGACCTTGTGCTCGGGGTCCCGCACGGGCGGGCCGTGGTGCCCGGTCAGGGCCTGCAGCACCGCCGCGTGGGCCTGGTCCACGGCACCGGCCAGCAGCGGGCCCAGGAACTCGTAGTGCCCGCTGTGTTCTTCGCCCAGGTAGGTGCGCGCCAGCCGCCGCGTGCGCACGGCATGGCGCACAGGGGCGGCGTCCTCGTCCGCTTCTTCCTCCTCGTCATAGGCGGGCCCGCCCTCCAGCGCCGCGCCCGCCGCCAGGCCGTGCAGGCCGGCCTCGGCATCGGCCAGCAGGCCACGGGCCAGGGCCACCGCATCCTGGTGCGCGACGGGCTGGGGGTGGAAGAACGGCTGCAGCGGCCCGACGGGCCCCTCCTGCGCAGCGCTGAGCCACAGCGGGCGGCCATCGGCGGCCTGCAGCACCACCTGCGCCCCCTCGGCCACGGCACGCCAGACCACGGCGCCCGCCCCGTCGATCCAGGCCACCTGGCCATCGCGCGTGATAAACGGCACCAGCGGCGTGCCGCGCTCCTCGGCGGGTATCCAGCCCTCGGCGTCGGTCAGCGGCTCCCGCAGCGCAGCATCCACCGGCAGCACCCGGCCATCGGTGTGCAACAGGCCCCAGGCCCCGGGGACTGCCTCGTCGCCATCGCCACTGCTGCGGGTGCGCACCACCGCAAAGCCGCAGGCGGGCCGAAAATGGGTGCCCCAGGCCAGGGCCGGGGTGGCCAGCGGCGTGCCGTCGGCGCACAGGAAGCGGCTGCCCTCGGCATTGCCGGCCACCCGGCCGCAGGCCATGTACCGTGCCAGGTGGGCGTCGCCCTGCACGACGACCCGGCCCTGGGCATCCAGGTAGGCGCAATCGTCCCTACCCCCATCGTCGGGCCCTTCGCAGTACGCCAGGCCGTCGCCGTTGAAGGCGTCGATGAGCGCATAGTTGGGTGTGAGCACCCACTCGCCATGCGCGTCGATCAGGCCCCAGAGGTCACCATCGACCGAGGCGGGGGTCACTTCCAGCTCGTCGAAGGGCTCGGCCGCCTGGAAGCGCGGCGCGATGACCCAGCGGCCCTTCCGGTCCACAAAGCCGTGCAGACGCTCACCGTTCTGCGGGTCCCACGGGGTCGCGCAGGCCAGGCCGTTGGCGCCGAACTCGCTAAGGTGGTGGAAACGCGCCTCCGAGGTGAAGCGCCCTTCGCGGTCGAGGATGCGCCATTCGTCCTCGCCCACCCGCGCCGCCGACAGGCCGTGCCGGAACGGCCGCACGTCCAGAAAGCGCGGCGCTATCGCCACCGCCCCCGCCAGGTCCACAAAGCCCCACAGCCCGCCCTGCTGGAAACGCGCCAGGCCATCGACGGAATAGCCGCGCGCCTTCTCCAAGGTGGGCGGCACCCGCCAGCGGCCCTCGGCATCGATGAGGCCCCAGCGCCCATCATCCGCCTGAGCGGCGGATATCCAACCGCCCTGCCCATCGGCATGAAAGCCCAGCAGCGTCTGCAGCCCCTCGGCCGGGCGCGTGGCCCTGTCGGCATGCACGATCACCAGGGCCTGGCGGTTGCGCTCGGGCGACAGGGGGATGCGGGCGATCCAGGGGGCGGCGGCGGGAGGGGTATCTGCGGCGGGTGTGGAATCCATGGACTTGTCCGGTTCTGAGGCCGCCGATGGTAGCGATACCCGCCTCCGGTCCCGCATCCGTCGCCGATCACGACACGGACCTGGGCCGGGCTCCTACAGCCGGGCCCAGGCAACCTCCCTAGACTGGGGACAAGCGATTTTCGGCCGGCCTGGCTGGACAAAGCCCGGTGGAAGGAACCCTGGGGACGCACGCCACTCCATGGCAAATCGTTGCCCGGACACCCCGGCAATCACCCAACCGCAGCAGGGGAACTTCGGCCTTAGCACTCACTCCAAGAGAGTGCTAATATCATGCCTTAGAGGAAAGGATTCCCGGAATGAACATTCAATCTGGAACCGCTACGACGACTTTGGCGCCCGCAAACCCGTGGGCGCTGGTGCCCCCGCTGGGCAACCTGGACGCCTACATTTCGGCCGTCAACCGCCTGCCCCTGCTCACCCACGAGGAAGAGCAAAGCTACGCACGCGCGCTCAAGGACAACAACGACCTGGACGCCGCCGGCCGGCTGGTGATGTCGCACCTGCGCCTGGTGGTCTCCATTTCGCGCCAGTACCTGGGCTATGGCCTGCCGCACGGCGACCTGATCCAGGAAGGCAACGTGGGCCTGATGAAGGCCGTCAAGCGTTTCGATCCCGACCAGGGCGTGCGGCTGGTGAGCTACGCCATGCACTGGATCAAGGCGGAAATCCACGAGTACATCCTCAAGAACTGGCGCATGGTCAAGGTGGCGACCACCAAGGCCCAGCGCAAGCTGTTCTTCAATCTGCGGTCCATGAAGCAGGGTTTCAAGGCCGATGCCGCTGCAGCCGATGCAGCCACGCACCGCGATACGCTGTCGGACAGCGAGATCGATTCGGTGGCGCAGCAGCTGAACGTCAAGCGCGAAGAAGTCATCGAGATGGAAACCCGCCTGTCGGGCGGCGATGTGCTGCTCGACCCGAGCCCCTCCGACGATGGCGAGCAGGCCTTCGGCCCCATCGCCTACCTGGCCGACGCCGCCCATGAGCCCACCGCCATGATCGAATCGCGCCAGCGCGACTATCTGGCCACCGATGGCATCGCCGCCGCCCTGGCCGACCTGGACGAGCGCAGCCGCCGCATCGTGGAAGAGCGCTGGCTCAAGGTGAACGACGACGGCTCGGGCGGCATGACGCTGCATGAGCTGGCAGCCGTGTACGGCGTGAGCGCCGAGCGCATCCGCCAGATCGAAGTCGCCGCCATGAAGAAGATGAAGAAGGCGCTGGCGGAATACGCATAAGCATCGGCGCCGGTCACCGCAGGGAGCGCGTTACCATCGCTGCTTCGCGGCTGAAGCTCCTCCACCAAAAAGGGCCCCGTCGGGGCCCTTTTGCTTTGGCGTTGCAGCCGCTGCAGATCACTTTCAAGGAGATGCTCTTGTCACGCCCTGTTGTTCCCCGCCGCGCTGCCCTGGCACTGGCGATCGCTGCCCTGTCGTCCCCCTGGGCCATCGCCCAGCAAGCCCCACAGAAACCTGCCGCCAAGCCTGCGGCCCCCTCGGTGGCGGCAGCGGCAGCAGCACCCGTGGCCTGGCCGACCAAGCCGGTGCGCATCATCGTCGGCTTCCCGGCCGGCTCCTCGCCCGACCTGACGGCGCGCACCATCGCCGAGCCCCTGTCCAAGGCGCTGGGCCAGCCGGTGATCGTGGAGAACAAGGTGGGCGCGGGTGGCAACATCGGCGCCGATGCCGTGGCCAAGGCCCGTGACGACCACACCATCGGCCTGATGATCAACGGCAACATGACCATCGCCAAGATGCTCAACCCCGCCGTGCCCTACGACCCCATCAAGGACCTGGCGCCGCTGAGCCTGATCGGCACCTCGCCCCTGGTGCTGACCGCGCCCGTGAGCCAGCCCGGCGTGCCGGCCACGGCCGACGCCCGCGAATTCTTCGTGGCCGCACGCAACGGCGGCGACAAGTGGAGCTACGGCACCCCCGGTGTGGGCACCGTGGGCCACATCGGCACCGAGCTGCTCAAGTCGCGCAGCAACATCAACCCCGTGCACGTGCCCTACCCCGGCTACCCCCAGGTGGCCACGGCCATGCTCGGCGGCCAGCTGCAGATGGCCCTGCTGCCCCCGGCCCTGGCCCAGGCCCAGATCAAGGCCGGCAAGCTGCGCGCCATCGGCGTCACCTCCTCCGGCCGCAGCCCGCTGGTGCCCGACGTGCCCAGCCTGGCAGAGGCCGGCATCACCAACTACAACCTGGAGATCTGGAATGCGTTTGCGGCCCCGGCCACCATGCCCAAGCCCATCCAGGCCAAGGTGGCCGCGCTCATCAGCGAGATCGCGCGCAGCGCCGACGTGCGCAGCAAGCTGTTCCAGCAGGGCTGGCAGGTGGTGGGCACCTCGCCCGAAGGCCTGGCCAACCGCATCAAGGCCGATACCAACCTGCTGGGCGGCGTGATCGCCATGCGCGGGATCAAGGCCGAATAAGCCCACCGGCCCCGGCAGCCCTCCCACGCCAGCATGGCGAGGGAGGGCTTTTTTTCAGGGGCGCCGTTCAGGCAGCGGCGTTCAGCAGCGCCTTCACATCCTCGGTCAGCGCCTGGGCGCCACTGCCGTAGCGGTTGTAGATGCGCAGGCGGCCGGCCGGGTCGTAGATGTAGCTGCCGGCCGAGTGGTCCATGGTGTAGCTGGTGGGGGTCTTGCCTTCAACCTTCTTGTAGTAGATCTTGAAGTCCTTGGCCACGGCGGCGAGTTGCTCGGGGGTGCCGCGCAGCGCCAGGAAGCTCGGGTCGAAGTTGGCCATGTAGGCCTTGAGCACCTCAGGCGTGTCGCGCTCGGGGTCCACGGTGACGAACAGGCCCTGCAGGCGCTCGCCGTCCTTGCCCAGGGCCTTCTTCACCTCGGCCAGCTCGGCCATGGCCGTGGGGCACACGTCCGGGCACTGGGTGAAGCCGAAGAACACCACCACCACCTTGCCGGCAAAGTCCTTCATGCTGCGCGCCTGGCCGTTGTGGTCGGTCAGCGGCAGGTCGCGCGCGTAGTCGGCGCCGGTCACGTCCACGCCGCGGAACTGCAGCGCCTGCTCCTTCTTGTCGAAGCAGGCGGTGAGCAGCGTGCCGCCGGCGAGTGCGGCGGCGCCCAGGGCGATGGCTTTCAGGGCGTTTCGTTTCTGCATCATGGTGTGGGGCTTCAAAGCACGTAGTGGTCCACCAGCAGCGCTGCAAAGAGCACGCTCAGGTGGATGAGGGAAAAGCGGAAGGTCTTGCGCGCCAGCGCGTCAGAGTACTTGCGCCACAGCGCAAAGCCATAGCCGCAGAAGCCCGCCGAGAGCAGCACGGCGGCGATCAGATAGATCCACGAGCTCATGCCATAGACGAAGGGCATGAGGCAGCCGGCGAACAGGATCAGCGTGTACAGGAACACCTGCAGCCGCGTGAACTCGTTGCCGTGCGTCACGGGCAGCATGGGCAGGCCGGACTTGCGGTAGTCCTCCACGCGGTACAGGGCCAGCGCCCAGAAGTGCGGCGGCGTCCACAAAAAGATGATGAGGAACAGGATCAGCGCCTCGGGACCCACGTCGCCCGTCATCGACGACCAGCCCAGCACCGGCGGCATGGCGCCCGAGGCGCCGCCGATCACAATGTTCTGCGGCGTCAGGGGCTTCAAGATCACGGTGTAGACCACCGCATAGCCGACGAAGGTGGCGAACGTGAGCCACATGGTCAGCGGGTTCACGGCAAAGTACAGCAGGGCCGAGCCGGCGCCGCACAGCACGGCCGAGAACAGCAGGGTCTGCGAATTGGACAGCTCGCCTTTGGCCGTGGGGCGCCAGGCGGTGCGCTTCATCTTGGCGTCGATGCCCTGCTCCACGATGCAGTTGAAGGCGGCGGCAGCACCGGCCACCAGCCACACGCCCAGGCACGCGATGGCCATGCGCCCGAACTGCGCACCGGTGGGCAGGCCGGGCACGGCCAGCACCATCCCGATGAGCGCGCAGAACACGATGAGCTGCACCACGCGCGGCTTGGTCAAGGCATAGAACTGCGCCACGCGCGAGGGCGGCGACGAAAGGGCGGCGGGGGCGACACTCATGCGGACACTCTTCTCGATGCGCGCGATGGCGCTTGGGACTCTTCTTGCGGCGCGGTGGCCGCACGGCTGGACGCAAGCGCCCAGGTCAGCACCACCACCATGGCGGCTGCGCCGCCGGTGTGCAGCACGGCAGCCGCCAGCGGCCAGCCGAGCACGACGTTGGACAGGCCGGTGGCCAGCTGTGCCAGCGACAGCGCCAGCAGCCAGCGCGCCTGCACCGGCAGCACGGCGGCCGTGCGCATGCGCCAGACCAGTGCCAGCAGAGCGGCCAGCACCACATAGGCCATGAGCCGGTGCACGTAGTGGATGGCGGTGAGGCCGGCAAAGCTGATGTGGCTGCCGTCCTGCAGCAGGCCCAGCTTGCGCCAGACCTGGAAGCCCTGGGCAAAGTCCATGGCCGGCCACCAACTGTCCTGGCAGGTCGGGAAGCTGGTGCAGGCCAGCACGGCGTAGTTGGTGCTCACCCAACCGCCGAGCACAATCTGCACGGACACGAGCACGGTGGCCCACACCAGGCCCTGGCGCAGCGCGGGGGTGACGCGCTCGGCCACCCGGCCCTGGGCCCAGTGGGCATGGCGCACGGCCTGCACGCACAGCAGGGCCAGCAGCACCAGGCCGCCAATGAGGTGCAGCGTGACGATGGCCGGGAACAGCTTCATGGTGACCGTGAGCGCGCCGAAGGCTCCCTGCAGGCACACCCAGAACAGCGTGAAGGTGGACCACCAGGGGCTGAGGGGCGGCTCGGCCACGCCCTGCTGCCTGGCCTGGCGGCGCTGCACCCAGGAGGACACGGTGATGACGATGATGAGCACGCCCACGCCCGTGGCCAGGTAGCGGTGCACCATCTCCACCCAGGCCTTGCCGTGGGTGACGGGGCCGGTGGGCATGGCCTCCTGCGCGGCCGTGATCTCGGCGCGCGCGCCCACCGGGCTGGCACTGCCGTAGCAGCCGGGCCAGTCGGGGCAGCCCAGGCCCGAATCGGTGAGCCGCGTGAAGGCGCCGAACAGCACCAGGTCGAAGGTGAGGAACAGCGTGAGCACGGTGAGCGCCTGCAGGCGCTTGAGCGGCGTGCTGTTGCGGTTGCGCAGCCACACCCAGACCAGCGGGCCGAGGGCGATGAGCACGCCCAGCAGCATGAGCCGGGCCAGCGGCGCCAGGTCGTACAGGGGCTGGGCGTCGGTCATGGCTTGGCGGGCCGGCCGGCCTCGTCCCACGAAGAGGACGCGCGCAGCAGGCGGTCGAGGTCGCGCTTGGCCTTGGCCGCGCCGCTGCGGTCCATCGCGGCGGGAAAGCGCATCATGAAGTTGCCCATGGGGTCCACCACGTACAGGTGGTCCGGCAGCGCCTGGCCTGCGGCGGGCGCCAG
>NZ_AKJX01000065.1 GCF_000276605.1 Acidovorax sp. CF316 | reverse complement strand
GGCTGCCCAGCCGCAACCTGCCGGCGCGCCGCGAGGGGCGCGATGCCAAGGGCCGCAGCGTGCTGGTGCAAAGCCGCCAGTTCACCGACCTGGCGCAATCGGGCTGGCTCGTGACCCTGGTGGACCTGACCGAGATCCGCAGCGCGCTGCAGCAACGTGACGAGGCCATGCACTTCATCTCGCACGACATCCGCGCGCCCAATGCCTCCATCCTCACGCTGCTGGAGATGCACCAGGCCTATCCAGGCCGCATGTCGGACGCTGAACTCATGCAGCTCATCGCGCGCTATGCCAAGACTTCGCTGGGCATGGCCGAGAACTTCATCCAGCTGGCCAGTGCCGAATCGCAGGCGATGCGGCGCGAACCCCTGGACCTGGTGGACGTGCTGCACCAGACCGTGGACGAGGTCTGGGTGCTGGCGCGCGACGCAGATGTGCAGGTGCTGGTGGCCGGGGCGCCGGAGACCGCCCCGTTCATGGGCGACCGCTCGCTGCTGTGCCGCGCGCTGGCCAATGTGGTGAACAACGCCGTCAAGTACAGCCCACGGCGCACCACCGTCCATTGCACATTGGCAGAGCGGCCCGGCAAGTGGGTGCTGGCGGTGCGCGACGAAGGCCCCGGCATTGCGCCCGCATTGCAGGACAAGCTGTTCGCCCCCTTCCAGCGCCTGCATGACCGCAGCCACCCTGGCATTGCCGGCGTGGGGCTGGGGCTGGCCCTAGTGCGCACCGTGGTGCAGCGCCATGGCGGCAGCATCGAGGTCGAGAGCGACGAAGGCAAGGGCGCGGAATTCAGGCTGGTGCTGCCGCAGAGCGAGGCACCAGCGCAGTAGCCACCGCCACCGATGGCCGCTCAGGCGGTGGCTTCGGCTTCCAGGTGCACCGGGTCGGCCAGGGCATCGCCCTCACCGGCCAGCAGGCCGATGCAGTCGAGCGCCGTGGGTGGATCGCAAGGCTTGGCATACACGCGCAGCGCAATGTCCTGCGCGGCGGGCGAGAAGAACAGCCACAGCTTGTCCGCCTGCTTGTCGTAGCACGAGAACAGCGCGCGCTTGGAACCTGCCGGCGAGACCAGGAACTGCGACATGAACATCTGCTGGATGCGCTGGGTGGGCTCAAAGGCCTGGGCATCGTTGCCCAGCGATAGCTTGTACCAACTTTTCATGGAAGCCTTCCTTTCGACCGCGAGGTCTGTTGTGTCTGGCTCCATGGTATTTTTGGACACGGGATTCCTGGCCTCCCGCAGCACCCGAAGACCTGTAGGACGGGCGCCACTGCGGCCGCAGGAGCCGCTGGCGGCCAACGACCCTGCGGGGAGATCCCCTATGATGGCGGCACACCATCTGTACCGGTCCAGCTTGAGAGGTTGTCGGCATGTTCCATGTTCGACCTCTCTTCCCTCCTGCAGGGCTTTATTCTGGGCCTCGGTGTCTTTCTGTGCCCCGGGCCCAAGGACATCCTCATCCTGCGCGAGGCCCTGGCGGGCCGGCCCGCAGCAGTGCTGATCGGCGTGGGCGCGGGCAGCGATGCCGCCCTGATCGCCCTAGGCATCCTGGGCCTGTCGGCCGCGTTGAACCAGGCCCCGGGCTGGCAGGCCGCCGCGTTGTGGCTGGGCATCGGCCTGCTGCTGGTGCATGGCGCCAAGGCCCTGCACAGTGCCTTGCGCCCCGCCCAAGAACCGCGCGCGGGCGCAGCGCCCGATCGGCCCGCGGGCCTGCGGCCCTTGCTGCTGACCTCCCTGCTGAACCCAGCCGCCTGGATGGACACGGTACTCGTCATCGGCACCGTGGGTGCCTCCCTGGCCCCAGGCGCCCGACCGGGTTTTGCCACCGGGGCCGTGGCCGCGTCGCTGTTGTGGTTCGTCGCCCTGGTGGCGGGTGCCGGGCATGCGCGGCGCCACATGGCGTCTGCGCGCACCGGGCGCCTGCTCGACGCGGGCGTGGCCCTGGCCATGCTGGGCATGGCGGCCTACCTGGCCTGGGCTCAGTGCTTGCCCAGGTAGGCCTCGCGCACGGCGGGGTCTTCCAGCAGGGCCCGGGCCGGGCCCGACGAGGCGATCTCGCCGGTCTTGAGCACATAGGCCCGGTCGGCCACCTTGAGCGCCTGGTTGGCCATCTGCTCCACCAGCAGGATGGTCATGCCGCGCTGCTTGAGCGCGCGGATCACGCCGAAGATCTCCTTGACGATCAGCGGCGCCAGGCCCAGCGAGGGCTCGTCGAGCAGCAGCAGGCGCGGGCGCGCCATCAGTGCCCGGCCGATGGCCAGCATCTGCTGCTCGCCACCGCTCAGGGTACCGGCCATCTGGTGCTGGCGCTCGCGCAGGCGCGGGAAGGTGGTGAACTGCGCTTCCAGGTCCGAGCCGACGGATGCATCGCCCGCAGGCCGCAGGTAGGCGCCGAGCAGCAGGTTGTCGCGCACGCTCTGGTCCGGGAACACCTGGCGCCCCTCGGGCGACTGGGCGATGCCCAGGGCCACGCGCCGGTGCGCCGGCGTGCGCGCCAGGTCTTGCCCCTCGAAGGCAATGTGCCCGCCGGCACAGGGCTCCAGGCCCGAGATGGCCTTCATCAGCGTGCTCTTGCCCGCACCGTTGCCGCCGATGAGGGTCACCACCTCCCCGGCCGCGACCGTGAGGCTCACGCCCTTCAGGGCCTGGATGGCGCCGTAGTTCACCGCGAGTTGTTCGATTTGGAGCATGGACGACGCCTCAGGCAGGGACAGGGGATGGTGTGGCGACAGCGATGCTCTCCTCCTCGTCATCCACGCCCAGGTAGGCGGCGATGACCCTGGGGTCCACCTGCATGGCCGCCGGCGTGCCCTCGGCGATCTTGGCACCGTAGTCGAGCACCACCACGTGGTCGGACACGGCCATCACCAGGTCCATGTGGTGCTCGATCAGCAGCACGGTGATGCCCTTGGCGCCGATGCGCCGGATCAGCTCCGTCAGCGCCTGTGTCTCCTGCGGGTTCAGGCCGGCGGCCGGCTCGTCGAGCAGCAGCAGGCGCGGCTGGGTGGCCAGCGCACGGGCCAGCTCCAGCCGGCGCTGCAGGCCATAGGGCAGGCTGCCGGCCTCGTCGTGGGCACGGTCGAGCATGCCCACGAACTGCAGCAGCCGCACCGCCTCCTCGCGCGCCTGGCGCTCCTCGTGCCGCGCCGCGGGCAGGCCCAGCAGGCTGGCCCCGAAGCCCACGCGCAGGTGCGGGTGCAGGCCCACCAGCACGTTGTCCAGCACGCTCATGTGGGTGAACAGCTTGAGATTCTGGAAGGTGCGCCCTATGCCCAGTCGGCAGATCTGGCTGGTGCGCACGCGGGCGATGCCCTGGCCTGCGAATTCGATGCTCCCCCGGTCCGGCGCCACGATGCCCGACAGGATGTTGAGCAGCGTGGTCTTGCCGGCACCGTTGGGGCCGATCAGCGCATGCACATGGCCCGCGCGCAGCGACAGGCTGACCTCGTTGGTCGGCACCACGCCGCCATAGGCCTTGTACAGCCCGCTGGCGTTGAGCATCACGCCTCCGGCCGGTGCCCCCGCGGCCTGGCGCGGCTGCCACTCGCCCTGCACCATCGGCAATGGCGGCGCCTGCTGCAGCCGCGGCCACAGGCGCCGCCCCAGCCGCTGCAGCGAGCCGGCCAGGCCCTGGGGCATGGCATAGAGCGCAAACAGCAGCAGCGCCCCGTAGGTGAAATGCTGCAACCCGGGCCAGCGCGCGAGGAAGGCGTCGAGCAGCGTGAGGGCGATGGCGCCCACGGCCGGCCCCATGACGGAGGGGCCGCCGAACAGCACGATGAGCAGCAGGAAGATCGACAGGTTGAAGCTGATGAAGTCGGAGTTGATGTACTGGTTCTGCTGCGCCACCAGGGCCCCTGCCACGCCGCAGGTGACGGCGCTGATGACGAAGGCCAGCACCTTGGTGCGGTAGACGTCGATGCCCACGCTCTCGGCCGCCACCTCGGCCGCCTGCACGGCCTGGAAGGCGCGGCCGTACTTGCCCCCGAGCAGGGTACGCAGCAGGAGGTGGATGGCCAGCGCAAAGGCCAGCACCAGCCAGGCCCAGCCGCGCATGTCCAGCATGCGCCCGCCGATGGAGGGCGGCACGATGCCGTAGATGCCCTGCTGGCCGCCAAAGGGCACCTGCCATTCGGTCACGATCTTCTCGACCACGATGCCGAAGCCGATGGTCACCATGGCCAGCGACGGGCCCTTGACGCGCAGCGAGGGCAACGCGATCAGCACGCCGAAGAGCCCCGCCACCACGGCCGCGGCCAGCAGCGCCAGCCAGGGGTTCCAGCCCGCCTGGGCCGTGAGCAGCGCCGCCGTGTAGGCCCCGGCAGCGAACAGGCCGGCATGGCCGAGCGACTTCTGCCCGCTCCAGCCGACCAGCACGTTCAGGCCGGCGGCAGCCAGGTAGTACATGCCGGCCGTGAAGATGATCTTGAGATGGAAGTCGTTGCTGATCGCCAGCGGGACCAGCACGGCCGCCGTAGCGGCGGGG
>NZ_AKJX01000064.1 GCF_000276605.1 Acidovorax sp. CF316 | reverse complement strand
CGGCGCCAGCCGCTACGAGCCCGAGGAAGAGAACCCGATGCTGGGCTTCCGCGGTGCGGCGCGCTACCTGAGCGCCGACTTCGGCGAGGCCTTCGCCATGGAGTGCGAAGCCTTGAAGCGCGTGCGCAACGAGATGGGCCTGACCAATGTGCAGGTGATGGTGCCCTTCGTGCGCACCCTGGGCCAGGCCGAACGCGTGACGCAACTGCTGGCCCAGCACGGCCTGCAGCGCGGCAAGGACGACCTCAAGGTCATCATGATGTGCGAGGTGCCGAGCAACGCCATCCTGGCCGAGCGCTTTCTGGAGTTCTTCGACGGCTTCTCCATCGGCTCCAACGACCTGACCCAGCTCACCCTGGGCCTGGACCGCGACTCGGGCCTGGAACTGCTGGCGCACGACTTCGACGAGCGCGACCCTGCCGTGCTGGCGCTGATTCACCAGGCCATCAAGGCCTGCCTGGCCCAGGGCAAGTACATCGGTATCTGCGGCCAGGGCCCCAGCGACCACCCTGACTTCGCGCAGTGGCTGGCTGCCGAGGGCATCTCCTCCATCTCGCTGAACCCCGACAGCGTGATGGCCACCTGGCAGCAGCTGGCCGCAGGCTGAAGCCTTGCGCGCACGGGCATCTCAGCGCCATCCTGGCTGACCCGATGCCCGTGCTGCCCCGCTCCCCCATCAAGCCTGTCGAGCCCGAGCTCGCAGGCCCTTTTCCGCCCGACCTGCACGACGTGCGCCACCTGTGGCTCAAGGCCGGGTTGTTGCTGATCTGGGTGCTGGTGTCCTTCGTGGCCACCTACTTTGCGCGCGACCTGCAGTTCCTGGTGGCTGGCGGCTGGCCGCTGGGCTACTGGATCGAGGCCCAGGGCGCGGTGCTGGTGTTCATTGCCATCGTGGTGGCCTACGCCTGGGCCATGAACCGCTTCGAGCGCCAGGACGAGGAGCGCCGCCTGCTGGAGCAGGCCGCGGCCGCCCGGGCTGCCGAGGGCAGCCAACCACTGGACGCGGCCTGACGCCATGCGCAGGCAAGAAGGCGGCTCTGCGGGCGCATCCCCCTCCGGCGCCATGCCGGGAATGGGGCCCAGTGCCGTCGAGAGGGCCTATTCCTGGCGCCTGCACCGCATCCTGGCGCTGTACATCGCCGGGGTGTTCGGCTTTCTGGCCCTGATGATCTGGGCCGAGCACCAGGGGCTGTCGCGCCACTGGATCGGGCCGATCTTCCTGTTCCTCACCGTCATGGTGTACGCCGGCATCGGCGTCTATGGCCGCACTTCGGATCCCGAGGAGTACTACGTGGCCGGGCGGCGCATCCCGCCCATGTACAACGGCATGGCGGCCGCGGCCGACTGGATGAGTGCGGCCTCGTTCATCAGCCTCTCGGGCGCGCTGTACCTGCAGGGCTTTGCGGGCACGCCCGGCCAGCCCGGCGGCCTGGCCTACCTGCTGGGCTGGACGGGCGGCTTTTGCCTGGTGGCGATGCTGATCGCGCCGCACCTGCGCGCCATGGGCCTGTACACCGTGCCCGATTTCTTCCACGTGCGCTTTGGCGGCCGCTGGCCGCGCGTGATCGCGGCGCTCGCTGCGGTGCTGTGCTCGTTCACTTATGTGGTGGCGCAGATCTACGGCGTGGGGCTGATCGCCTCGCGCCTGACGGGCGTGCAGTTCGAGATCGGCATCATGCTCGGCCTGGGCGGGGTGCTGCTGTGCTCGTTCCTGGGCGGCATGCGCGCCATCACCTGGACGCAGGTGGCGCAGTACGTGGTGCTGCTGCTGGCCTTTCTGATCCCCGTGTCCTGGCTGGCCTACAAGCAGCTGGGCAGCCCGCTGGCGCCCCTGGTGTATGGCACGCAGATCACCAAGATCGCCGACCTGGAGGCGCAACTGCTCGACTCGCCCGCCGAGCAGCAGGTGGTGCAGGTCTACCGCCTGCGGGCGCAGGAGTTCGAGGAGCGCCTGAAGGACGTGGAGGCGGCCCTGGAGCGCGAACGCGAGAAGGGCCGCGAACGCATCCGCACGCTGCGTGCGCAGAACGCCGACGTGGGCCTGATCGTGCTGGCCAGCCGCGACCTGGCGGCGCTGCCGCGCGACCCGGCCGCCGCGCGCGAGCGCTGGACGCGCGAGATGCACGAGAACAACGAGCGCGCACGCCCCTTGGGCGGCCTGCCGCAGCACAGCCAGGCCTTTGCCGGCGACCCCGACGGCACGCCCGAGGAGCAGCGCGAGTTCGACCTGAGCCGGCGCAACTTCATGGCGCTGATGTTCTGCCTGATGGTAGGCACGGCCGGGCTGCCGCACCTGCTCACGCGCTACTACACCTCGCCCACGGTGTCGGGGGCGCGGGCCTCGGTGGGCTGGTCGCTGTTCTTCATTGCCCTCCTGTACCTGAGTGCGCCCGCGCTCGCGGTGCTGGTGAAGTTCGAGGTCATGCACAACCTGGTGGGCAGCAGCTTCGAGGCGCTGCCCAACTGGATGGCGCAGTGGGCGCGGGTGGATGCCTCGCTGCTGTCGATCGAGGACGTCAATGGCGACGGCATCGTGCAGTTCGGCGAGATCCGCCTGGGGGCCGACCTCATCATGCTGGCCACGCCCGAGCTCGGTGGTCTGCCCTATGTGGTCTCGGGCCTGGTGGCGGCGGGCGGGCTGGCGGCAGCGCTGTCCACGGCGGACGGGCTGCTGCTCACCATCAGCAACGCGCTGGTGCGCGACCTGTATTTCCAGGGCTCGGACCGCGAGGCCTCGCCCGAGCAGCGCGTGATCCTGACCAAGTTCGCGCTGCTGGCGGTGGCGCTGTCGGCGGCCTTCGTGGCGGCGCTCAAGCCGGCCGAGATCCTGCCCATGGTCTCGGCCTCGTTCTCGCTGGCGGCATCGGCCTTCGTGCCGGTCATGGTGCTCGGGATCTTCTGGCGCGGCACCACGCGCCAGGGGGCGGTGGCGGGCATGCTCTCGGGCCTCGGGGTGGCGGTGTACTACATGCTCTCGCACGTGGTGGCCTTGAAGGCGCTGCTGCCGGCCTGGCTGCTGGCCGACGGGCTGTGGTTCGGCATCCAGCCGATATCCGCTGGGGTGTTCGGGGTGCCGATGGGCTTGCTGGTGGCGCTGGTGGTCAGCCGCGTCACGCGGCCCGCGCCGCAGCTGCCGCGCGTCCGGTCGGAGATGTAACAGGGCCTCCCGGCTGCGCCCGAGGCGGTGCAAATCGGTACCGCCTGAAGGGACATGGAAAAACCCGACTTCTCAAGCGGCCCCAAACGTGACACCCTGTAACCCATGCTGCACGGCGAGCCTGGTGAGTGCCCGGCAGCCGCATGCAGCCCACAGTGGGCCATTTCAATAACGGGGGGATACATGGTTCTGGTCAAGACGCAGGCGGGGCAGGAAGCGCTCAAGGACCGCCATGGTGGGTTGACCTCGCGGCAGCGTTCTGCCTTCATCATGTTCGATGGCAAGCGCTCCACGGGCGAGGTGCTGGCGGCCACGGCGGCCATGGGCATCACGCAGGACGATGTGCAGGCCATGATTGCCCAGGGCCTGCTGGAGCCGCTGTCGAGCAGCGGCGCCGGGGCCGCGGTGGCTGCTGCAGCCGCCGCCAAGGGGAGCGGGCAGGCCGTGGCAGCCGCGGCTGCCGGGG
>NZ_AKJX01000063.1 GCF_000276605.1 Acidovorax sp. CF316 | reverse complement strand
GGCTCGCCCGCCGCACCCTGGCGCTGCACCAGGGTGGCGAGGAAGTCGGGCGACCAGCCCTCGCCCGCGGGCGCCAGCTGCAGGCGGCCCGGCAGGGCCAGGGACTGCAGCAGTTGCCCGGACTGCTCGCTGGCCCAGTCGGCCAGTTGCGCGGTGTCCATCGCCTCCTGCTCGCCCACCGCAGGGCAAGCCTTGCCGGCCAGCAGGGCCACCAGGGGCAGCAGCCGCTGCACCTGCGTCACCAGCGCGCCATGCGCCGGCAGACGCCATGCGCCTTCGCGCAGCAGGTAGAGCGCGGCCAGGGCCTCGCCCGCGTGGCCGGCCACGGCGGCCAGCCGCGCATTGGCCAGCAGTTCGTCCAGGGCGCTGTCCAGATGCCGGTCGTGCAGGTGCTGCGTGGTCAGTGTGCTCAAGGGGCTTCCTCCTCCTGGCGCGGGAGTGTAAGACGCCCACCTGCGGCCAGGAGCGCCGGCCGACGAGTGAAAGGCCAGGGGCGACCAACGGTGCGGCACTTGTCACAACCTGTACGCAGGGGCCGAAATCCATGCTGACACACCCTGGAGCAAAGATGCCCTGCACCACCTAAAATGCCCCGTTGCCCCCCATCCAGCCCGTGCGCGTCTCGCGCCCCTGGGGATGCGGTGGCCCAGACGACCGACTCCGTCCGCATGGAACTGCCCAAACTCTCCCCCGGAAAACGCTTCACCCTGCCCCGCCCCGTGGGCAGCGCCGATTCGCTGCTGCTGGCCCGCCTGGCCGAACGTGACAAGGCGGCAGGCCGCACCACAGCCATCGTCACGGCCGACGCCACCGATGCACAGCGCCTCATCGAGGAAATGGCGTTCTTCGCGCCCACGCTGCGCTGCGCGCTGTTCCCGGACTGGGAGACGCTGCCCTACGACACCTTCTCGCCGCACCAGGACCTGATCAGCGAGCGCCTGGCCACGCTGTGGCGCATCAGCCAGAAGGACAAGGACACCGGCGCCGACGTAGTGCTGGTGCCCGCCACCACGGCGCTGTACCGCCTCGCGCCACCATCCTTCCTGGCCGGCTACACCTTCCACTTCAAGGTCAAGCAAAAGCTCGACGAGGCGAAGTTCAAGGCCCAGCTCACGCTGGCCGGCTACAGCCATGTCTCGCAGGTCGTGAGCCCGGGCGAGTATGCGGTGCGCGGCGGGCTGATCGACCTGTTCCCCATGGGCTCGCTGGTGCCCTTCCGGGTGGACCTGTTCGACAACGAAATCGACAGCATCCGCACCTTCGACCCCGACAGCCAGCGCAGCCTGTACCCCGTGCCCGAGGTGCGCCTCTTGCCCGGCCGCGAGTTCCCCATGGACGACGAGGCGCGCGCCAAGTTCCGCAGCCGCTGGCGCGAAATGCTCGAAGGCGACCCGACCAAGAGCCGCATCTACAAGGACATGGGCGCTGGCGTGGCCACGGCCGGCATCGAGTACTACCTGCCGCTGTTCTTCGACGAGACGGCCACCGTGTTCGACTACCTGGGCGGCGAGGCCACCGTGGTGCTGCACGGCGACCTGGAGCCGGCCTTCCAGCGCTTCTGGCAGGACACCAAGGACCGCTTTCGCCTGGTGCAGGGCGACCCCGAGCGCCCGACCTTGCCGCCCGAGGCGCTATTCCTCTCGGCCGACCAGTTCTACACGCGCGCCAAGGAGCATGCGCAGCTGTCCATCCGCCCCGGCGTAGAGGACGTGGATGACAACCCGCATTTCCACAAGCTCGGCGACCTGTCGGTGGTGCGGGGGGCCGAGGACCCGCTGGCCCGCCTGCACGCCCACATCCGCAACACGCAACACCGCGTGCTGCTGCTGGCCGAAAGCGCCGGCCGGCGCGAGAGCCTGCTCGACTTTCTGCGCGCCAGCGGGGTGAACCCGCCGGCCTTCGACTCGCTGGCCGAGTTCCAGGGCACGGCCGACGAAAAGGTGGGCATCGCCACCGCTGGCCTCACGGTGGGCTTCAGCTGGGTCGAGGACGGCATCGACTTCGTCACCGAGACCGAGCTGTTTGCCGCCGGCCCCACCACGCGCCGACGCAAGAAGCAGGAGCAGGTGAGCGACGTCGAGGCGCTGATCAAGGACCTGGCCGAGCTCAACGTGGGCGACCCCGTGGTGCACAGCGCGCATGGCATCGGCCGCTACCGCGGCCTGGTGAACATGGACGTGGGCAACAAGAACCCCGACGGCACGCCCGCCATGCAGGAGTTCCTGCACCTGGAGTACGCCGACAAGGCCGTGCTCTATGTGCCCGTGAGCCAGCTGCAGCTGATCAGCCGCTACACCGGCGTGAGTGCCGATGAGGCGCCGCTGCACAAGCTCGGGAGTGGCCAGTGGGAAAAGGCCAAGCGCAAGGCCGCCGAGCAGGTGCGCGACAGCGCGGCCGAGCTGCTCAACATCTACGCCCGCCGCGCCGCGCGCGAGGGCCATGCCTTCCGCTACAGCCCGCAGGACTACGAGACCTTTGCCAACGACTTCGGCTTTGAGGAAACCGCCGACCAGAACGCCGCCATCCATGCCGTGATCCAGGACATGATCAGCCCGCGCCCCATGGACCGCCTGGTCTGCGGCGACGTGGGCTTCGGCAAGACCGAGGTGGCGCTGCGCGCGGCCTTCGTCGCCGTCACGGGGGGCAAGCAGGTGGCCTTCCTCGCGCCCACAACCCTGCTGGCCGAGCAGCACTACCAGACCCTGGTGGACCGCTTTGGCAAGTGGCCGGTGAAGGTGGCCGAGGTCTCGCGCTTTCGCTCGGGCAAGGAGATCACCTCGGCCATCAAGGGCATCGGCGACGGCACGGTGGACATCGTGGTGGGCACGCACAAGCTGCTTTCCGAATCCACCAAGTTCCATAACCTGGGTCTGCTCATCATCGACGAGGAGCACCGCTTCGGCGTGCGCCACAAGGAGCAGATGAAGGCCCTGCGCGCCGAGGTGGACGTGCTCACCCTCACGGCCACGCCCATCCCGCGCACCCTGGGCATGGCGCTCGAAGGCCTGCGCGACCTGTCGGTCATCGCCACCGCCCCGCAGCGGCGCCTGGCGATCAAGACCTTCGTGCGCAACGAGGGCACGGGCGTGATCCGCGAGGCGGTGCTGCGCGAACTGAAGCGCGGCGGGCAGGTCTACTTCCTGCACAACGAGGTGGAGACCATCGAGAACCGCCGCCAGAAGCTCGAAGAGATACTGCCCGAAGCCCGCATCGCCGTGGCCCACGGCCAGATGCCCGAGCGCGAGCTCGAACGCGTGATGCGCGACTTCGTGGCCCAGCGCTACAACATCCTCTTGTGCTCGACCATCATCGAGACCGGGATCGACGTGCCCACGGCCAACACCATCATCATGAGCCGCGCCGACAAGTTCGGCCTGGCGCAGCTGCACCAGCTGCGCGGCCGCGTTGGCCGCAGCCACCACCAGGCGTATGCCTACCTCATGGTGCCCGACACCGAGGGCCTGACCAAGCACGCCGCCCAGCGCCTGGACGCCATCCAGCAGATGGAGGAACTGGGCAGCGGCTTCTACCTGGCCATGCACGACCTGGAGATCCGCGGCGCCGGCGAGGTGCTGGGCGAGAACCAGAGCGGCAACATGCTGGAGGTGGGCTTTCAGCTGTACAACGAGATGCTCAACGAAGCCGTCAAGGCGCTCAAGGCCGGCAAGGAGCCGGACCTGCTCTCGCCCCTGTCGGTCACCACCGACATCAACCTGCACGCCCCCGCCCTGCTGCCCGACGACTACTGCGGCGACGTGCACCTTCGCCTGTCGTTCTACAAGAAGCTGGCCACCGCCAAGAACCCCGACCAGATCGACGGCCTGCTCGAAGAGATCGTGGACCGTTTCGGCAAGCTGCCGCCGCAGGCCCAGACCCTCATCGACGTGCACCGCCTGCGTGTGCTGAGCCAGCCCTACGGCGTGGTCAAGGTGGATGCCGCCCCGGGCGTCATCAACATCACCTTCAAGCCGCAGCCGCCCATCGACCCGATGCGCATCATCGAGCTGATCCAGAAGAACAAGCACATCAAGCTGGCGGGCAACGAGAAGCTGCGCATCGAGCGCGAGCTCAAGGACCCCAAGGACCGCGCGCAGATGGTGCGCGACATCCTGCGCTCACTGGGGCAGCCGCAGCCGGCCACCGCCTGAGATTGCAGGCGGCGGGCGCATCTGGCACGATCCCTGCAAAGGCATTGTTGACATGACGAGCCCCGCTGCCCCGCACCCACCCCAGCTCTCGCCCAAGCTGCCCCAGCTGGCGGCCCAGGGCTTTGCGCTGCGCCACAGCCGCCAGGCGCACTACGAGTTCGACTGGCATGTGCACGACTGCGCCATGCTGCTGTGGCCGCGCAAGGGTGCGCTGCACAGCGCCTGGCAGCCGGAAGGCGAACCAGGCAGCGCGGGTGGCTTCGAGCAGATGCTGCTCACACGCAGCCAGGCCATCCTGCTGCCCGTCTCAACCGCCCACCGCACGCAGTCCACCACACAGCAGCAGGAGCATGGCGAGCTCTACCTGGCGCCCGAGATCGCGCGTGCGCTCACGGGCCGGGGTGCCCTGCGGCTCGATGCCGCAGCGCTGGCCATGCTGGATGCGCTGCTGGCCCCCGCCCTCGACCCGCGCGCCGCCGAGCCGCTGGTGCAGGCCGTGGTGCGGCAGATCACCCGCGCCCGCCCGCTGGAACTGGCGCGGCCCCGCTCCCCCGCACGGCAGATGGCGGCGCGCTTTGCCCAGGCGCTGGACTGGAACGAGCCCCTTCCCGGCATCGATGCCATCGCCTGCGAGCTGGGCAGCTCCACACGCCAGCTGCAGCGCGCCTGCCAGGACGAGTTCGGCCAGAGCCCCGTGGCGCTGCGCCGGCAGATGCTGGCCGCGCATGCGCGCCGCTTGCTGGCCATGGGCCTGCCGCTGGCGCAGGTGAGCGTGCAGCTCGGGTTTGCGACCAGCGGCCACCTCACGCGCCTGCTGAAAGCCGTAGCGCACTGACGCGTTTGCGGCGCCTGTCGCAAATCGGATCACGGCCTGTCGCATCCTGGTTGTCCAGATCGCCCGCCGGTTCCTAGCATGGGACCTCCTTCGTGATGGAGTTCCCCATGCCTGCCTCGCCCCCCATTGTCCGCCGCTGCAGGGCCGCCCTGCTGACCATTGCCCTGGCCGGCACCTGCGCGCCCTTGCTCGCGCAGACACCCGCCTGGCCCGCCAAGCCCATCACCCTGGTCGTGCCCTTCCCGGCCGGTGGCGGCACCGACCTGGTGGTGCGCGCGCTGCAGCCCCGGCTGCAAAAGGAGCTGGGCCAGCCCCTGGTGATCGACAACCGCGCAGGCGCCGGCGGCACCCTGGGCTCGGCCCTGGTGGCCCGCGCCCCGGCCGATGGCTACACCGTCGGCGTGGCCACCACCAGCACCCACGCGGTCAGCGTGAGCGTGTACCCCAAGCTGCCGTTCGACCCGGCCAAGGACTTTGCCTATGCCGGCTTCATCGGCACATCGCCCTATGTGCTGGCCACCACGGGCGCCCTGGGCAAGCCCGACACCAAGGCCCTGCTGGCGGCGCTCAAGGCCAGGCCCGAGGGCTTCAGCTTTGCCTCGGTGGGCGCGGGCACGGTCTCGCACCTGCTGGGCGAGCAGTTCAAAGCCGTGGCCAAGGTGCCGCTGGTGCACATCCCCTACCGCGGCGCAGCGCCGGCCTACACCGACCTGATATCGGGCCAGGTGCAGCTGATGTTCGACAACCCTGCCGGCCTGGTGCCCTACATCCGCGCGGGCCGCATCCACGCCGTGGCCACCACCACGCCCAATGCACTGCTCACTGGCGTGCCTACTTTCCAGCAGCAGGGCCTGCCGGGGTTCGATCAGTCGCTGTGGTACGGCATCGTCTTTCCCGCGCAGACACCCAAGGCGGTGGTGGAGCGCTTCAACCAGGCACTCAACAGCGTGCTGTCCGACCGCGCCGTGGCCGCCGAGCTGGCCGCACTGGGCGTGAACGCCGCACCGGGCACGCCCGACACACTGCAGGCCGCCGTGGTGCGCGACACCGCCTACTGGGGCCGCATCGCCAAGACCGTAGGAGCCCGCGTTGACTGAGCACACCCTCCCCTTTCCCGCCTCGCTGCCTGCCGCCGGCCAGGTCGTTCTGATCCGCGTGTTCGTCAACGGCCCGGGCGGCGGCAACCCCGTGCCGCTGGTGGCCGATGCGCGCGGCATGGATGCCGCGCAGATGCAGGAGGTGGCCCGTGCCCATGGGCACGAGTCGGCCTTCGTGCTGCCGGCCGATGTGCCCGGCGCCGACTGGCGCCTGCGCTTTTTCGTGCCGCACCACGAGATGGAGATGTGCGGCCACGCCACCGTGGGCACGCTGTGGGCATTGCGCCGCTGGGGCCTGTGGACCACGCCCACGGCCCGTGTGCAGACGATGAGCGGCCTGGTGGACGTGGAGTGGGACGCTGCAGGCCAGCGCGTGTGGATATCGCAGCCCGCAGTGCGCGAAGAGGTGCTGGACGCCAGCGCAGCCGCCCTGGTGGCCCGCACCCTGCGCCTTCACGACGCCACGCCCCGGCCCACCACCAACGCCGCCACCAGCCGCGTGAAGACCCTGGTGCCCCTGCCCGAAGTGGCCGCGCTGCAGGCCCTGGCACCGGACTTCGCGGCCATGGAGTCCACCTGCGACGCCATCGCCTCCACCGGCCTGTACCCCTATGCGCTGCAGGCCGGCGGGCCGGTGGCAGAACCCACCGTGTTCGCGCGCCAATTCCCGCGCAAGTCCGGCTACCCCGAAGATGCCGCCACCGGCATCGCCGCTGCCGCCCTGTGGGGCCACCTGGCCGCCGCCGGCACCATCCCCGTGGGCAGCCCCGCCCAGCCCGTGGTGTGCACCGTGCGCCAGGGCGATGCCATGGGCAGCCCCTCGGCCATCGCCGTGCGGCCGCGCTTCGACGCCCAGGGCAACGTGGCCGGCTGCTGGCTCAGCGGCGAAGTGGTGGAGGGTGCGGCATGAACAAGCACGTGCCCACCACGCCCGAAGATCGCCTGGCCGCCGCGGGCCTGGCACTGCCACCCGCGCCCCAGCCGCGCGGCAGCTACGCACCCTGCCATGTGCACGCGGTGGCGGGCCAGCACTGGGTGGCGGTGAGCGGCCAGACCAGCCGCATCGCCGGCCAGGCCCTGGCCGGCATCTGCGAGGCAGGCGGCGACCTGCAGCCCGCGCGCCATGCGGCCACCGTGGCCATGCTCAACACCCTGGCCGCGCTGCGCACCGCCTGCGGCGGCGAGCTGGCCCGCGTGCAGCACGTGGTGCGCCTGCGCGGCTTCGTGCGCTCCGCGCCAGGCTTCGGTGCGCACCCCCAGGTGCTCGACGCCGCGTCCGACGTGCTGGCCATTGCCTTCCCGCAGCAGGCCCTGCCGGCCCGCAGCGCCATCGGCGTGGCCAGCCTGCCCGATGGGGTGTGGATCGAGCTGGAGGTCGATGCAGTGGTGGACCCAGCCTGAGGGCCGCGGCGCCGGTTCCCCACACCCCTTTGGTACAGGACTTGCTTGAACCCATCGACCTGCGCTATACCTCTTTCAGGTGAGGGTTGTGGGTACGCAAATCGATTGACGCAGGCTTGCAAGAAAGCGCGCCTGCCCTGTTCCATTCCTTTGGGGAGTTTTTGTCATGCAACTTCGGCGCTCCGTCTTCACACTCACCCTGGCCACGCTCGCCATGGGCAGCACAGCCAGCGCCTTCGCACAGGCGCCCTACCCCGACCGCCCCGTCAAGGTCATCGTGGCCCTGCCCGCGGGCGGCAGCGCCGACATGATCGCGCGCGTGGTCACGCAGAAGATGGCGGCCGAGCTGGGCCAGCCTTTCGTGGTGGACAACAAGGCGGGGGCATCCGGGCAGATCGGCACGCCGCTGGTGTCGCGCGCCGCGCCCGACGGCTACACGCTGATGGTCTCGCCGGCCTCGTTCCTCACCACCAACAAGAGCATCTTCAAGACCCTGCCCTACGACCCCGAGGCCGACTTCGTGCCCGTCACCAAGTTCGTCAACCAGCCCATGGTACTGGTGGTCAAGGACAAGCAGAAGTTTCCCACTGTGGCTGCCGTACTGGCCGCCG
>NZ_AKJX01000062.1 GCF_000276605.1 Acidovorax sp. CF316 | reverse complement strand
TCCGGCTGGCGCACGACGGGGCAGGCAGCCAGCGCGCCAGTGCAGCCCCGGCCCCCGCCCCGGCGCCTGCGGTGCGCAAGCCGTTGGCCATGGCCGCCCCACGGTCCGTGGCAAAGCCTGCCCCGGTCGCGCTGGCCAAGGCAGCGGCTTCCAGGTCGCTCGCCACCAGCCCCGCCGCCAGCAAAGCCACCGCTGCCCGCGACGACGAGTGGGAAAGCTTTTAGGACGAGATGCCGATGCGTGGGCGGATGCGCCCATGCAAACATTTGCTCCTTCTACGCCCCTGCCGATCCGTGGACAATCGCGGCAGGAGGGAGAGATGGAAATCAACAAGAACCGCACCCTGGCGATGTGGGCCGGGCTGCTGGCCTCGGCCGCATGGTGGAGCTATGTGCTGTTGGGCGCAGGCGGCCACCATGATTTTCCGCGCCTGCTGACGCTGGGGGTGCTGCCGCTGGCGGCAGCCTGGTCCATGGCATGGGCCTGGTCGGCCTGGCATGCCCGGCGCCTGGCGACAGGCGGCGGCGCCGCAACCGGACAGGCCGTACAGGGGGTAGGCCCGCTCGCAGAGGGGGAGGCGCCCCGGTCCCAGGCCCTGGTGGCATGGTTCTCCGTGGGCATTCTCGCGGCCGGCTTGCTGGTGGTGAACCGGCAGGTCCACCTGTCGGACCTGGGTGCGCCGCGCACGTTCTTCCTCGCCCTGGCAATTGCGTCGTTCGTGGTGTGGGGCGTGTATGGCCTGCTGGCCTGGGCCGTCCTGCGCGCGGTGCGTGCCCTGCCCGCCGGGGTGCCGGCCATCCTGGCCAGCCTGCTGATTGCCGCGGGCATGAACTACGACGCCCATGCCCGCATCGGGCAGGTGCGCGCGCTGCAGGCCGCCAATGCCCGGGCCATTGCGCTGCTGCAGGCCCTGCAGCGGGGCGACGAGGTGGGCAGCGAGCAGGTGCGCCAAGCCCGGGCCGGGATCTTCGGCCCGCTGCTACAGGCCCAGGTGGACGTGCACCATGCCGTGGCCGTTGCCCTGCAGACCCATGGCGATGCGTTCGAGGCGCTGGACCTCGGGGGCATGCTGCTGCCCACCGCTCTCGCGTCCGCCGCCGCGCGCGAGGCCAGCATGGCTCGGCTGGAAGACTGGCGCCAGGCCAACAGCGACTTCCACACGCAGGCGATGCAGGCCGTCGCCAACTACCGTGCCGCCACGCAGGCCGCGGTGGCGCAGTTCCTGGCGCACGATGCGCAGGCCTTCGAGCGCAGCATGCAGGCGTCGGCCACCGCGATGGCCGACCAGGCCACCCTGGTCGCACAAGCCCACGGGCGGGGCGTTGCCACCGTGGCCGCCCTGATCCGCCACATGGATGCGCCCAAGGGCCGGTACTTCCTGGACAAGGGCCCGCCGCCCCGGCTGTTCTTCCAGGAGGATGCCGTGCTCGACCGCTACCGCCAGCTCCTGGACCAGTTGCGCCGCACCAGCGAGCAGGAGAACGTCGCCCAGGACCTGCTGGCGCAGGAGGGCGCGCAACAGGCGGGCCGGCTGGTGCAGCTGCTCGAGCCCACACGCTGAGTGAAGGCCGCGGGCACGGCGGCGCCCCGGGGAGGCTATCCTCTGCGCCATGTCCTCGCCTTCACCCTTCAACGCCGGCCACGCCCTGGTGTTCCAGCCCGGGCGGCTCACGCTGGGCTTCATGACGCCGTTCGGCCACCATGGCGGCGCCATGGCCGATCTGGCCGAATCCACGCGCCTGGCCACGCTGGCAGACGACCTGGGCTTTGCCGCCCTGTGGGCGCGCGATGTGCCGCTGATGGTGCCCCAGGGCAGCGACAACACCGCCAGCGCGCTCGACGACCCTTTCTTGTGGCTGGCCGCGCTGGCCGCATCCACGCGCCGCATCGCCATCGGCGCGGCGGCCATCGTGCTGCCGCTGCGGCATCCGCTGCATGTGGCCAAGGCGGCGCTGTCGCTCGACCGCCTGAGCAACGGCCGCTTCATTCTGGGCATGGGCTCGGGCGACCGGCCCGAGGAGTTCGCCTCCTTCGGCGAAAGCCTGGACGCGCGCGGCGAAGCGTTTCGCGCGCGCTGGCCGCTGGTGCGCGCTGCCTTGTCGCCCGATGCGCAGGAGCGGCAGGCGCTGACGGATGCCACGGGCGGCTACGACCTGATGCAGCCGCCCACGGCGCGCATCCCCATGGTGGTGGTGGGCTCGGCCCGGCAGTCGCTGCAATGGACCGCCGCCAACGCCGACGCCTGGGCCAGCTACCACCGTGAAGAACAACGCCAGCAGGGCCGTATCCACCTGTGGCAGCAGGCGCTGGAGCAAAAGGCCGGCGGCGAGCGCAAGCCGTTTGTCCAGTCCGTGCAGCTCGACCTGCTGGCCGACCCTGGCGCCCCCGCCGAGCCGCTGGAGCTGGGCCTGCGCACCGGGCGCAACGAACTCATCGCCTACCTGCAGCGCCTGCAGGCCATGGGCGTGGCGCATGTGCTGTTCAACCTGGCCCAGGTCAGCGGCCGCGCGCCGGCCGAGGTGCTGCGCGAGATCGGCGAGCAGGTGCTGCCCCGGCTGTAGCAGGGCCTCAGAACCTGTTCTAGGACGGTGGCAGCTCCCGCAGCTCCACCGTGCCGCCAGCCTCATACACCGGGTTGCCGGCCAGGAACTGGCGCGCGTCCGCAAGGCTGGCTGCGCGCACGCGGATGAAGCCGCCGATCGCGCACGCCGCCGGCTCGCCGGGCTGGCCCTTGCGCAGGCGCTCGCCCGCGCCGATCTCACTGCCGCCATCAAATTGCCCGGTGGCGCGCAGCGCGCCGAGGTAACGGGCCCACAGCTGCGGGTCGTTGGAGGCCGCCCTGTCGGGCGCGTCTTCGTGCATGAGCAGGATGTATTCGTTCATGGACAGTGTCGGGCGGTTGTCGGGCTCAGGGTATGGGGGCGGGGAGGCAACGCCTGCCCTCCCCGTTTGTAGCACCCCCGCAGCGGTGGCTCGCGGCGCAGCCCCGCCATGGCATGAACAGAGTGGCAGGCAGCTATGCTGCAGCTGCCTGCACCACCGCAGGCACAAAGCCCTGCAGGAACTCCCCGCGCGGCTGCTGCCCCAGGTCCACCGCCTTGGTGCCGCCTGCGGCGACCACGGTGACGTCCTCCATGCCGATGACCTTCAGGATCAGCCGCAGGTAGGTGCTGGCGATATCCCGCTCGCGGATGGGCGAGCCCTCGGTGTACACGCCGCCCGAAGCGATCAGCAGCGTGGCGCGCTTGCCGCGCACCAGGCCCTCGCCGGTGGCGCCCAGCGTAAGCCCCTTGCGCACGATGTGGTCCACCCAGGCCTTGAGGTGGGCAGGCACGTTGTAGTTGTACACCGGGGTGCTGATGGCGATATGGTCTGCCGCCAGCAGCTCGGCGACCAGCGCATCGGACAGCTGCAGCTCGGCCTTCATGGCCGGCGTGTGCTGGTCTGCGGGGGTAAGGCTGGCACCCAGCCAGGGCGCGGTGACATAGGGCAATGCGGTGGCGGCCAGGTCGCGCTGCACCACGCTGCCGCCAGGGTGCGTGGCCTGCCACTGGGCGACGAAGGTGCTGGCAAGGTTTCGGGAAATGGAGTGCTCACCTCGCGGGCTGGCCTGCACCAGCAGCAGGGTCGGGGTGGGGTTGGAAGTGATGGTCATGCGGTCCTTGTCATACAGAGGGTCAACGAACAATTTGTTCGTTACATCAGTATGGGATGTGTGAGAAGATCCCACAAGAAGGCACTTTTATGAGCGAAACGAACATTTCTGTTCCCAAGGAAACGCTGTCTCCCACCGACTGCAAGGGCCTGGCCGACGTGCTGGCCAGCGTGGGCGACAAGTGGACCATCATGGTGGTGGGCGCGCTGGCCAAGGGCCCGCTGCGCTACAACGAGGTGCAGCGCCGGGTGAGCGGCATCTCGCAGCGCATGCTGACGCTGACCCTGAAGCGCCTGGAGCTCGATGGCATCGTCACGCGCACGCTGTTCCCTTCGGTGCCGCCGCGTGTGGACTACGAACTGACCGAACTGGGCCAGACCCTGCGTGGCGCGCTGCTGCCGCTGCACCTGTGGGCGGCGAAGCACCGCGACGCCATCGTGCGCAACCGCGAGGGGGCGAGCGGCGAATCCTGACGCAGCGCACAACGGGCGAGCGCGGTGGCGGGGCTTTATGTAGACTCACGCACTCGCACCACGCAGCACACGCTGCCGCATTGGCTGGTTGGTTGTTGGCGTGGGTGCGAAGGTTCCAATCCATGCTTCGGTGCCGCGGGGGAGATCGTGTTTTTCGGGTGGTGCGGGCCGGGCGTAATACACAACGATTCACAACATTCCATGCGTACCATTCGCTTCCTGTGCCGCTCCGTGCTGGCCGCTTCCGTGCTGTGGTCCGCCAGTTCGCTGGCGCTGGCCCAGGGCATCGTCTTCGGCCAGATCGGCCCGTTCACCAAGCTGCCGGTGCCCGATGCGGTCGAGGTCAACCAGGGCATCAAGGCCTACCTGACCCAGGCCAACAAAACCGGCATCAAGGGGCAGAAGATCACGCTGTTCGAGGCCGATGACCAGTACAGCGCCGAAGGCTTTCTCGAGCAGTTCCCCAAGGCGCTGGAGAAAAAGCCGCTGGCGCTGATCTCGCCCATCGGCTCCGCCGC
>NZ_AKJX01000061.1 GCF_000276605.1 Acidovorax sp. CF316 | reverse complement strand
CCGCCGCGGCTGCGGCTGCGGCCGCTAGCGCCATCAACGCCCCGGGCACCCAGGCCACCAGCACGACCAGCATGGCGCTATCCACTGGCACAAAGGCCTTCACACTCGCGCAAACGGGCAAGCTGTTTCCAGTGGGCGGCCGTGCGTATGCCGCGAGCCAGGCCGCGCCGACGCTACGGCGCATGGTTGGCACCGTAACGGCTAACGACCCAGGCACTGGTGCCTTCACGATGTCGGTGCTGGGCGCCGGCGATGTGACGGGCTCGGGCACTTACACCGACTGGGTCATCAGCATCGCGGGCGAGGGCACTGCCTTGCCCGCGACAGCCGTGCCGGATGCAGGCAAGGTGCTGGGAGTCACGAGCGGAGGCGTGTATGGCCTGCTGGCCGCGCGTGGTGCCGGCGCCGCCACCACCGCCCCATTCGGCACCATCAATGCCGCTACGGCGGCCGTGCACACCGTCACGCCCACCAGCTACGGCCAGTGGGTCAAGTTGCCCGACGCAACCCTCTATGACCCTGGCCTGGGTCTGCTGACCGTGCGCAACGCTGGCGCCTATGACCTGGCAGTGCGCGACAACGCCGGCACGGTGCAGGGCTTTGTGCGCGGCGGCGAGTCCACGGTGGCGAGCCTGGTGGATGACACCACGGCTGCGGGTGTATGGGCCCTGGTCGGTGCTGAGATGCTGGGCACGGTCGTGAGCGCGGAGGTAGCCCATGGCCTCGGCGGTGTGGGCCAGCTGTCCGTGCGCGAGGTGATCGCGCTGGACGCCGACCGCGAGTTGATCATCTTCACGAACAACGTCGCCACGCAGGCCATCGTGTGGGACGGCGCGGCCGGCGTGTTCGGTGCCCTCGCCACAGTACGCACGCACGACGGCAACCTGCGCGTGCGCGCCATCAAGAGCGCGGCCAACCAGGCGCTGGTGGTGTCCGGCAACAGCACCACGGCGCTGGAGGGCGTGGTGCTGTCGATCAGCGGCACGACCATCACCGTGGGCACTGCCGCCGGGGTCACGCTGCTTGCCGCGTCCATCGCCGGGCAATCGCTGTCGCCCTGGGGTGACCTGATCCCCGTGGCGGGACAGGGCTTTGTGTTCACCTATTCCCGCAGCAGCAGCGTGCAGGCCGTGCGCGCGCTGACCATCACGGGCACCACCGTGGCCTGGGGTGCTGAGTCGGTGCTGACCGGCACCGCTGCCGCCTACTCGAACCAGCCACTGTTCGACATGGGTTCCAGCCGCGTGGCGGTGTTCAGCAGCAACGGATCTACCAGCGTGCACTGCCAGGTGTTCACCGTGACCGGCACGAGCTTGGCGGCGGGCACCAACGTGACGCTGAGCAATGCCGGGCTGGATGAAGCTTTCATTGCCGTCAAGCTGCCTACCGGCCGGATTGCGGTGGTGGGCACTACCTCGGGGCAGTTCACCGCTGCCATCTTCACCATCACAGGCACAGTGCCCACGGTGAGCAGCGCCGCGCTGCCGGCGTTGGCGGGGTACGTGAATGCGTGGAAGGTGATCGGCAACAGCGTGCTGTTCGCGGCCAACCTGGCTGGCACTGCGACGTTCTACGTCAACGCAGTGACCGATGTGTCTGGCACCGCCACCATTGGCACCGCGCTGCAGCGCCTGATTTCCAGCACCGCCAAAAACAATACGGTGCGCCTTGGGGCGGATACCACCAGTATGTCGGTGCTTTGGGGCGACGACACGGTGGGGCGGGTGCTCTGGCGGGTGGGCATGTCGGGCAACAACCCGGTGCTGCTCAATGCGTCCTATGCCGCCAGCGGCTCACCCACGGGCGCAACCACCGCAGCCAATGGCAGTTACCCCGCACTCAATACCAGCGGCAACTTGCCTTTGCTTGTGGGCCGCCACGAAGCGACGGGGGCGAACCTGGAGCAGCCGGGAACGGGCTCTGGGATCTTCAACGGCGGCAGTGCGAACACTCAGGCCTCGCCTGTGGCCTATCGGTCGCGCCGGGGCGTGCAGCTGGAGCTGGTCCCCCGGGCATCCATCGGCATCAACAGCACCACGCTCTACCCGCGCGAAGACGCCAGCGCGCTCTGGGGTGTGGGCGTCTCGCTTTCCAGCGGCACCACGTACCACCTCACCAAACTGAAGGTCGCATGACTATGCAAAAAATCACCATTGGCGCGGCCGTGTACGGCCCTTTCAGCCAGGTCTGGACCTATGGCGACCGGTACGTGTGCACGGCGGGCGAAAGCCGGCTGGAGCTGCAGTTCAACGTGGTCGGTGTGGGCGTGGTGGAGCCGTGGACGGCGGCCGATGAGCCGCCCCGCGATCTCGGCCCCGTTCGTGCAGCTGCCTGGGAGCGCATCAAAGCCGAGCGCGACCGTCGCAAGGTGCTGGGCGTCAAGGTCGGCGCGCATTGGTTTCACAGCGACGATAGCAGCCGGATCCAGCAGCTGGCGTTGATGATGATGGGTGCCAGCATCCCGCCTGGGCTGCAGTGGAAGACTCTCACCACTACCCCTCCGCCGGTGTTCGTCACCATGACGCAGGCGCTGGCCACCGGCATCTTCCAGGCGACGGCCGCCAGCGATGCGGCGATCTTCGCTGCGTGCGAGGTGCACCGCGTGGCCATGGAGGCCAGCGCCACGCCCGAGGCCTACGATTTCAGCGGCGGGTGGCCTGCCAGCATCGAGGACGGTGTGTGATGTTCCAGGCCGCCTTCTACAAATCGGTGCGCCCTGGCCTGCAGGGCATCTACAGCCGGGGCGTGCAGTTCATCGACAAGGGCCCCTACAGCCATTGCGAGGCGGTGTTCTCCGATGGGCTGAGCGCCAGCGCCAGCTGGATGGATAAGGGCGTGCGGTTCAAGGACGTGGTCTACAAGCCGGGGCACTGGGACATCATCCCGCTGCCTCTGGACATGGAGGACGCGGCCCGCGACTGGTTCGAGTTCAACCAGGGCCTGCCGTACGACCTGCTGGGCAACGTGCGCTTTGTGCTGCCCTGGGCAGACGAGAGCCCGGATGGGTACTTCTGCAGCGAGGCGTTGGCGGCCGCGCTGGGCCTGCGAGAGCCGTGGCGCTTTGGGCCCAACGGCCTGGCCGCGCTGCTCAGCAGCCCCACCATCTTCCAACCCGCCTCGGCGGGTTTTTTCTTGCCCGGCGTGGCTGAAGGGTTCGCGTGATCACAGACGATTTTGGCAACCTGGTGCAGCCCGCCGTGGTGCGCAGCATCTTCGAGCAGCTCGACGAGGGCGAGGCCCGCATGGGCCGCATCGAGGGTGACGTGGGTGATGTGCGCGCGGATCTCGCAGCCGTGCGCCGCGACCTGGAGGCCAACACGAAGGCCACGCAGGCCACTGCTCAGGCGACCCAGGAGCTGGGCAAGAGCACGGCCGACCTGGTGGACTTCCTGCAGGCCCTCAAAGGCATGTTCAAGGTGCTGGACTGGCTGGGCCGCATGGCCAAACCCATCGCATCCATCCTGGCCCTGGGCTCTGCAGCCCTGGCCCTCTACGCCGCCTGGAAAGGGCACAAATGAACGACACCATCAAGAAGCGCCTACTGCAGGCCGCGCTGGCCATCAGCGTGGCCGCCGCCGGCGGCGTGGCCACGCACCAGGCGGCGCAGCAGCCATCGGCCGCGGTGCTGCTGGCCATGGAGCTGGGCAACCACTACGAAAGCAGCGGCCGCCACATCGGCACACCCTACGTGGACAAGCTGGGCAAGGGCCAGCCGCTCACGGTGTGCGACGGTGTCACCGGCCCCGAGGTGGTGGCCGGCCGCACCTACACGCCCGAGGACTGCAAGCGCCTGGAGCTGCCCAAGTACCGAGAGGCCGAGCGCCAGGCGCGCCAGGCCCTCACGCACTGGGGCGCCTACAACCCGTGGGTGCAAGCCAGCTTCATCGACATGATCTACAACCTGGGGCCCAGCGTGCTCGATGGCACCACCATCGTCCGCATGGCCAACGCCGGCAACCTGGTGGGTGCGTGCATGCAAATGCCCCGCTGGGTGCGCGGCACCGTGGGCGGCCAGAGCGTGGTGCTGCCCGGCCTGGTCGACCGCCGCGACACCACGCGCGAGCTGTGCACCGACTGGGGCCGTGATGGCCACTTCAGCGCCGGCCTGCTGCCGCCGGCGGGAGGTGGCAAATGATCGACGTGCTCATCCTCGCAGGCCTGCTGCACATCACCGTGCCGGCAACGGCCGCGCCCCAGCAGTACCTGGCCACCGCCTACGCGCTGCCCGGCCAGCAACTGCAATGGCGCGGCCGCGACAACTGGGTGGCGCCCCACCTGTGCTTTGACCGCTGCGGCACCGTGCCCGGCCAGCCCAACGTGCTGCTGGCCGGCGGGCTGGGCCTGCAGGACGCCGCAGATCTGCAGCTCACCGTGTGGCGGTTGGACGGCACCCGCTGGACCCAGGTGATGCACTGCGCCAACTTCTTCACCGGCCCGCACTGCGGGACCTGGGGGCAACAACCATGATCCAGTACATCATCCTCGCCCTGGTCATCAGCCTGGCCGCCAACGCGGCCCAGCTGGCGGCCTACATGGGCCAGCGCGACAAGGCCAGCCAGGCCCTGGCCAGCGCCACCGCGCAGCGTGACCAGGCCCGCGCAGACGCCAGCGCCTGCAGCGATGCCACCGAGGCCCTGCAGGACCTGGCGGCCAAGCGTGCCCGGGAGGCCGCGCCAGCGCGCGCGGCGGCTGCTACAGCAGCCCAAACCCACCAGGTGAGGGCGGACTACACCCTCAGCCAGCAACCCCGCTTGCCGCTCGATCTGTGCGGCAGCATGCAGGCGTTGGGGGACGAGTGGCTGCAGGGGAGGGGCAAGCCATGACGCGGGCCCCCATGCTCCTCCTCGCCCCCGCGCTGCTGCTGGCCGGCTGCACTACGGCGCCGCCCGAGCGCGTGCAGACGCGTGTACCCGTGCCCGTGGCCTGCCAGGAGGCCGTGCCAGCCCGCCCCACCATGCCCACCGAGGCCCTGGTGCCCGGCGTGCTGCCCTGGACCCTCCTGCGCGCCGCCCTGGCCGAGATCGACCGCCGCGAAGCCTACGAGGTGCAGATGCGCGCCGCCCTGGTGGCGTGCACTGCTGCGCCATGACGCCGGCCCGTGCGGCGGCCGCCGG
>NZ_AKJX01000060.1 GCF_000276605.1 Acidovorax sp. CF316 | reverse complement strand
TGCCATGGTCGATGTGTGGCACGCCAATGAGAAAGGCGGCTATTCGCACTTCATGCCCGGCATGCAGCCCTACGAACTGCGCCGCCGCATCGAGACCGATGCCAAGGGCTTCTACCGCTTTCGCAGCTTTTTGCCGCCGGGCTACGCGATCCCGCCCGTGGGGCCGGTGCACGAGCTGTTTGCCTTGCTGGGCCGCCATGGCCAGCGGCCTGCGCATATCCACTTTTTGGTGGCGGCCCCCGGAATGCGCACGCTGACCACGCAGGTGAACATTCCGGGCGACAGCTACATCGATGATGACTTCGCCTTTGCCACACGCGACGGGCTGATCGTGGAGCTGGAGCGCAATGTGGCGCCCACGGGCTATGAGTCGCTGGGCATCACCGCGCCGTTCACGCGCTCGGTGTTCAACTTCGTGCTGCCCAGGGCCGCCAGCGCGGACGAGGCACTGCCGCTGACGCGCATGGAGCGGGTGGCCACGCCGGGCTGACGGTGTGCTGCGGGGCTACGCGCCCCGTGGCAAACCCAGCGCCGCCATCTCCGCCGACACGCCCTCCCACGCCACATCGAACGCCGGCGCACTGCGCTCGGGCGGCACGGCGTTGGCGCGCAGGGCCCAGTGGGCGCCGGCCACCACGCTGTCGATCACGGGCACGCCCACCTGCGACTGCACGGCGGCGGCCATGCCGGCCAGGCCGGCGCCGCCCAGGATGACGGACTGCACGCCCATCTGGCGCACCACGTCGCGGCAGGCCTGGGCCAGCAGGGCGCGGGCGGCCACGGGGTCGGCCGCGAGCTGGGCGCCCGTGGGCGCCACGGTGTGGATGCCGGCCAGCGCATGGGCGTGGCCCAGGGCCTGGGCCAGACGCTGCAGCATGGGGCCCCAGCGCTCGCCGCCCGTGACGATGGCATAGCGGCCGTGGCGCGCGGCCTCGATGAAGGAGGCCTCGGCCAGGCCGGTGACGGGCACGGGGCTGCTTTCGCGCAGCGCCATCAGGCCTGGGTCGCCGAAGCAGCCGATGAGCACAGCGCTGGGCGCAGAGGGCTCTGTGGACACATCCAGGGCCCATGCGTCGAGCGCGGCATGCGCGGCCACGGCGTAACTCGCCTCGCAGGCGATGTAGGGCGCGCCAAAGCGCGCCGTGGCCGTGCGGACGGCCACGTGCGAGCCCGCAGCGGCCTGCACGTGCTGCTGCAGCAGTGCGCTGACCTTGGGAGAAGTGTTCGGATTGATGACCAGAAGATGGCGCATGGCTTCAGGCCCCCAGCAGCGTGGCCAGGTCGGGCACCTCGCTCGCAGGCGGGGTGAACTCCAGCTGTGTTTCGATGCGTGCCAGGTGGTCGAGCATGCGGCGCGCGGCCTCCTTCGCGTCGCGCAGGCGGATGGCGTCGATCAGCGCGCGGTGTTCGCGACAGCCACAGGCCGTCGCCTCCTCGCGCTCGCGCGCATGGCTGGGGCTGTAGGTCATGAGGATCAGCGAGGTGCGCGATACCAGCTCGCGCAGGATGCGCCCCAGGGTCTGGTGGCCTGCGGCCTGCGCGATGTGCAGGTGGAAGTCGCCCGACAGGCGGATCGCGCGGCGCATGTCGCCGCCGGCACGGGCAGACTCCTCCTCGTCCACGCAGGCGCGCAGCGCGGCGATGTGCGCGTCGGTGGCGTTGGCGATGAACAGCTCCACCAGGCGCGGCTCGATCAGGCGGCGCGCCTCGAACACCTCGAGCGCTTCTTCGGGTGTGGGTTGGGCGATGGAAGCACCGCGGTTGGGCGTGAGCGTGACCACCTGCTCGTTGGCCAGGCGCACCAGCACCGGGCGCACGCGCGTACGCGATACGCCGAAGGCCGCCGCCAGCTTGTCCTCTACCAGCTTGGTGCCCGGCGGCAGGCGGTGGTCGAGGATGGCCGAGACCATGCGCTCGTACATGTCGTTGTCGCTGAGCAGGCCGGCGGCGGCACCCTCTGCTGGCGGTTCGGCAGCTGTCGTGCGCGCACGGCGCCGGGGCGTGGGGGCGGCGGTCATGGGGTCGTCGGCACGGATGCGCATGCAGGCAGCAGTCTCATGGCAGGGCGCTCAACCGGCCCGCCCACCCTTGCGCTGGCCCAGGGCCCAGACCAGGGCCAGGGTGATGCCCATGACCACGAAGGAGACCACCGTGGTCAGGGTGCCCAGCGCGTAGATCGACGGCGTGGTCACGGTGCTGGTCAGGCCCTGCAGCTCCAGCGGCAATGTGTTCACGTCGCCGATGGCCTGCGAGGTGCGGGCGATCTCGTCCCAGCTCAGGGTGAAGCCGAACATGCCGATGCCCACGACCGAGGGCGCGATCAGCGGCAGCACCACATGGGCAAAGCCCTGCCAGGGCGTGGCGCCCAGGTCGCGCGCGGCTTCTTCGTAGGAAGGGTTGAAGCGGTTGAACACCGCGAACATGATGAGCAGGCCGAAGGGCAGCGTCCAGGTCAGGTGCGCGCCCAGGGCCGAGGTGAACAGGCCCAGCGAGGTGCCGTAGCCCTCCAGCGTGCTCTCCATGCCCAGCCATTCGAGGGCCGCCTTGAGGCCCGTGTCGACCAGACGGAACTCCAGGCCAATGCCCAGCGAGACGATGATGGACGGCATGATGAGGCTGGCCACGACGATGAAGAACAGCGTGTTGCCGCCCGCCAGCCGCTTGCGGAAGGCCAGGCCGGCCAGCACCGACAGCACCACCGTGCACAGCATCACCGCCAGGCCCAGGCCGAGCGATCGCCACAGCGCCGCGCCGATGTCCACCACGCCCAGCCCTTCGGCCAGCTTGTAGAACCAGTGCAGCGACACCCCCCGCATGGGGAAGGTCAGCCCGCCCTCGGGGCCCTGGAAGCTCAGGATGAAGATGACGAACATGGGCCCGTACATGAACAGCACGAACAGGCTGAACACGATGGCCAGCAGCCAGAAGCTGGCCGGGCGGGATTCGCGGATGCGGGCTTTCATGCGGGTGTCCTGTGCAGGTTGTCGGCAGCGTGGGGGGTCATCACAGCTCCTTGCGGATGTCGACGAGCCTGGTCAGGCCCCAGATGATCATCAGCACCACCGCGAGCAGGATCACGGCATTGGCCGCCGCCAGCGGGAACTGCAGGTACGAGGTCTGCACCTGGATGATCTTGCCGATGGAGGCGATCTGCTGCCCGCCCATCACGCCGATGGTCACGAAGTCACCCATGACGATGGTGATCACGAAGATGGACCCGATGATGATGCCGGTGCGCGACAGCGGGATGATCACGTTCCACAGCGTCTGCCAGCCACTGGCGCCGCTGTCGCTTGCGGCCTCGATGAGGCTGCGGTCGATGCGCATCATGCTGTTGAAGATGGGCACGATCATGAACATGGTGTACAGGTGCACGAAGGCCAGCACCACCGAGAAGTCCGAGAACAGCAGCCACTCCACCGGCTGCTCGACCATCCCCATGCCCACCAGGCTCTGGTTCACCAGGCCGTTGCGCCCCAAGAGCGGCACCCACGAGATCATGCGGATCACGTTGGAGGTCCAGAACGGGATGGTGCACAGCACGAACAGCAGCGTCTGCAAGCCCGAGGAGCGCACGTGGAAGGCCAGGAAATAGGCCACGGTGAAGCCGATCACCAGCGTGATCAGCCACACCAGAAAACTGAACTTGAGCGTCGAGTAGTACGTCTTGAGCGTGACGCACAGGCCCTCCGACGCATCGCCACAGCCTGCGAAGATCGACACGTAGTTCTTGAACGTGAAGCCCGGCAACAACTCGTATTCGTTGAAGTCCCAGAAGCTGACCATCACGATCAGCGCCAGCGGCACCAGGAAGAACAGCGCGAACACCAGCGTGAACGGCGCGGCCTGCCACCAGGCGGCAATGCCGCGCCCGGGGGCGGCGCTGGCAGGCAGAGTCGGTGTGGTCGTAGTGCTCATGGTGTTCGCTGTTCAGATATACGTTGCGCTACGCGCCAACCTTCGAAACTGGCGCTGCAAAAAAGCCAGTGCCCCCGTGCAAGGGCCGCCCCGCTGCACCGGGGGCGTCCCCCTCCCGACCCGCGCAGCGGGTCGAGAGTGGGGTGAAGGCGCAAAGCGCCTCAGGGGGTGCACTCCTTACGCCGCGACGAACTCGTTCCACTTCTGGACCATGTAGTTGTTCTCGTCCATCAGTGCGTTCCAGCAGGCGATGCCGCCCATGCGCGACTCGTAGCTGCCGCCGTCGCGCACCGCGCCGGACTTGGCCAGCACGTCGCCATTGGGGCTCTTGATGTCCTGCGTGGCGGGCTTGCCTTCCATCCAGTAGGCCCACTCGTAGGCTTCCATCTTGGACTTGGCGGTCTCCAGCACGGCGCTGTAGTAGCCCTGGCGGTTCAGGTAGGCACCGGCCCAGCCGTCCAGGAACCAGTTGATGAACTCGTAGGCGCCGTCGAGCTTCTTGCCCGACAGGGTGGCCGGCAGGCCGAAGCCGGCGGCCCAGGCGCGGTAGCCTTCCTTGAGGGGCTGGAAGTTGCAGGCGATGCCCTTGGTGCGCACGGCGGTCACGGCCGGGCTCCACATCGACTGGATCACCACTTCGCCCGATGCCATGAGGTTCACCGACTCGTTGAAGTCCTTCCACAGCGCGCGGAACTGGCCCTGCTTCTTGGCCTCGATCAGGGTCTTGATCGTGAGATCGATCTCCTTCTTGGTCATGTTGCCCTTGTCGGGGTACTTGTAGATGCCCATGGCCTCGACCACCATGGCGGCGTCCATGATGCCGATGGAGGGGATGTTCAGGATCGCGGTCTTGCCCTTGAACTCGGGGTTGAGCAGCTCGGCCCAGGAGTTGATGGGGCGCTTGATCAGGTCGGGGCGGATGCCCAGCGTGTCGGCGTTGTAAACGGTGGGAATCAGCGACATGAACTGCGTGGGCGCGGTCGCGAACTTCTTGGACTTCTCGCCCTCCAGGTAGATCACCTTCTTGGGCGCCGTGCCCTGGTCGCCCACGGCCTTGCCGGCCACCATGCCGTTGGTGAACAGCGTGGTGATCTTGTCGGCGTTCTTGATGCGCTTGGTGTCGATGCCCTTCAGGTTGCCCGTGGGCACGATCTTCTTGAGCGAGAAGTACTCGGTGTCGATCAAGTCGAAGCTGTTGGGCGCAGTCACGGCGCGCTTGGTCACGTCGTCGGTGGTCACGGCAACGTACTGGATCTCGATGCCGGTGTCGGCCTTGAACTTCTCGGCAATGGCCTTGTCCTGGTTCACGGCCGTGCCCAGGTAGCGCAGCACGATCTTTTCCTGCGAGTGCACGGCCGGGAACACGCCGGCGGCCAGGATGCCCGCCGTGCCCTTGAGCAGCGAGCGGCGCTGCACGCCGGTGGCTTCGGAGGCAACGGCAGCAGGGGAATCAGCACGAGAGTCGTCGGACATGGGAAAGCTCCTTGGTTTGCGAAGTGGAGGGGTTGGAAACGAACAAACGGACGAAAAGACAGACAGACAGACAGACAGACAGCGGACAACGAAAAAAGCGATGCTCAGGCCGGCACGGCCTGCGCAGTGGCCGTGGCCATGGGCGCAGACACGGGCGCCGCAGGCGGGTACAGGGGGTGGGCCTGCTCAGGCGTCCAGTGCAGTTGCACGCCCTGCCCCACCTGGTAGGGCTGGGCGGCAAAGGCGGCTTCGGAGACCATCACCGAGTAGGCTGCCGTGGCATTGGCTGACAGGGCCACGCCCTGCTTTTGCAGGCCCAGCAGCACATAGGTGCCCTGGTACTCCACGTCGGTCACCACCGCCTGCATGTGCTGGGCACCCCAGGGCAGCGGCGCGCCCTGCGGCAGCACCTGCAGGTGGTCGGTGCGCACGCCGACCTTGCCTTCGGTCGTGTCGATCACGTTGTGGCCGCCCATGAAGCGCGCCACGAATTCGCTGGCGGGGCGGTTGTAGACCTCGTGCGGCGAGCCCACCTGCTCGATCACGCCGTGGTTCATCACCACCATGGTGTCGGCCAGGGCCATGGCCTCCTCCTGCGAGTGGGTCACGTGGATGAAGGTCAGGCCCAGCTCCTTTTGCCAGCGGCGCAGCTCGGCACGCATCTGGATGCGCAGGAACGGATCGAGCGCCGAAAGGGGTTCGTCCAGCAGCAGCACGCGCGGCTGGGTGATCAGGGCACGCGCCAGCGCCACGCGCTGCTGTTGCCCGCCCGACAGCTCGGCCGGCTTGCGCTCGGCCAGATGGCCCATGGCCACGCGCTCGAGCAGGTCGCGCGCCTTGGCCTGGCGCTCGGCCTTGGCCACGCCCTTCATCTTGAGGCTGAAGGCCACGTTGTCCAGCGCCGAAAGGTGCGGGAACAGCGCAAAGCTCTGGAACATCATGGCCGTGCCGCGCGCGGCGGCGGGCAGGTCGGTGATGTTGCGGTTCTCCAGCAATATGTCGCCGCTGGTCACCGACTCGTGCCCGGCAATCATGCGCAAGGTGGTGCTCTTGCCGCAGCCCGAAGGCCCCAGCAGGCAGCAGTAGCTGCCGCTGGCGATGCGCAGGTCGATGGCGTCCACGGCGGGCTTGCCGCTGGCGTAGCGCTTGGTGAGCGCCACGATCTCGATGGCGGCCGGGGGCTGGGCAGGCGTGGTGTCGTGCATGCCACAGGTCTACGCAAACCGCGTGCCAGCTTTTGCACACAATGCTCGCATCAGTTTGTATACAAAATGCACCGATAGCGTGCACAGCCGCTTCCACGGCGGGATTGCACGGCACCAAAAGCGCCCATTTCACCCGTCGCGCGGCCGCCACATACGCCCTTCGGCACCAACTGTGCCCACTGGACAAGTGCCATGCCAACCAGTCGCTGGCTATACTGGCCAGTCACGGAAACATTTCTTTACGAGGCGCCCACCGTCCCACAGCAGCACTGCAGGATGACGAATCTCGACCCTCGCTCCATGATCGCCCTGGCGGGATTCATGTCCGCCCTGATGGCCATCGTGCTCGCCTGCATGCGGCGCTACTACCCACCCCACATCCGGGGCCTCGGGGCGTGGGCGGCGGCGCCCGTGCTGTGGCTGGCGTCCACCGCCCTCTTCAGCTCGCGCAACCTGGTGCCCGACTGGCTGGGACTGGTGGGTGCCAATACGCTGCTGGTGCTGGGCACCATGACCTACTACATGGGCACACGCGCCTTCCTGGGGCACCGCCACACCTGGCGCATCTGGGGCGGCGTGCTGTTGCTCTGCCTGGGCATCTTCACCTGGCTGTCCTACGGCTGGCCCAACTACGAGGCCCGGCTGACCTTCTTCACGCTGGTGATGGCCAGCATCTATGCCGCGCAGCTGCGCTTTTTGCTGCGCTATGGAGGCAGCAACTTCCCGGTGCGGTTGGTGGAGGTGGTGCTGGTGCTGCACCTGGCAACCCTGCTGATGCGCCTGGGGTCCATCCTGGCGGGGCATACGGGCGCCAGCCTCATGGAGCCGTCGGTCTACCAGAACCTGTACATCGGTGCCTATGCCCTCACGGTCCTCATGCTGTCCATCGGCGCGCTGCTGATGGCCACCGACCGGTTGCGCACCGAGCTCGAGCACCTGGCCACGCACGACTCGCTGACCCCGGCGCTGAACCGGCGTGCCTTGCTGCAGCGGTGCGAGGAAGAGCTCGAACGCGCGCGCCGCTATGGCGGCGGCCCCTCGCTGATGATGCTGGACCTGGACCACTTCAAGGCCGTGAACGACAGCTGCGGCCACCAGCATGGCGACGCGGTGCTGGTGCACTTCGTGGAGCGCACCCTGGCCGTGCTGCGCACGCCCGACCGCATGGGCCGCTATGGCGGCGAAGAGTTCATGGTGGTGCTGCCCGGCACCGATGCCGTCGCAGCGCTCAACGTGGCCCGCCGCATCCACGCCACGCTGGCCGTAGGCCACCCGCTCGATTGCCGGGTGAGCATCGGCCTGACGCAATGGGGCGGCCCCGGCGACACGCTGGACGCCATGCTCACGCGCGCCGACCAGGCCCTGTACCAGGCCAAGGAACAGGGTCGCAACCAGACCGTGGTCGGATAGCGCCTCAGGCCCGGGCCACCAGCCGCGCGGCCAGCGCCAGCACGGGCGCGTCGACCATGCGCCCATCGAGCCGGAACACCGCGCCGCCCTGCGCGGGCGCTGCCTCCAGTACCCGCCGTGCCCAGGCCAGCTCCGCCGGCTGGGGCGCAAAGGCGGCCTGCACCGGCGCCACCTGGGCGGGGTGGATGCACAGCTTGCCGCCAAAGCCCATGCGCCGGCTGCGTGCCGTGTCCTCGGCCAGGCGTGCCAGGTCGTCCGTGGCCGTGGTCACGCCATCCACCGGCGCGGCCAGCCCCGCGCGGCGAGAGGCACGCACCAGCGCCAGGCGCACCGGCAGCAGCTCGGTCTCATCCGCAGCACACTCCATGCCCAGGTCCACCTGGAAGTCGAGGTGCCCGAAGGCCAGGCGCACCACCTGCGGTGCCTGCGCCAGCGCATCCAGGGCATCGAGCCCGGCATTCGATTCGACCAGCGGCACCAGCAGGCCTTGCGGGCCCAGCGCGCGGGCCACTGCGGCCAGTACCGGTGCCGATTCGGCCTTGGCCAGCATGGCGCCGGCCAGGCCCTGGGCCACGCAGGCCGCCACGGCAGCGAGGTCGTCGGCATGCCAGGGCGTGCCTGCAGCATTGGTGCGCACCAGCAGGCGCGCGCGCTGCGCTGGCTCCAGCGCCCTCACGGCAGCCAGCAAGGCCGTGCGCGCAGTGGCCTTTTCATCGGGCGCCACCGCGTCCTCCAGGTCCACGATCACCGCGCCCGCGCCGCTGGCCAGGGCATTGGCGATGCGCTCGGGCCGGGTGGCGGGAACGAAAAGGAAAGTGGTCGCGCGGGCGATGGCACCGTGGGCAGACGACACGGCCATCAGATGGCCTCGCTGGCGCGCAGCACCGCCAGTTGCTCGTCGCCGCGCCCCAGCGCGCGCAGGATGGCCTCGGTGTGCTCACCCACGGCGGGTATCGGGTCCATGCGGTAGTCAAAGCTGCTGTGCGCGCCGGGCGGCAGCAGCGCATCCAGGGGCCCTTGCGGCGACTCCACCTGCTGCACGCGGCCGCGTGCCTGCAGCTGCGGATGGGCCCAGACTTCGGCCATGGTGTTCATGCGTGCGTTGGCGATGCGTGCCGCCTCCAGCCGCTCGATGACCTGCGCGGCCGTGAGCGTGCCGAACACGGCGAGGATCAGGGCCCGGAGCTCGGCCCGGTGTTCGTTGCGCCGGGCATTGCTGTCAAAGCGCGGGTCGCTGGCAAGCTCTGGCTGCAGCAGCACGTGCTCGCAGAACAGCTTCCACTCGCGCTCGTTCTGCAGGCCCAGCATCACCGTGCCGCCGTCGCCAGTGAGGAAGGGGCCATAGGGGTAGATGGTGGCGTGCGCGGCCGCGTTGCGCGGCGGCGGCGTGGCGCCGCCGTAGGCGTAGTACATCGGAAAGCCCATCCACTCGGCCAGCGATTCGAGCATGGAGACGTCGATGCGCGAGCCCTGCCCCGTCTTCTCGCGCTGCATCAGCGCAGCCAGCACGCTGGTGTAGGCATACATGCCGGCCGCGATGTCGGCGATGGAGTTGCCCGACTTGCAGGGCTCCTCGGGCGTGCCGGTCACCGAGAGGTAGCCCGCCTCGCTCTGGATCAGCAGGTCGTAGGCCTTCTTGTCGCGGTAGGGACCGTCGCTGCCGTAGCCCGAGATGTCGCAGACGACGAGGCGCGGGTTGTGCTTGCTCAGCGCCTCCCACGACAGGCCCATGCGCGCGGTGGCACCGGGCGCGAGGTTCTGCACCAGCACGTCGGCCGTTTCCAGCAGCTCCCACAGCACGGCCAGCGCCTCGGGCTGCTTGAGGTCGAGCGTGAGGCTTTCCTTGGAGCGGTTGACCCAGACGAAGTGCGAGGCCAGGCCCTCTGCCCTGGTGTCGTAGTCGCGCGCAAAGTCGCCGCCGCCGGGGCGCTCGACCTTGATCACGCGCGCCCCCAGGTCGGCCAGCTGGCGGGTGCAGAACGGGGCGGCGATCGCATGCTCGAGCGACACCACGGTGATGTGGTCCAGGGGTCGGGTCATCGGCTGGCTCCTGTGCTCAGTCGACTGTCGCGCCGGAGGTCTTGACCACCTTCGCCCACTTGGCCAGGTCCTCCTGCAGCAGCGCGGCGAACTGGTCGGGCGTGGTCTTGGGCGCGATCTCCACGCCCTGCAGCTCCAGCTTGTCGCGCAGGTCCTTGGCGGCCAGCGCACCGGCCATGCCATCCTGCAGTCTGGCCTGGATGTCGGCAGACAAGCCTGCGGGCGCGAACAGCCCGATCCACAGCGTGCCGTTGTAGCCGGCCACCGTCTCGGCGATGGTGGGCACCTCGGGCAGCACGGGCGAGCGTGTGGCGCCGCTCACGGCCAGGGCGCGCAGCTTGCCGGCCTTGATGTGCGCCAGGGCCGAGGGCATGCTCGCGAACACCATCGGCAACTGGCCGCCCAGCACGTCGTTGATGGCCGGGGCCACGCCCTTGTAGGGCACGTGCTGCAGCTGGATGCCGGCCATGCTGTTGAGCATTTCACCGAGCAGGTGGTTGAGCGTGCCGTTGCCGGCCGATGCGTACTGGTAGTGGCCCGGCTTGGCCTTGGCCAGGGCCAGCAGTTCCGCCATGTTGCGCGCCGGGAATGAGGGGTTGACCAACAGGACGTTGGGCACGGCACCGATCAGGCCCACGGGCTTGAAGTCCTTGACCGGGTCGAAGCCCGGGTTCTTGAAGAGAGCGGGATTGATGGCCTGGCTGCTGCTGATGGTCATGAGCAGGGTGTAGCCGTCCTTGGGTGCCTTGGCCACGAACTGCGTGCCGATGTTGCCGCCCGCGCCGGGCCGGTTCTCCACCACGGTGGCGCCGCCCAGCACCTCGCCGAGCTTCTGGCCCACCAGGCGGCCCACGATGTCGTTGGTGCCGCCGGCGGCCTGGGGCACGACCATCACGATGGGGCGGCTGGGGTAGCTGGCCTGCGCCGCTGCCCACAGGGGTGTTGCCAGCAGGGCAGCGAGGGCGGTGCGGCGCGCGATGGCGCGGGGCGAGGCGAAGTTCATGCGGTTTGTCTCCTTGGCGTGTTCTCGGATGAGGACGGATGTTCGCCGCACTGCCGCCCCTGCACAATCACGCATTTCAGAACCGAGCCTTCGCCAGAACCGAAAGCTCGGCGGGCCACGCAGTACCATGGCGCCCATGCAATTCGACCTGACCGACCTGCGTCTGTTCGTGCTCACGGCCGAACAGGGCGCCCTCTCCCGCGCCGCTGCCGCGCGCCACCTGTCGCTGGCGGCGGCCAGTGCGCGCATCAAGGCGCTGGAGCAGCAGGCGGGCATGCCGCTCCTGTACCGCGAGGCGCGCGGCATGCGCACCACGCCTGCGGGCGAGGCCTTCCTGCACCATGCGCGTGGCGTGCTGCGCCAGACCGAGCAGTTGCGCGCCGACCTGCAGGAGTACAGCGGCGGCCTGCGCGGCCATGTGCGCGTGTTCGCCAACACCACGGCGGTGACGGACTTCATGCCCGAGATCCTGCCAGCCTTCCTCGCGGCCAATCCGCGCGTGAACGTGGAGCTTCAGGAAAAACCGAACGCAGAGATACCGCGCGGCGTGCTCGACGGGCGCGCCGACATCGGCATCGTCGCGGGCCAGGTCGACACGCTGGGCCTCACGGCCATCCACTTCAGCACCGACCGCCTGGCCCTGGTGGTGCCGCGCGGCCACCGTTTTGCGCGGCGCCGGCGCATGGCCTTTTCCGAAACGCTGGACGAGCCCATGGTGGGCATGCACCCGGCCAGCACGCTGCAGACCTTTCTGGCGCAGGTGACCGAGCAGCTCGGCCAGCCGCAGAAACTGCGCGTGCAGCTGTCGAGCTTCGACGCCATGTGCCGCATGATCGGTGCCGGCGTGGGCATCGGCATCGTGCCCGAGAGCGCGGCGCGCCGCTACCTGGCGCCCATGGGCCTGGTGCTGATCGACCTGGAAGACGCCTGGAGCGTGCGCGAGCGCTACATCCTGGTGCGCGAGGAGGCGCGCATGCCGGCGTATGCGCAGTCGCTGATCGACCTGCTGTGCGCACACCACCAGGCGCCGGCCGAACAAGCCGCACGCCGCAGGCGCTGAGGGGAATCAGCTCCTGTTGTCGACGCCTGCGGATTCGAAACTGGCCATCTCGGCCAGCACCGCGCAGGCCGACTGCAGCAGCGGCCAGGCCAGCGCCGCGCCCGAGCCTTCGCCCAGGCGCAGGCCCAGGTCCAGCAGGGGCTCGGCCTGCATCTGCGCCAGCATGAGGCTGTGGCCGCGCTCGCCCGAGCGGTGGGCGAACACGCAGCGCTGCAGCACGGCCGGCTGCAGGCGGCTGGCCACGAGCACGGCGGCGCTGGTGATGAAACCGTCGACGACGATGACCCGGCGCTCGGCCGCGGCCTGCAGCACGGCCCCCACCAGGGTGGCCACCTCGTAGCCACCCAGCGCGGCCAGCGCGTCGAATGGGCTGGTGGCCCCGGCGTTCACATCCAGCGCCTGCTGCAGCACGGCGCGCTTGCGCTCGATGCCGGACGCGTCCAGGCCCGTGCCTGCGCCCGTCACCTCGGCCAGCGGCAGGCCGGCCAGGCGCGCCAGCAGCAGCGAGGCCACCGAGGTGTTGGCAATGCCCATCTCGCCCAGCAGCAGCGCATTGCCCGGCAGGCCGCGCACCACCTCCATGCCGTTGGCAATGGCCTGTTGGCACTGCCCGGCCGTCATGGCCGGGCCCGCCGACGCATCGGCCGTGCCGGGCGCCACCTTGCGCAGCAGCAACTGGGGCGCGCCCGGGGCGGCCGCGCGCGGCGCAATGGGCTTGGCCACGCCGCAGTCCACCACCTTGAGGGCCAGGCCGTGCTGGCGTGCAAGCACGCTCACGGCCGCACCGCCGGCCAGGAAGTTCTCCACCATCTGCCAGGTCACGTCGCTAGGAAAGGCCGACACGCCGCGCGCCGCGATGCCATGGTCGCCCGCGCAGACCAGCATCTGCGGCTGCACCAGCTGCGGCGCCTCGGTGCCCAGCACCTGGCCGATGCGCAGGGCCAGCGCCTCGAGTCGGCCCAGCGAGCCCAGGGGCTTGGTCTTGAAGTCGAGGATGTGCTGCAGGCGCGCCGTGAGCGTGGCGTCGGTGATGTCGGCGATGGTGGGGATAGCGAAGGACATGGGTTCGTCAGGTAAGGAATGGGATCAGGCCACCAGGGCGTTCAATACGCCGGGTTCGAAATGTGCGTCCACCGTGCGGGCCAGGCCCTCCATCACGGCATCGAGCGTGGGCACGGGGGCAGCCCCTTCGCGGCCGAACAGGGCCTGCAGTGCGGCAGGGTCTTCGAGCAGGCCGTGCAGGTACAGCCCGAGCACATTGCCCGCGCCGTTCTGCCAGGCCAGGCCCGGCACCACTTCGCGTGCCACATCGCCGCCGGCCGCCATGGCCGGGTGCTGGGCAGTCTGGCCATGGTGGATCTCATAGCCGCTGGCCTGCACGCCCGAGAGCGCCGCCCAGGCGCCCTGCAGCGCGCCGAAGCGCGCGGTGCTGCGGCGCACGGTCTTGGCCGGCTCGAAGGTGGTCACAAGGGGTAACAGGCCCAGGCCCGGCGCATTGCCATCGATGCCGGCGGTGTCGATCAGGGCCTCGCCCAGCATCTGCAGGCCGCCGCAGACGCCGAGCACGCGGCCGCCCTGCCCCGCATGCGCGCTGATGGCCTCATCGAGCCCCTGCGTGCGCAGCCAGGCCAGGTCGGCTGCGGTGGCCTTGGAGCCGGGCAGGATGACCCAGTCCGTGGACTTCAGGCCCGCCAGTTCGGCCGGGCTGCGCGCCCAGACCAGGCGCACGCCGGGCACGTTCTTGAGCGGCTGGAATTCGTCGAGGTTGCTGATGCGCGGGTAGGCGACGACGGCCACCGTGGTGTGCACGGCCCCGGCAGCGGTGCTGCGGTCGTCGAACACACCGTCTTCCTCGGGCAGGCCATGGTGCCACTGCATGGGAATGGTGGCCACCGTGGGCACGCCGGTCAGCCCCTGCAGCATCTGCGGTGCGGGCGCCAGCAGCGCGGCATCGCCGCGGAAGCGGTTGAGCACGAAGCCGTGGATCAGCGCGCGCTCGTCCTCGGGCAGCAGGGCCCAGGTGCCGTACAGGTGGGCAAAGGCACCGCCGCGGTCGATGTCGGTCACCAGCAGGCAGTGCGCGCCACTGTGGCGCGCCACGCGCATGTTCACCACGTCGCTGGCGTGCAGGTTGATCTCGGCGGGCGAGCCCGCGCCCTCGATCACCACCACGTCGTTCTCGGCGCGCAGGGCATCGAGCGCGGCCGCGATCTGCGGCCACACGCGTTCGCTGCGGCCGCGCCAGGGCAGCGCGGTGAGTTCGGCACTCACCTGGCCGAGCAGCACCACCTGGCTTTTGGTGTCGGCCTCGGGCTTGAGCAGCAGCGGGTTCATGCGCACGTCGGGCACGGTGCGTGCGGCAATCGCCTGGAAGTACTGTGCGCTGCCGATCTCGCCATGGCCATGGTCGCTGGCCACCACGCGTGCGTTGTTGCTCATGTTCTGCGCCTTGAAGGGCGCCACCTTGTAGCCCTGGTTGCTGTACCAGCGGCACAGCGCCGTGGCCAGCCAGCTCTTGCCGGCGCCGCTGGTGGTGCCCAGCACCATCACGCAGCGAGCTGGTTTCGCAGAGGCGTGCGCAGTCAAGGCAGGGGCCGCACCATGCGGTCCATGATGTGCTCGAGCGCCGCCGCCGCATCGGCGCAGCGCCCGGTGTGCGCCGGCGAGGTCTGGATGATGGCACTGCGCCTGGCCGTGAGCCAGTGGAAGCGCTGGCGAAACGGCAACTGCGCAATCGGCCCACAGCCCGCATCCCCCGCGCAGATGGCGACGATGGCCGCCAGGTGGCGGCGCACGCTGTCGATATCCACATGCGGATCCATGGCCAGCAGGCGCTCCTCGTCGAGCGCAATGGCGGCCTGCAGGAAGCCGCTCTTCTGGCACGAGAGGATCACGCCCGCGTTGATGAATTCCTCGCGCTCCACCCGCGGCACCACGCGCACGATGGCGTAGTCGTACACCGCCATCTCAGCCGCGCGCATCGATGGCCCCCTTCACCCACGCTTCGCGGCCGGCCAGGCGCGCGCAGAAATGCTCCACATAGGCCTGGCGGTGGCTGGCCGGCTGCGACAGCGGTCCCTCGGTGTGCTCGGCCCCGGCGATGGCCAGGAACTCGTCGGGCACCTCGGCCAGGATGCCCGTGAGCACCTCGCGCGTGAGCAATGCGGCCAGCTTCGCATCCACCGCAGCGATCGCCGTGGCCCGGTGCAGCAGCACATGGTCGGCAATCGGCGCGAAGGGCTTGGCCGGCTGCGCCACCGCGCCGTTCCAGGCGTGGTGGAAGGTCAGCGAGGCACCGTGGTCGATGAGCCAGGGCTTGCGGTGCCACATGAGCAGGTTGGTGTTGCGCGCCGTGCGGTCCACATTCGCCACCAGGGCGTCGAACCAGACCAGGCGCGAGGCGAAGTCGTCGCTGACCTCGTCCACCGCGGGGTCGAAGTTGAGCGCGCCCGAAAGGTAGTCGAGCCCCACGTTGAGGCCGCCGCTGGCGCGCACCAGGTCCTGGATCTCGGGGTCGGGCTCGGTCTGGGCCAGGCCCGGATCGAGCTCGGCGAGCACGATCTCGGGCACGGGCAGGCCGAGCGCGCGGGCGATGCCGCCCGAGATCATTTCGGCCAGCAGCGCGCGCACGCCCTGCCCCGCGCCGCGGAACTTGAGCACGTACAGGCCCAGGTCGTCGCCTTCGACCACGGCGGGCATGGAGCCGCCTTCACGCAGCGGCGTGACATAGCGGGTGACGGTGATGGTTCGCATCAGGGAGTGTCGCTTTCTTGGGGTTGTGCCCCGGATCGTACGGCCAACCAGGCTGCACGCAATGCATCCTGCGCCGCGGGCGCCAGCACGCCCAGGCGCACGGCGCCGGGCAGGCCGAACGAGGTGGCGTCGCGCAGCTTGATGCCGGCCGCGCGCAGGGCCACCAGCGCGGCCGGCAGATCGGCACACACGGGCTGTGCACAGAAGTAGTTGGCCAGGCTGCCCGCATGCACGGCCCAGCCCAGGTCCAGGCACAGGGTGAGCTGGCGCTGTTTCCAGCCGCGCAGGGTATCCAGGCTGTGCACCAGCCAGCGCTGCACGCCGGGCTGCACCCAGGCCTGCAGCAGGGCCACGCCGTGCGCGCCCACGGCCCAGGATGGGGCCAGCGCCAGCAGCGTCTGCACCTGCGCTTCGGCGCCCTCGGGCGCCACGGCATAGGCGGCACGCACGCCCGTCAGGCCCAGGGCCTTGTTGGGGGTCCACAGCTGCCAGCAAGGCAGTGGGGCAGGCAGCACGGGCGTGCCCGCCCAGCGGGCTGCGCCGCCGTCCTCGCCCAGGCGCAGCGGGGCGTAGGCACAGTCCAGCACGCGCAGCGAAGCATCACCGCCCTGGGCCAGGGCCGCCCAGGCGTCCCGCGCCGGATCGGTGCGGCCCAGCGGGCTCGACGGCTCGCAGGCCCATTGCAGGCCCGGCACGGCGGCCTCCCCGTCCTTGCGGTGCACCAGGTCCATGCCACGTGCCAGCGCGGCCTGGGCATAGTCGCCATAGCTGTGCAGCGGCAAGCTGGCCTGCAAGGCCCCCTGCTGCACGGCCAGCGCCGTGATGCGGTGGATGAACTCACTGGAACTGGCCGCCAGCACGATGCGCCAGGGCGCCACGCCATGGAAGGCGGCCAGCGCTTCGCGCAGCGCCGTGTAGTGCGGATCGGGGTAGCGCGTGGCATCGGCCTGCTGCACGGCGTGCAGCGCCTCGGGACAGGGGCCGCAGGCGTTGCTGTTGGTCGAAAAATCGTGCACGGGCGCGCCCAGCGCGTCAGGGCCGCCATGGTGGTGCAGCGCGGCGGCCGGCGAGGTCACGTGCCCATCCATGCCGACACGATGGTGATCAGCAGGTGGGCGCCCACGCCCACGGGCACGAGCGACAGCGCCACCAGCGACCCGAGCTTGGCTGCGCGCCGGGTGTCGAGCGGGCCGGGGTCGCGCGCATCGGCATTGAGCACATACACGCCGGGCTTGGCCAGGCGCACGCCCAGTGCCAGTGCCATGGCCGCCATGGGCCAGCCGCTGTTGGGCGAGGGTGTGCGGCGCGCCAGGCGGGCCACGGTGGCGGGGGAGAGCCCGCCCACCATCAACGCCAATAGCAGCGCGGTGATGCGCGCAGGCAGCCACGAGAGCACGTCGTCCGCACGCGCCGCCCATTTGCCGGCCCACTGCCAGTAGCGCCCGCCGCGCATGCCGGGGTAGCCCCACATGGCATCGGCCGTGTTGGCCAGGCGGTACAGCGCGGCGCCGGGCAGGCCCAGTAGCACGAACCAGAACAGCGGCGCCACCACCGAATCGTTGAGGTTCTCGGCCAGCGACTCGATGGCCGACTCCCGCACCTGCTCGGCCGTGAGCCCGCTCACGTCGCGGCTCACCAGGCGCGCCAGCTGCTCACGGCCCTCGGGCAGGGAGCGGGCCAGCGCCGCCTCCACCGCCAGCACCTCGTCGTGCAGCATGCGCCAGGACAGCAGGGGCTTGAGCAGCAAGCCCAGCAGGGCCGCCGCAATCACGTCGTGGAAACGCAGCGCCAGCCACTGCAGGCCCCAGGCCGCGGACATGACCGCCACCGCCAGCACGCACCAGGCCAGCGCCATGCACCAGAAGGCCCTGAAATCGCGCGGCACGGGCGACAACGGCGCCCAGCGCTCGCCACACCATTGCAGGGCCTTGCCCATCCACACCACGGGGTGGATGGCCACCGGTGGCTCCCCTCGCCACCAGTCGATGGCCAGGGCCACGAAAGGCACCCAGATCAGCACGCGCAGGGCGTCCCACTGCGTGCCGGGCAGCAGCAGATCGATCAGACCGACCATGAGCCTTGCGACGAATCGCCCACGGTGGGTTGTGCAGCGCTGCGGGCCTGCCGCCGCCGTGCGGGCACGAACACGCGCCAGGCGATCACACAGGAGGTGATGCACAGCGCAATGCCCAGCAGCGACAGCCCCACCACCAGCACGGTGCGCAGCAGCGGGCGCGCCAGCAGCGGTGCGAAGTCCAGGCTGTGCAGGCCGTTGTAGAGCACCCGCTGCCAGGGCGTGGTGGCGTCGGCGCGCATCACGATGCGGGCCGAGGCGGCATCGGCGTACACGGTCACGTCGTCCTCCGCCCAGTGGGCACGCCAGACGGGCAAGGGTCGGTTGAAGGATGTCGATGCGTCATGGTGGCGCGCATAGTACAGCGCGTCGTACCGGGTGAGCTGCTCGATGGCCGGCGGCGGGCTGCCGGGTCGCAAGGCCTGCAGTGCCGCGAGCACGGTCGCATCGGGCACGGCCTGCGCCACGCTGGCTTCGGGACCATCGGCCCGCACCAGGCGCTGCACCGCACCCTCGCCCTGGCCGCGCACGCGGTACCAGGCCTGGCCGGCGATGCGCAGCGTATCGAGCTCCAGCGACACCACGCCCTGGGCCGCTGCCAGAGCCACGGCCTCGGCCGGGCCACGCGCCATGCGCGGCGCCTCGCCGGCCCACTGCATGCGCGCCTGCGGGTCTGCGGCGCGGCCCGTGAACACGCCGAACGGGTTCATCGACATCAGGCCCGAGAACATCCAGGTGAGCGTGAACACCGCAGCCACCAGGCCCAGGATGTGGTGCCAGCGCATCCAGAACTTCCGGTACGGAATCCACCAGTGGCGATTGAGAAACAGCTGCCAGATGCCCAGCGCAATGCCCGTGGCAGCCAGCAGCACGCCGGGGATGGAGAGCCACACCACCACATGGTGCCAGGCCTTGGGGAACTGGCGCAACACCGTCGGGTAGATCCAGTGCGGCACGGCGCCCAGCCAGTTCCAGAAGCGCTCGGCGCGGCGCGTGTCGCGCACCACCTCGGTGGCGCCGGGCGATACGTAGAGCTCCAGCCCGTCGTCGCCATCGAGCAGCACCTTGACCAGGGGCCGGTGCACATCCAGGCCCTGGGGCACCGTCCACTGGTCGCGCTCCAGGCGCTCTGTGCCCGTGGCGTGCCGGCCGCTGAAGGCTTCGGCCACGCGGGCGGCCTGGGCGTCGTCCAGCGGCGCCACCAGGGCACCCGTGCGCGCATCCACCGTGTGCCAGCGCGGGCGTGGCGCGGCATCGGCATCGGTGCCTGCTACCGTGGCCTGCATGCGCCAAACGGGGGCCTCGCCGAGCATGCCCAGGCGCGCTTCACCGCCACCAGGGCGCAGGCCCGCGCGCTGGGCCGCATCGGGCGCGGCCAGGCAGCAACCGGCCGGCAACTGCAGCGGCGGCAGCGCCGCCAGCC
>NZ_AKJX01000059.1 GCF_000276605.1 Acidovorax sp. CF316 | reverse complement strand
GCCCCCGCCGTGGTGGCGGCGGTGCCGGCCACTTCCACCGCTTCGGCGGTCGGGTTGGCCACGCCGCGCTGGGGCAGGCCGGCGTCGATGAAGAAGGGCGCGGCGCGGGGCAGTTGCAGCGCCTGGGCGATGGCCGCCACGTCGCGCGAGAACCAGCGCTGGGCGGCGGGGTCGTTGCTGCGCAGAAAGCCGCCCTTGGGCTCGGTGATGCGGATGAGGCCTTGCACGGTGGCGGGGGTGGCATCGTCGGTCTTGCCTGCCCATTGCGCGCGCTGGTCCTGGGGGATGAAGCCGCGGTTGACCAGCACCTGGGTGCCGTCGGCCTGCTGCAGTGCGCTCAGCACCCAAAAGCCCGAGCCCAGGGCCGTGACGGCCTGGGTGAGCACGGTCTTGCCGGGCAGCCACTGGCCGGTGAGGGCCACGGGCAGGTATTCATGCGTGTCGGCCGTGATGCCGGGCCACTCGCTGGCCGGGGGCAGGGCCACGGGGGCGGCGTGCACGCGCTGGTCCACGCGCTCGATGAGGTCGAGCTTCCACACCCGCCGCTGCACCTGCCAGGTGCCCAGGGCCACAAAGCCCAGGAACAGGGCGATGCCTACTACCAGCAGCAGGGCGCGGCGCAGGCGCCGCGAGGCTGTAGGGGCGGCAGGGGCCGTAGGGGCTGTAGGGGTTGCGGTCATCATCCGGGATTCCTTTGCTTGCTCGATGGCACGGGCCCCAAAACAGGTGCGGCCGCTGGGAGCGGCCGCTTTGCAAGGGTTGCTGCGGCCCCGCCGTGTTGGCGTCGGGGCGCATGCGCACGTCAGGGCGTGTGGTGGCCTGCGGCGCCGCCTTCGGTGTGGGTGGGCGGGGTCGGCGTGGGGTGGTCGGGCATCATGTTGGCGTTCATGTGGAACATGACCCAGAGCGTGCCGCTGATGGCAATGGCCACGAAGACCACGGTGAAGATGGTGGACAGCAGCGTCCAGCCGCCCTCGACCTTGCCGTTCATGTGCAGGAAGCAGACCATGTGCACCAGGATCTGCACCACCGCGAAGCCGCCGAGCACGAGCACGGCGGTGTTACGGTCGGCGATCACCTTGGCCATGACCAGCCAGAACGGGATGGCGGTGAGGATGATGGACAGCACGAAGCCGACCATGTAGCCCGAGAAGCTGCTGTGCGGCCCCACGTCGCCATGGTGGTCGTCGTGGTGGTGGTCGTCATGGCCGTGGCCAGCGTTGGCGGTGTGTTGTGCGGCGCCCATGTCAAAGCACTCCCATCAGGTACACGAAGGTGAAGACGCCGATCCAGACGACGTCCAAGAAGTGCCAGAACATCGACAGGCACATCAGGCGGCGCTTGTTCTCGTGGATCAGGCCGTGTTTCTTGATCTGCAGCATCAGCACCACCAGCCAGATCAGGCCGAAGGTGACGTGCAGGCCGTGGGTGCCGACCAGCGTGAAGAAGGCCGACAAAAAGGCGCTGCGCTGCGGGCCCGCGCCCTGGTGGATCAGATGGTGGAACTCGTACAGCTCCAGCGCCAGGAAGCCCAGGCCGAACAGGCCGGTGATGGCCAGCCAGGCGAGCGTGCCGCCCACTTTGTTCTGCTGCTTTTGCAGCATGGCAAAGCCGAAGGTGATGGACGACGCCAGCAGGAAGGCGGTGTTGATGGCCACCAGCGGCAGATCGAACAGCTGCGCGCCGGTGGGACCGGCGGCGTAGCTGCGGCCCAGCACGCCGTAGGTGGCGAACAGCGCAGCGAAGATGAGGCAGTCGCTCATCAGGTAGAGCCAGAACCCCAGGGCGGTGCCGTTCTCGGGGTGGGGCTCGTGCGCCAGGTGGTACTCGCGGCGCGCCAGCGTGGCGGCCGTGGGGCCACCTGCCGTGATGGCGGCGGCGGCTTGGTTGTAGGTGATATCAGACATGGCTGGCACGCAGTTGTTGGGTACGCAGGTTCTCGGTCTCCGTCACTTGTGCGGCGGGGATGTAGAAGTCACGCTTGTAGTTGAACGTGTGGATGATGGACACCAGCACCACGCCCGCGAAGGACAGGCCGGCCAGCAGCCACATGTGCCAGATGAGGGCGAAGCCCAGCACCAGCGACAGGGCCGAGATGATCACGCCCGCGCCGGTGTTGGCCGGCATGTGGATGGGCTGGAAGCCGGTGAGCGGGCGCGCATAGGCGTGCTTCTTCATGTCCCACCAGGCATCGATCTCGTACACCTTGGGGGTGAAGGCGAAGTTGTAGTCCGGCGGGGGCGAGGAGGTGGCCCACTCCAGCGTGCGGGCGTCCCACGGGTCGCCGGTATGGTCGCGCAGTTGGTCGCGCTTGAGGTAGCTCACCACGATCTGGATCAGCAGGCAGCCGATGCCCAGGGCGATCAGGCCGGCGCCGATGGCGGCGATGACGAACCAGATCTGCAGCGAGGGGTCTTCGAAGTGGTTGGCACGGCGCGTGACGCCCATCAGGCCCAGGATGTACAGCGGCATGAAGGCCACGTAGAAGCCCACCACCCACAGCCAGAAGGAGCACAGGCCCCAGAAACGGTCGAGCTTGTAGCCGAAGGCCTTGGGGTACCAGTAGTTGATGCCGGCGAACAGGCCGAACAGCACGCCGCCGATGATCACGTTGTGGAAGTGGGCGATCAGGAACAGGCTGTTGTGCAGCACGAAGTCGGCCGGGGGCACAGCCAGCAGCACGCCGGTCATGCCGCCGATGGCGAAGGTGACCATGAAGGCCAGGGTCCACAGCATGGGCAGCTCGAAGCGGATGCGGCCCTTGTACATGGTGAACAGCCAGTTGAAGATCTTCGCGCCCGTGGGGATCGAGATGATCATCGTGGTGATGCCGAAGAAGGTGTTCACGCTGGCGCCGGAGCCCATGGTGAAGAAGTGGTGCAGCCACACCAGGTACGACAGGATGGTGATCACTACCGTGGCGTACACCATGGAGGTGTAGCCGAACAGGCGCTTCTTGCAGAACGTGGCCACCACTTCGGAGAAGATGCCGAAGCAGGGCAGGATCAGGATGTAGACCTCGGGGTGGCCCCAGATCCAGATCAGGTTCACGTACAGCATGGCGTTGCCGCCCAGGTCGTTGGTGAAGAAGTTGGTGCCGGCGTAGCGGTCCAGCGACATCAGCACCAGCGCGGCGGTGAGCACCGGGAACGAGGCCACGATGAGTGCGTTGGTGCACAGGGCCGTCCACGTGAAGATGGGCATGCGCATGAGGTTCATGCCGGGTGCGCGCATCTTGATGATGGTGACGATCAGGTTGATGCCCGAGAGCGTGGTGCCCACCCCGGCGATCTGCAGCGCCCAGATGTAGTAATCCAGCCCCACCCCCGGGTTCTGCGCCCCCAGGTTGGACAGCGCCAGCCAGCCCGCGGTGGAGAACTCACCCAGGAACAGCGACACCATCACCAGGATGGCACCGGCGGTGGTCATCCAGAAGCTGAAGTTGTTCAGGAACGGGAAGGACACGTCGCGCGCACCGATCTGCAGCGGCACGAGGTAGTTCATGAGGCCCGTGACCAGCGGCATCGCCACGAAGAAGATCATGATCACGCCGTGGGCGGTGAAGATCTGGTCGTAGTGGTGCGGCGGCAGGTAGCCCATGTTGTCGCCAAAGGCCATGGCCTGCTGCAGGCGCATCATGAGCGCGTCGGCAAAGCCGCGCAGCAGCATGACCACGCCCAGGATCATGTACATGATGCCGATCTTCTTGTGGTCGATGCTGCAGATCCAGTCGCGCCACAGGGTGCCCCACAGGCGGAACTTGGTGATGGCGGCCAGCACGGCCAAGCCGCCCAGCACGACACCGATGAAGGTGATCAGCACGATGGGCTCGTGCGCCATGGGTATCGAGTCCCAGGTGATTCGGCCCAGGGCCCAATGCGGTTCGGTTACAACGGGTGAGGTGGACATGTTCGTCAGTCTCTTAGGCGCGGATCATTGGCGGGAAAGGGTGCGGTCGTGGACCGTGGCGTGGCGCGCTTCGAGTGCGGCCACGATCTGGCCGGCGTTGTCGATGGTGCACACGTCCTGGGGCAGGTTCAGGCCCATGGCCTTCATGTAGGCCTCGCCACCGCGCTCGTCGATGGACATCATGTGGTGCATGCACATCTTGCCTTCTTCGACGCAGCGGTTGAGCACCTTGTCGTAGAGGCCGGTTTCCACGCTGGCAAAGCGCTGCACGGGGTCGCGCTCGCTGGGCTTGACGAGGTTCAGGTAGGTGGTCTTGTCCAGCGCCTTGCCTTCGGTCTTGGCCTTGGCCACCCACTGCTCGAAGTCGCCCTGGCTCAGGCCGTGGAACTTGAAGGTCATGCCCGAGAAGCCCGAGCCGCTGTAGTGCGAGGCGATGCCGGGGTACACGCCCGGCTTGTTGATCACGGCGTTGAGCTCGGTCTGCATGCCCGGCATGGCGTAGATCATGCCGGCCAGGTCGGCCACGTAGAAGGCATTCATCGTGGACGTGGCCGTGAGCTTGAACAGGATGGGGCGGTCCACCGGGGCGGCCAGCTCGTTCACCGTGGCAATGCCCTGTTCGGGGTAGAAGAACAGCCACTTCCAGTCCATGGCCACGACCTGCACCACCATGGGGGTGGCCTGGGCTTCGAGCGGCTTGGTGGCGGAGATGCGGTCCAGCGGGCGGTAGGGGTCGAGCTTGTGGGTGCCGATCCAGGTCAGCGCGCCCAGCGCGATGATGATCAACAGGGGCACGGTCCAGATCACCAGCTCCAGCGTGGTGGAGTGGTGCCAGTCGGGGTCGTAGTCCTCTTCGGTGTTGGCGGTGTTGCTCTGGCGGTACTTCCAGGCGAACCACAGCGTGAGGGCGATCACCGGGACGATGATGATCAGCATCAGCAAGGTGGCCTGCACGACCATGTGGCCTTGCTGCGAGGCGATGTCGCCTGCGGGGTTGAGGACGACGGCCTTGCTGCAGCCGGCGAGGCTGGTGGCGGTGGCCGCCAACGCAAGCCATGCCGGCCCGCGAAGTTGGGGAAGTTTGAACATGTGATGGGCCCAACAAAGGCGTTTAGGGGTAAACGCGAATGACAATTTGCCGCTCAATGTAATAGAGCAGCCAAATTTGTCCATTGGACATTTTGTCCAAGGTCAAGTTTTTGCCCCTTTTTGGGGCAGCCAGCGAACACACTGCCAGTACCGAAATCCCTGCAGAGACAGCCTATGGGCATTTGTCCTGCGAGAACGTGGGTGAAACCGCCCTTGTCGGGCCGCTCTGCTGGGTGTAAAACGTGGGTGTATCAGTTACACAACAAAGGAGCCCTGTTCATGAGCAGTCCCGCCTCTGCGATCTACCCGGCGAATGGCTTTGAAGAAGGCCACGCTTCCCTCTCCCGCGCGGACACCCATGAAGACGTCACCCCCAGCGAAATTGCCGTGGGCGTGATCATCGGACGCTCGTCCGAGTATTTCGACTTCTTCGTTTTCGGGATCGCCTGCGTGCTGGTGTTCCCGTCGTTCCTGTTCCCCTTCATGTCGCGCCTGGACGGCACGCTGGCCGCCTTTGCGCTGCTGGCCGTGGCCTTCGTGGTGCGGCCCATCGGCACCGCCATCTCCATGGCCATCCAGCGGCGCTGGGGGCGGGGCACCAAGCTGACCATTGCGCTGTTCCTGCTGGGCGTGTGCACGGTGGGCATGGCCTTTTTGCCGGGCTACAAGGACCTGGGCACCACCGCCATCGTGGCGCTGCTGATCCTGCGCATCGGCCAGGGCCTGGCGCTGGGCGGCTCGTGGGACGGCCTGCCGTCGCTGCTGGCGATGTCGGTGCCCAAGCACCGCCGCGGCTGGTACGCCATGATCGGCCAGCTGGGCGCGCCCGTGGGCTTCGTGCTCGCGGCCGGCCTGTTTGCCTACCTGTACGCCAACCTGTCGGTGCAGGAGTTCCTGGCCTGGGGCTGGCGCTACCCGTTCTTCGTGGCCTTTGCCGTGAACGTGGTGGCCTTGTTCGCCCGCCTGCGCCTGGTGGTGGGCCAGTCGTACACCGAGCTGCTGCAGGACCGTGAGCTGCAACCCGTGCCCGTGCACGAGGTGATGCGCGACGAAGGCAGCAACGTGCTGCTGGGCGCGTTTGCGGCGCTGGCCAGCTTTGCGCTGTTCCACCTGGTCACCGTGTTCCCGCTGTCGTGGATCACTCTCTACACGGACCAGCCCGTGACCCAGATCCTGGGCGTGCAGATCGTCGGCGCCTTCCTGGCGGCCGGGGCCATCATGGTCTCGGGCTGGCTGTCGGACCACCTGGGCCGGCGCAAGCTGCTGGGCGGCATGGCGGTGCTGATCGGGGTGTTCAGCTTCATGGCGCCGGTGCTGCTGAACAGCGGCGAAGTGGGCAGCACCATGTTCCTGCTGCTGGGATTTGTGCTGCTGGGCCTGTCGTACGGCCAGGCATCGGGCACGGTGACGGCCAATTTCTCGCCCAAGAACCGCTACACCGGAGCCGCCCTGTCGGCCGACCTGGCCTGGATCATCGGCGCGGCCTTTGCCCCGCTGGTGGCGCTGGGCCTGTCGGCCCAGTTTGGCCTGCTGGCCGTGACGGTGTACCTGCTGTCGGGCGTGGCCTGCACCCTGGGCGCCCTGAACTTGAACCGCCGCATGGAGCGGCGCGACCGATAGGAGCGGCTAACAAAACTCTTCTGGCGTCGTTGCTGCGTCTTGTCGTACTACTGTACTGCCTGCGACGCAGCGCCTGGCCAGAACCGCTGCGCTGAGTTTTGTTCTCCGCGCTTAGGTAGTTCTACAAGAGAGAGCGAGGGGCGGGCCTGTTGATAACAAGGCACGGCCCTGTAGAGAAGCGATGCAAGAACCCGGTGGCTGCCTTGGCGGCCACCGGGTTTTTTGTTGTGCGCAACACAACAACCGGCGGGGTTTCAGACCGCCACGCCCTGCACGGCGCTGGCCAGAGGCTCCAGGGCCGCCATTTCTGCGGATGTGAGTGCGATGGAGGCGGCCGCCACGTTCTGCTGCAGCCGGGAGGGCTTGCGGGTGCCGGGGATCGGCACGGCGGTGGCGCCCAGCAGGCGCGCCTGCGTGTGCAGCCAGGCCAGCGCCAGCTGCGCCGCCGACAGCCCGCGGGCGGCGGCCAATTGCTCGACCTGGGCCACGAGGCGGGCGTTGGCCGCCTGGTTGTCTGCCGCAAAGCGCGGAAAGTTCCTGCGGGCGTCGTCGGCGCCCAGTTGGCCGGCAAAGCTGCCGCTGGTGAGCAGCCCGCGCCCCAGCGGGGCATAGGGCACGATGGCGATCCCCAGCGCCACGGCGCATGGCAGCACCTCGCGCTCGATCTGGCGGCTGAACAGCGACCACTCGGACTGCAGTGCCGCGATGGGATGGATGGCGTGCGCCGCGCGCAGTTCGTCGGCCGTCACCTCGCACAACCCGAGCGCGCGGACCTTGCCGGCGCGCACCAGGTCGGCCATGGCGCCGATGGAGTCGGCCAGCGGCACCTCCTGGCTGCGCCGGTGCATGTAGTACAGGTCGATGGTGTCGACCCCCAGGCGCTGCAGCGAGCGCTCTGCCGCGGCGCGGATGTAGGCGGGCCGGTTGTCCAGGCTCCAGTCGCCGGGGTTGTCTGCGGTGCGGGTGTAGCCGAACTTGGTGGCGATGACGGCGCGGCCCCGGTGCGCCCGCAAGAAGGGGGCGAGAAAGCTTTCGTTGGCGCCCAGGCCGTACATGTCGGCGGTGTCCAGCAGGGTGGCGCCCAGGTCCATCGCCTGCGCCAGCGTGGCCTGCGACTGCGCTGCATCGGCGGCGCCATAGAACTCGCTCATGCCCATGCAGCCCAGGCCCTGGGCCCCGACCATGGGGCCGGAGCGGCCGAGTTGAACCTGTGCGAGGGCGGGGTGCTTGTGTGCCATGGAGAACGATCCGTAAAAAGATGAACAAGCGCCCTGTTATAAGTATGGACCATGGTCCAAGGTCAAGCCGCCAACCCAATGCTGATTTCCGAATTCGCCCGGGCCGCCGGCCTGCCGCAGGACACGGTCCGGTTCTATGTGAAGAAGGGCCTGATCACCCCGCGGCGTGGGCAGCTGGGCGGCTCCAGCGCCTACCAGACCTTCACCGAGGACGACTTGGTGGCGGTGCGCATGGTTCGCCTGCAGCAGTCGCTGGGCTATTCGCTGGGCGAGATTGCGGCGCTCAACGAGGAATACCGCCGGGGTGCGCGCTCCAGGGCGCGGACGGTCGAGGTGCTGCGCACGCAGATCGAGCGGCTGGAGGACAAGAAGGGCCAGCTGGAAGGCGCGCTGGCCTTTCTGCGCGACAAGCTGGAATGGATCGAGGCGGGCAAGCCCGCGGGTGCGCCCCGGATCGGCGACTACCGGTGCTGAGGCGGCCGGTGCCTGCCGGGGCGCGCAAGAGGTTCTAGCCGGCAGGGATCGGCGGGTGCGCCGATGCCTGTGCCACAGCAGCGAAAGCCCCCACCACCACCTCCCGCACGGTGTTCGCCACCTCGTGCCGGCTCTCCCTGCGCCAGGCAAGGTGCAGTTCGGCATGCAGGCCCGCCGGGTCGCGCAGCGGCCGGAACGCGACATTCGCATAGCCCAGCCGCATGGCCGATTGGGGCACGAGCGCGACGCCCCAGCCCGCATCGACCAGCGCCAGGATCGAATGGGTGTGGCTGAGCGTGAGCACGGTGTCTGGCGCCACGCCCTCGGCGCGCAGGCGGCCGGCGATCAGCTCGTAGATGTAGCGTGTTTCCGACGGGCAGAACTCGATGAAGGGCTGGCCCTGCAGCGCCGCCAGCGGCATCGGCCCGCCCTGGGCCAGCGGATGGCTGGCGGGCGCGGCCAGCACCAGGGGCTCCTGCAGCAGCGGGGCCGAAGCGGCGAAGCTGCGCGGTGCGAAGGGCCGTACGATGCCCAGGTCGAGCCGGTCGCCGGCCAGGGCTTCGAGCTGGTCCACGCTCTGCATCTCGCGCAGCACCACGTGCACGTCGGGCAGGCCGGCGCGGATCGCGCCGAGCACCCGGGGCAGGAGGGCGAAGCTGGACGCTGCGATGAAACCCAGCGTCACGCTGCCGGCATCGGCGCGCATGGCCCGGCGCGCCGCCAGAGTGGCGGCCTGGCTGCGGCGCAGGATGTCTTCGGCCTCGCGCAGGAAGGTGGCGCCCGCGGGCGTGAGGCGCACCGCACCGCCCGCGCGCTCGAGCAGGCGCACCCCGACCTCGTGCTCCAGCAGCTGGATCTGGCGCGTGAGCGGGGGCTGCGTCATGTTGACCAGGGCGGCAGCGCGGCCGAAGTGCAGTTCGGTGGCGACGGCCACGAAGCAGCGCAATTGGGAGAGCTGGAACACGATCTATTTCTTGAATGGCGCCATCGCCTGTTTGGATTGGACACTGCCTGGGTGGCTTTTTACAGTGGATCCCATTGTTTAACTGTATCCAGGAGCTGCATTGTGAGTTCATTCCAGGGGCCGGCGCTGCGCAGCGCACTCGGCGGTATTTCGGGCATTCTGGTCACGCCGTTTGGTGCCGATGGCGCGGTGACCGCCGCGCCGCTGCGCCCGGTGGTGGACCGCGCCGTGCAGGCCGGCGTGCAGGTGCTGGTGGCCAATGGCAACACCAGCGAGTTCTATGGCCTGGAGGCCGGGGAGGCCGAGCAGGCGGTGCAGTTCGCCGCCGAGTGCGTGGGCGGGCGCGTGCCGCTGCTGGCCGGCGTGGGCCGCAGCGTGGGCGAGGCCTGCCGCCTGGCCCGTGTCTCGCGCGATGTGGGGGCCGATGCGCTGATGGTGCACCAGCCGCCAGATCCCTTTGTTTCGCCGCGTGGCGTGGTGGCCTATGTGCAGCGCATCGCCGAGGCGGGCGGCGGGCTGCC
>NZ_AKJX01000058.1 GCF_000276605.1 Acidovorax sp. CF316 | reverse complement strand
GGCGCCAGCCACAGCGGCGGTGGCCAGGCGGCGGCGGGGAAGGGAAAGCTTCGTCATGGGTCTGTCTCCTGCGGTACTTGTTGTGGGTTGGATCTTATGAGTGATGTCAAAAGCCATAAATACCGTCAAAATTACTTCATTCATAAATCCAAAGCACGAATAAGACACCCATGGACGGCTTTTCGGACCTGCGCTTCTTTGCCCTGCTCATGAAGGAAGGCAGCCTGGCCGCTGCCGCACAGCAGATGGGCATCACCCCGCCTGCGGTCAGCCGGCGCCTGGCGCAGCTGGAGCACCGCCTCGGCGTGCGCCTGCTGCACCGGACCACGCGGCGCATCCACCTCACGCCCGAGGGCGAGACCTACCTGCTGGACGGCGCCCGCATCCTCGGTGACCTGGAGGCGCTGGAGCGCACGGTGGCCGGCGCGCGCAGCTCGCCGCGCGGCCTGATCAAGCTGGCCGCCACGCTGGGCTTTGGCCGCGTGCACATCGCACCCGCCCTCTCGGCCTTCGCACGCGCCTACCCCGAGGTGGAGGTGCAACTGCACCTGACGGACCGGCCTGTGAACCTGGTCGAGCAGGGCTTCGACGCTGCCGTGCGCTTCGGCGATCTGCCCGACTCGCGCCTCACGGCCCGCCGCCTCATGGCCAACCAGCGCGTGCTGTGCGCATCGCCGGCCTACCTGGCACACGCGGGCGACCCTGTGCAGCCCGCCGACCTGCTGGCCCACCAGTGCATCGTGATCCGCGAGAGCGACGAGACCTATGGCACCTGGCACCTGCGCCAGGGCGAGCGGCAGGAGACCGTGAAGGTGCGCGGCATGCTCAGCACCAATGATGGCGCCGCGGCCACCACCTGGGCACTGGACGGGCATGGCGTGCTCATGCGCTCGCACTGGGATGTGGCGGCGTACCTGGAGTCAGGCCGCCTCTCCCCCGTGCTGCCGGGCTGGGCCCTGCCTGCGGCCGACGTGACGCTGGTCTACCCGACCAAGAGCGACCTGTCGGCCAAGACACGGGCGCTGGCGGACTTCCTGGGCGAGTGGTTCGGCGCGCGGCGGGTGGGGTGAGCCCCGTGCAGAATGCGCGCATGGAGATACGCCCCATCGCACGGTCCGAGCTGCCGCAGTTGCTGGCGCTCTATGGCCACCTGCATGCCGACGACGAGCCGCCGCCCGATGGCGACGCACTGGAGCAGATCTGGAACGAGCTGCTGGGCAGCCCCCGCTACCGGTATGCGGGGGCCTATGTGGACGGCCAACTGGTCTCCAGCTGCACCATCACCATCGTGCCCAACCTCACGCGCGGTGGCCGACCCTATGGCTTGATCGAGAACGTGGTGACCCATGCCGATCACCGAGGACACGGCCACGCCAAGGCCGTGCTGCACGATGCCTTGTCGTTCGCCTGGAGCCAGGGCTGCTACAAAGTGATGCTGATGACCGGGCGCAAGGACGAAGCCACGCTGCAGTTCTATGAAACGGCGGGCTTCGACCGGCAGGGCAAGCAGGCCTTCATTGCCCGGCCCTGAGCGCCATGCAGAGATGCGCTACGCGACGCTGCTGTCCGCAAACAGCTCCGCGATGAAGCGCTCAAGCTCCTGTTCCTCCAGCAGCTCGATCGAGAAGTTTCCAAACCGCTTGGGCAGCCACAGGATCCGGGTACCGCTGGGTGTGCGCAGCCCATCACGGTCCAGGCGATTGCCATTTTCATCCTCCGGCTGCACACCGGCGGCCACCAGTTCGTCATAGGCAGCCTCGATGTCGGGGGTGGAGTAGCAATGGCGGTATATCGTGCCCTCGCCCTGCCTGTCCAACAGCTCCCTGAGATTGCCAGCGATGGGCTGCACGAGCATGAAGCGCTCGGTACCGAACATCACCACGGCATAGCGCACATGCAGGCCACCACGGTCCCATACCAGGGTCCTGGACACGCGCGCGCTGAAGATTCGCGCGTAGTAGGAACAGGCCTCTTCGAGGTTGCCCACCAGAACATCGACGTGGCTGAATTTCAGGTCCATGGCTTGCCATCACTCCTCATTTTTGTCGGGGGTGCAGAGCTTCGCACAGGTCGGCACGGGCCTTCAGTTTTCTCAAGCCCTGCCGATAACAACCGGAACCGCATCAACAAACCAAGAATCAGAAAATGAGTGCCGTCAGTCTTTCCTCTCCGGCAGCAGCCGTGGGCACACAGAGCGCCACCATCAAGGCCACCACCGCACCGAGCACAGCCCTTTCAATCCCCTCCAGTGGGGCGGACACGGCGGCCGTCACCTCGACGGCCTTCACCGCCTCCGCCCCCCTCGCCCCTGCAGCTGCGGCCTCGGGCGATACCCGATTTCTCCATGTCACCCAGTACCCATCGTCCCTGCAGACCGTGGATGTGACCTACGAGGCATTGGCGAACCTGCAGACCCGCAACGGGCGGATGCAGGTCTGGGAGCAGGCCCCCACCACGGCCGTGGACCAGATCATCGGCCGCAACGCCAGTGCCACCAGCCAGAGCGCCCGCTTTGCCGGCCTGGGCTCGGCCCTGCTGGAGCAGGTGGCCAGCACGGGCAGCAGCTACCGGCAGACCATCGTGAACGTGGCGGCGGCCTACTCGCCCGACAAGATCCAGGGCAAGGCCGCCGATGCGCAATGGGCCATCCGGTCCAGCCCCAGCGCCAGCGCCACGCTGACGATCAAGACCCAGTCGGGCGCCTCGGTGCGCATTTCCATTGCCGACCAGCGCCTGCCGGTCAGCACGGGGGCGGGCATCACGGTGCAGATCGATGTCGAGGGCGACCTCACGCCGCAGGAGCAGCAGGCGCTGCAGTCCCTGGCCAAGGGCTTCGATGAAGCCATGGAGGGCCTGACGCGGGAACCGCCGCTGGTGAACCTCGACGGCCTGATGAAGTTCGACAGCAAGGTGTTGACCCGGGTGGAGCTCAAGAGCGAGATCTATGGCCTGAACGAGAAGGGCGAGCGTGCCATGGTGCTGGGCACGCGCTTCACGGCCAGCGCCGACAGCCGCGAGATCGAGCTCAAGACGCTGAAGGGCACGGCCACCGTGAAGACCGATCTGCGCCAGAGTGCCATCTGGGGCAGCGCCGAGCAAAAGGCCCGGGCCGTGCAGCAGTACCTCAGCCGCGTCGACAAGGCGGCCGAGCGCGGCAACGGCAACCAGGAGCTGGTGGACCTGTTCAAGTCCTCCTTCGCGGCCCTGCACGGCGGCTACGGGGCCGACGACAAGGCCAGCGGCCTCACCAGGGTGCGGCCAGCAGACATCACCAGCGATGCCGACGCCTTCAGCGAAGAGGACCACAGCCTGCTCACGGGCATGGCGGACTTCAAGGCCACCCTCCTGACCAACCGCCGCGCCATCAACCCGCGCCACACCAACGAGATCGACATCTTCGACTACAAGCTCGAACAGTCGACCCAGATCTCGGGCGGCTCTGCCGCCAACCGCGCCATCACGCAGACGCAGACCTCCGACCTGAGCGCGGCCTTCCACCGCTCGCTGCGCTCCCGGCGCGAGCCCGAACTCAGCTCGGACTCGGCCACCCAGAACTACTACTACACCCAGGTCGAGGACCACAGCAGCACCCGCATGGAGCTGGCCTACGATAAGGACAAGCCCGTGCGCGCCTTGCTCACGCAGACCGCATCGCAATTCCTGCGCACGACCAAGGTGGAGTTCAACAAGGTCGTGGACACCGTGGAGGAACCTTTGCAGCAGCAATCGCAGCGCAAGGACCTGCTGCCCATGCTGGAGCAATTGCTGCGGCGCGAAGAGGCCGACGAACTGTCGTCCGAGGAAAAAGACAGGACGCTGCGGGAATGGAATGCGATGGTGCTGGGAGGACCGGGCGCGGCATGAACGCCTCGGGCACCCTGCCCCCTACCCCGTAACCGCCATTTCGTACCGCGCCAGTGCCCAGCTCCCCCTGGATACCTCGCTGTGCAGCACAAACCCGAAGCCTTCGTAGAGCGACCGCAGCCCCTGGCGGTCCGCAACGCAATCCAGGCGCAGCCAGGGCCGCTGCAAGACCAGTGTTCGCTCGCGCGCAAAACGCAGCAAAGCCGTTGAAACCCCCTGCCCCGCCCAGGCACGGCGCACCGCTAGCTTGTGCAGGTACAGGGAACTGCCAGGTGCGATCTCGGGCCAATAGTGCGGGTCTTCCGGGTCCAGGCGCATGACGCCGGCCACCGCTGCGCCTGGACCTGGCCCGCTACGCGCAATCCAGTAGGCGCTGGCGCCAATGTCACGCCCTATGCGCTCGGCGCTGTAGTCTGCCGGGGACCACAGGGGCCGGCCATTGCCTTGCAGCCACTGGGCCGCCTCCTGCAGGGTGGAGACGACGGCATCCAGGTCGTGGGCGGTGGCTTGGTCGATGTACATGGGACGCAGGGCGGCGGTGCAAAGGGCAGCCATCTTAGCCACTTGGCACCATGGGCCAGAGCAGACGTGTGCCAGGCAATGGCATCGCCGTGCCAAAAACTCCTGCTAAGATTTGCACATCGGGAAACCAGCCTCCCGAATCCTCACGGATAGATGGTGTCCCATCCAAGTGCTGATCACTCTTTGCCGGAGTCATCATCCGTGGACACCCTTATGGGCAACGCCCCTTTCTCCTTCTCCGTTCTTCCCCAGGATCTCGCTGCGCGCATCGGCACGCCCGGGGCTCCGCTTGTCCTGGATGTGCGCCGGCGGCCTCGCTTTGACGAGAGCGCGCACCTGCTGGCCAGCGCGCGGCACTGCACACCCGAAGACATCGCCGCCCTGGCAGCCAGCGCCCCGCCCCGCGAGGCCGTCGTGTACTGCGTGTACGGCCACGCCGTGAGCCGGGAGGCGGCGGCGGTGCTGCGGCAGGCGGGCTGGAACGCCAGCTTCCTGGCGGGCGGATTCGAGGGGGGCGAGCCCGGCGTCGACACGCCCGAGGACCTGGCCCGCTGGCGCGCCATGCGGCCCCTGGCGGTGCGCAAGCGGCCCGACCTGGGGGTGGACGGCACGGCTGCGTCGCGCTGGATCACCCGCGCGCGGCCCCAAATCGACCGCATTGCCTGCCCCTGGCTGGTACGCCGCTTCATCGACCCGCGCGCAGAGTTTCTCTACGTGGACGCGGCCCAGGTGCTGCCCGATGCGCAGCGGCTCCGTGCCGTGGCCTACGACATTCCCGGCGCGCCCATCACGCACGCGGGCGCGCTGTGCAGCTTCGACGCGCTGCTCTCGGCCTTCGGCCTGCAGGCCGACCCGGCCCTCGCCGCACTGGCGCGCATCGTGCGCGCCGCCGATACCAACGAGCTCCAGCAGGCTCCCCAGGCCGCGGGGCTGCTGGCCGTGTCGCTCGGTCTCTCGCAGCTGCACGCAGGCGACGACATGGCCATGCTCGCAGCCGCCATGCCGCTGTACGACGCGCTGTATGCCTGGTGCCGCCAAGGGGTCAGCGGACCGCAGGAAACCCACCGCTGGGCACCGCAGGCGGTGCAGGCATGAGCGATCTGAATGGAACCCCGACGATGACAGACACCCACAGCGCGGCAGCCGTGGCCAGCGGGGCCGATGCCCCCGACGGCGATGCACGCCCCACCGATGTACCGTTCACCCAGGCCCTGTGGTTCTGGCTCAAGCTCGGCTGCATCAGCTTTGGCGGGCCGGCCGGGCAGATCGCGATCATGCACACCGAACTGGTGGAGCGGCGCCGCTGGATCAGCGAGAAGCGCTTTCTGCATGCGCTCAACTTCTGCATGGTGCTGCCCGGCCCCGAAGCGCAGCAACTGGCCACCTACATCGGCTGGCTGATGCACCGCACGCGCGGCGGGCTGGTGGCGGGCGCGCTGTTCGTGCTGCCCTCGTTGCTGCTACTGGTGCTGCTGTCCTGGGTGTACATCGCCTGGGGGCACCTGCCCGTGGTGGAAGGCATCTTCTACGGCATCAAGCCGGCGGTGACGGCGCTGGTGCTGCATGCGGCGCACCGCATCGGCACGCGCGCACTGCACAACCGCTGGCTGTGGGGCCTGGCAGCGGCGGCCTTCGTGGCCATCATGGCGTTCAGCGTGCCCTTCCCGGCCATCGTGCTGGCGGCAGCGCTCATCGGCCACCTGGCCGGGCGGCGCTGGCCCCAGCTGTTCACGGCCGGCGGTCATGGCGGCGCCCAGCGCGGCTATGGGCCGGCGCTGATCGACGATGACACGCCCACACCGGCCCATGCGCTGTTCAGCCGCAAGCGCCTGGCGCAGGTGCTGGCCGTGGGCGGTGGCCTGTGGCTGGCGGCCATGGGGGTGCTGCTGGCGCTTTATGGCTGGCAGGGCACGCTCACGCAGATGGGTTGGTTCTTCACCAAGGCGGCGCTCCTGACCTTTGGCGGGGCCTATGCGGTGCTGCCCTATGTGTACCAGGGCGCGGTGGAGCACTACCACTGGCTGGATGCCAAGCAGATGATCGATGGCCTGGCGCTGGGCGAGACCACGCCGGGCCCCTTGATCATGGTGGTGGCCTTCGTGGGCTTTCTGGGCGGCTGGCTGCACAACGTGTTCGGGCCCGACGCGGCCTTCTGGTCCGGCGCGCTGGCGGCTTCGGTGGTGACCTTCTTCACCTTCCTGCCCTCGTTCGTGTTCATCCTGGCGGGCGGGCCGCTGATCGAGACCACGCACAACCAGCTGCGCTTCACCGCGCCGCTCACGGCCATCACGGCCGCCGTGGTGGGTGTCATCCTGAACCTGGCCCTGTTCTTCGCCTGGCACGTGTGGTGGCCGCAGGGCTTTGCGGGCGGGGTGGACATGGCGTCCGTCGCCATCACACTGCTGGCCGGCGTGGCACTGTTCCGTTTCAAGCTGGGGGTGCTGCCCCTCTTGGGTGGCTGTGCGCTGGCGGGCCTGGCACTGCGCATGCTGGGCGGCTAGCCAGCCGCCCTAGTCTTTCAGCAGCTCCTGCACCAGCGTGCGCACGATGGGCATGGCCGGCGCCTCGCTGCGGCCGGCCAGGGTGACCAGGCCGAACAGCGCGGTGGTGATCTCGCCGGGCACCATGGGCAGCTCCACCAGGTCGGGCGCGGCGGCGCGCACCGCCAGCAGGATGGCGTCGCTCTTGCGCACCACCTCGACCAGGCTGGGTATCTCCTCGCAGCGCAAAGTCACGCAGGCGGCGGGGTGCGCCTCGGGGCCATAGGTTTCCATGAGCCGGCGCGCCACCTCGTCGCTGAGCGGGGTGGAGGCGATGGGGTAGTCCTTGAGCATCTCGAAGCGCACGCCGCCGCGCTTGCGCAGCAGCGGGTGGCCGCGCCGCACCATGAAGGAGCCACGGATCTCGCAGACCAGCTCGGTGCGCAGGTCGGTGGCGGGCTGCAGCGATCGCGCGTCGATGACCAGCGCATCGAGCTGGCGGTCGCGCAGCGCCTGCACCAGCCGGTCGGTGCTGCCGCGCGATATCTCCAGCGTGAGCTGCGGGTGGCGCGTGGCCACCTGCATGAGCAGCGGCGTCATCAACAGCGCACCGGGCCCCGAACCCAGGCCGATGCGGATGGCCCCTCCCTCGCCTTCGCGCATGCGCTGGCCCAGGGCGTGCAGCTCGGCCGCGTCGTCCACCAGGCGCTGGGCGCGCTGCAGCACCTGGCGGCCAAAAGGCGTGAGTTCGCTGCGCCGGCCAATGCGGTCGAACAGGGGCAGGCCCAGCTCGTCCTCGATGGAGCGGATGCTGCGGCTGAGCGCCGGCTGCGTGAGGTGCATGGCCTCGGCCGACTTGCTGAACGAGCCGGTCTGCGCCAGCGAAATGAAGTGCCGAAGCTGCACCAAAGTCATGCCGATTTGCCCCCTTCTGGTGCAAGAAAATTGAATAACTTCAACTCATGCTAACCCACTTTGCAATGCATTGGACGCGCAGAAACGCCAATCCTAAGATGGCCCGGCTGACCTGCACAACGTGCCCCGAAAGAGCTGCGTGGCAGGGCCAGAGGGTGTCGAAGAAACGCATGCCATGGCTGCCATGGCCGCCTACCAAACTGTCCGCAAGGGATCTAAATGACGCACACAACGATTGCGATGAAACGCCTGCTCGCCACACTGGCCGGGCTCACGGGCCTGGTGCTGGGCGCCAGCCCCCTGGCCGCCTGGGCCCAGGCCCCCACTGCCTACCCCGCCAAGCCGGTGAGCCTGATGGTGCCCTACCCCGCGGGCGGCCCGTCGGATGCGATGGCGCGCATCCTCAACACGCCCATGACCCGTGAGCTGGGCCAGCAGGTGATCGTGGAGAACCTGGGCGGCGCGGCCGGTGCCATGGCCGCGCAGAAGGTGCTGGCCGCGCCGGCCGATGGTTACTACATCTTCCAGGGCTCGCCCAACGAGGCCATCCTGGCGCCGCTGGCCAATGCCGCGGTGAAGCTGCGCACGGAGGACTTCCGTCTGGTGCACCCGGTGTCCGACGCGGCCATGGTCTTCGTGACGCGCAAGGACCTGGGCGTGAACAGCGTGGACGAGCTGGTCGCACTGGCGCGCACGCCGGGCAAGGACCCGCTGTCCTACGGCAGCGTGGGCATCGGGTCGCTCTACCACCTGATCCTGGAGAAGGTGCAGCAGACCACGCACACCACCATGCAGCACATCCCCTACAAGGGCAATGCGCCGCTGCTGCAGGACCTGGGCGGCGGGCAGCTCGACTTCGCGGTGCTGGTCTACAGCTCGGCCATGGGCGCCATGGCCGACCAGGGGCGCCTGAAGATCATCGGCCAGCTGGGCGCACAACGCTCCGAGATGCTCAAGACCATTCCCACCGTGAGCGAGGGCAAGACCCTGCCCAACTTCTCGTACAAGATCTGGACGGGCTTCATGGTGCCCAAAAAGACGCCCGAGCCCGTGGTGCAGCGCCTGCACCAGGCCATCGGCCGTGCGCTCAAGGACCCGACGGTGCACACGCAGTTGGCCGCGCAGTCCATGGTGGCGTCGCCGGCCATGACGCTGGCCGAATCCACCGCCTTCTTCGAGAGCGAGACCGCGCGCTACCGCGAGATCGCACGCTCCATCAACCTGCAGCCGCAATGATGACGACGATGCACAGCAGCCTGTTCGACACCTTGCAGCAGCGCGCCAGCGAGTTCATTGACCTGCGCCGCGACATCCACCGCCACCCCGAGCTGGCCTTCGAGGAGCAGCGCACGGCCGAACTCGTGGCCGAGCGGCTGGAACGCTGGGGCTATGCGGTGGAGCGCGGCATCGGCGGCACGGGCGTGGTGGGCCGCCTGGTGCGCGGGCACGGCAACAAGCGCCTGGGCCTGCGCGCCGACATGGACGCCCTGCCCATCACCGAGGCCACGGGTGCCGCCTGGAGCAGCGCCCACCCCGGCGTGATGCATGCCTGTGGGCACGACGGCCATACCGCCATGCTGATGGCGGCGGCCTGGTACCTGGCGGAGCACGGGCAGTTCAACGGCGAGCTGAACCTGATCTTCCAGCCCGCGGAGGAAGGCGGCGGCGGCGCGCTGCGCATGATGGCCGATGGCCTGTTCACGCGCTACCCCTGCGATGCCGTGTTCGCCATGCACAACATGCCCGGCGTGGCCCAGGGCCACCTGCTGTTGCGCGAGGGGCCGGCCATGGCATCGAGCGACTACGCCACCATCACGCTGGACGGTGTGGGCGGCCATGGCGCCATGCCGCACCAGGCCATCGACCCCGTGGTGGCCGCGGCCAGCCTGGTGATGGGGCTGCAGACCATCGTCTCGCGCAACGTGGACCCCCAGCAGATGGCCGTGGTGACCGTGGGCGCGCTGCATGCGGGCCAGGCCAACAACGTGATCCCCGCCAGCGCGGTGCTGGAGATCAGTATGCGCGCCATGGACAGCGGCGTGCGCCGGCTGCTGGAGCAGCGCATCCGCGCACTGGTGGAGGCCACGGCCACGGGGCATGGCGTGCAGGCCCGCATCGACTGGCGGCCAGGCTATGCCGTGCTGGTCAACACGCCCGAAGAGACGGCCCTGGCGCGCCAGGTGGCGCTGGAGCTGGTGGGCCCCGAGCGCGTGACCCTGCAGGCCGCGGCCCTGCCGGCGAGCGAGGACTTCGCCTTCATGCTGGAGCAGGTGCCGGGCTCCTACCTGCAGATCGGCAACGGCAATGCCCCAGGCGGCTGCATGGTGCACCACCCGGGCTACGATTTCCATGATGGCAACATCGTGGTGGGCGGCGCGTACTGGGTGCGGATGGCCGAGACTTTTCTCACGCCGCAGTGACGGCCCCGAGCATGCCCGTGCGCGGGTGGCAGTTGAAGTACTTGAAATACTGCTCCTCGGCCCGGGCCACCGTGACCTCGTGGTACAGCTTGAGCTGTGCCGCCGGGCCCATGGTGCCCAGGTACTTCATGGCCGCGCCGAAGATGGCCACATGGGTGGGGTGCGACTCGGCCCAGCGCTCCAGCGCCGCCAGGCTGCGCCGCCAGCCCATGCCAAAGCTCTTGTCCACAGGCTGGCCCTTCGCATCGACCACGGCCATGTAGCGGTTGGCATAGCAGTCCACCTGGCGGCCCTGGTCCTGCAAAAAGTCCATGCCGGCGCGCAGCACGGGCTCCACCTCTTCGGTGTACATGCGCCGCTCATCCCCTCGGGTACCGGTCCAGTCCTGGCCGGAGCGGATGAGGCACAGGTTCCCATGCGGCAGCACGCGCTGGTGCAGTCCTTCGGTGACGACCTGCGGCACGCCCTCGGGCGCCATGCCGTCGGTCTGCGACAGCGCCAGGCGGTCGCGCATGCCGCCCCAGTAGGCATGCTCCTGGATGGGCTGGCCCAGGCCGCTGGAGACACCGGCCACGCCCTCCACCACGTCGGCCGAGAACAGGGTCTCGAAGCGGTCGGCCGCGGGCTGCAGCACCTCGGTGAACAGGCCCAGCCCGGGGTCATCGAAGGCCCCGGATGCCCAGCGCGCGCCATGCTCGGCAAACCAGGCCGCGTAGATGGCCGGGTCGTCCCAGTAGCCGATGGTGATGGTATTGAGGTAGCCCGCCTGGTCCACGTACCGCGCGCGGTCCCAGTGGCCCGGGCCGTTGTTGGCGGCGGCAAAGGCCTCGGCGATGCAGTGCAGGGCCCGCGCGGCCAGGGCGGGCGCGGGCGCATCCGCCCGGTGCTGGATGCCGAAGTAGGCCATGACTACGCGCGTGACCTCGGGGCGGTAGCGCGCCACGGTCGCAAGGTACGGCGGCACATAGTCGTCGGGCACCCGGCGGTGGCGCAGGCGCGGGCACTGCAGGTGCGGGGGAATGGCGGATTCCATGGTGCCCTCACTCGGCCATGGCAACGGCGGGCTCAGCCGCGACGGCTTCGTTGGCCGCCACCGGCGCCGCCATGCCGGCGGGCACCTGCGACACCACGCGGTCGCCCGGCGTCTGGTTGAGCAGCAGGCGCGTGACGTCGGGCCGCGCATAGTGGCCGGCCGGGTCGGCCGCCGTCTTGGCCAGGGAGATGGTGCCCAGGTCGATGTCGGCCAGCACCAAGCCCTCTTCCTTCTCGCCCAGCGGCGTGCCCAGCGATGCACCGTCGGGGCCGTAGATGCGCGCGAAGCCGCCGCCTTCGAGCAGCAATTGGCGCTGCAGGTCGTCGGTGCAGAGCATGGCATGCATCTCCTTCGACACGGTGGCGCACGGCGCGACCACGAAGCAGCCGCCCTCGACCGCATAGACCTGGCTCGCGGCATTGTTGACCTCGGCCCCCAGCGCATGGGCGGCACCGCGGTACAGCGAGAAGCTGGGCCAGGCGCCGATGTGGACCTGCTCGTTCTGCGCGTACATGGCGTACTTGCTCAGGGGCTGCAGGTGTTCCCAGCAGGCGAGCATGCCGACGTTGCCGATGGCGGTGGGCATGACCGCCAGGTCGCTGCCATCGCCTTCGCCGAACACGGTGCGCTCCACGTGCGTGGGCTTGAGCTTGCGCCGCGTCTTGACCACGCGGCCCTGGTCGTCGAACAGGGCCTGGGCGATGTAGAGGCTGCCGCCGGCCCGCTCGCTGTAGCCGGTGGACATCCAGATGCCGATGTCGCGCGCGGCCTGCGCCAGGCGCTGGAACTCTGCCGAGCCGACAACCAGCGAGTTGTCGTTGTAGCGCTGCACGTACTGCATGCCCATGGCGGGCGAGTTGAGCCAGATCCACCAGGGGTAGCCGGGGATCCAGGTCTCGGGGAAGGCCACGAGCTGCGCGCCCTGCTTCGCGGCCTCCTTCATCAGCGCGATGGTCTTGTCGATGGTGGCATCGAGGTCGAGGAACACGGGCGCGGCCTGGACGGCGGCGACGCGCAGCTTGGGGTGCAGGGTGGCGGGCATGGGGATCTCCTTCAAGGGCGGGGTTGTCGATGGAAGGATTTCACTGCGGGCAGGCCGGTACCGTCTTGCCCCTGGCTCTCCTGGTCCTTGATTCCAGGCCACTTGACTGGGAGTCACTTGCCCTTTGCCCCCAGCTCGCCACCCCGGGTTTACCGGCATGGGCCTTGCTTGAAGAACGGGCCCGGTCGGAGGATGATGGGCCTGTTGCCTTTCTCCCCCTGCCCCGCTTGAGACCCCGCCCATGAGCCACCTCTTGAGTACCGATGCCATCGCGCCCCGCGACCGGCTGGCCTACTGGACCGACATGATCTGCACCACCTACGTGCAGCTCGAGTGCGATGCGCCCGATGGCGAGCACTTCGGCGGCTCCATCCAGAGCCACCACCTGCCGGGGCTGGACCTGTCGGTGGTGCGCTCCTGCGCCCAGCGGGTGGTGCGCACGCCGCGCTTCATCTCGCGCGCCACGGACGACTGCTTCATCGTGAGCCTGCAGACCAAGGGGCATGGCGTGATCTCGCAGGACGGGCGCGACGCTGCCGTGGCCCCTGGCGACTTTGCGCTGTACGACAGCACGCGGCCCTACACCCTGCAGTTCAGCGAGGACTTCGAGGAGATCGTGCTCAAGCTGCGCGGCGAGCAACTGCGCGCGCTGGTGGCGCGCACCGAGCAGCTCACGGCCACCACCGTCTCGGGCCGCAGCGGCGCCGGGCACCTGATGGCCGCCATGGTCACCACCCTGCGGGGCGAGGTGGACAGCCTGCCCACCGCCTCGGCCGCCGCCGTGGCCAGCGGCGTCATCAGCGTGCTGGTGGCGGGCCTGCAATCGTTGCCCGCCTGCAGCCGGGCCGAGCCTTCGGCCATGGGCGCCTACCACGTGGCGCGCATCAAGCGGCACATCGACGGCCGGCTGCGCGACCCGGCGCTGACCATCGCATCCGTGGCGACCGACCTGGGCATGTCCAGCGGCCACCTGCACCGCCTGTTCAGCAAGGCCGAGCCGCAGTCGCCCTCGCACTACCTCTGGGGCCAGCGGCTCCACGGCGCCAGC
>NZ_AKJX01000057.1 GCF_000276605.1 Acidovorax sp. CF316 | reverse complement strand
ATATGGCGGTCTCCGACCCGCCAGTGCACCAGCGGCTGCTGCACGATCTCGTAGCGGTTGAACCAGCGCAGCAGCCAGACCAGGCTGTCGATGTCCTCGGGATGGTTCTCGCCGCGGGCGAATCCTTCGCGAGCGGCGTTCAGGTCGATGGGGTCGGATTCGAGCAAGGCCAGCCGGGCCGCCTTGTCGCCCAAGGGCGCGTCGATGGCCTTCCTGAATTGCGCGTAGGCATCGGGGGAGCCCGTGGCGGCATAGCGGTCCAGAAAGTAGATGGCGTCCTTCTGTCCCTTGGTCCAGAGGCTCTCGCCAGCGACGAAGGCCCGCACGGCCGACAGCACATACAGACTGCCCGATGCACAGGCCGCCAGCAAAAGCACCATCAGCAGGAAGGGCCAGGTGATCCGCAGCGTGGAGCGCAGCGGTCCCTGGCCTGGTGGCTCGCGCGCGTCGCTCATGTACCGCTGCCGCCGGTGCGTCAAGGCCGTGTGGCCTGGCGCGCCTTGAGCGGGTTTCTGTGGCCGAACAACCCCATTCCGATTCCTCCCGTGCGGTGGGCCGCGTGGGCTCCCCTGGCCGACAGGCCAGTGGGCGAGCGTGCTGGCCTGCCTTGCAGAACCACTATATCGGTAACCAGGCGGCTTCGCAGCAAATCCTTGGCCGTGGCGGCCGGCATGAAAAACCCGCGTGCCTTGCGGAACGCGGGTTTCGTGGGGGGCGCCCGATGCCGCGGGGCGGCTGGGGGGGCGTGCTCAGTTCGTCGCAGCGTGCGTGCCAACCACCACGGACTGGGTCTTTTCGTCTGGCACGGGCGGTGTCACCAGGTCTTCGATGATGAAGGTGCGGTAGTAGAAGGCCGTGGCCGCACCCTGCGGTGTGATGGCCTCCACCACCGTGTCGGGCTCGTCCTTGCTGTCCATCTGGACCAGCAGGCCATGGTGGCCGGTGCTGGCCAGATCGGCGATGCGGCGCACCATGTCGCCTTCGGCGCCCACGGAGGGCAGGGGCGCATCGGCCGTGCCCAGCGTGCGCACGATGTCGGCCATGATGGCTTCGGGGCTGGCATAGGCCAGCTCGCCCTTGTGGCCGGCGGCCTCCAGCGCGGTGGCGGCCTGGCGCACGCAGTCCTCGTCGGGGAACAGGGCGAACACATGCCCGGTGGGGTAGAACACGCCGCCCATATTGGTCATGGTGGAGTCAAGAATCATTGGCTTCATGGCCGTCTCCTTTGGAGGGGTGGATACGCCTTCCATTGAAGCCGCTGGCCGCTGCAATGCGTGTAGTCCCGGGGGGCATCCCTGTGTCATCCGTGGGCACCTTTCTGCACTTCGCCATGCGCGAGAGCGCGACGGATTTCACGCCATATCGTTCGAAGTTGTATCTGCTGCTGCCCATTCGTTGACACCCGGCCCGCGCCAGCGATGATGCTCGTGCCCCCTGGCCTGGACGCAGCCATCGCGCTCCCATCTTTCCATTCGTGCACCACGGCGCAGTGGGCGCGGGATATTGCGCAGCCGGGCCAGCAACTTCGATTCAACCTTTGACGGAACTGATAAGGAGAGAGCGGTGCCCACTATTATTTTTGCGCTGAAGCCTTGGTCATCATCGACAGCCACCATTTCAAGACATGAAAACTCCCTTGGCGGCATTGACAGTACTTCCTGGCCGGTCAATTCGGTCACGGTCGACGATCCCTACGCCATTGCCGTCGGCCGGATTTTGAACTGGGACGAGGGAACTCTCGATGACCAGGGTGGCATCATCGTGCGCCGTTCCGGGGTGGGGTTCGCCTTTCAAAAGGCATTTGAGCACTACACCAAGGTCACCGGGGAACCCGCGCCCCATAAATACAAGGTCACGCGCGCGACCTTGTCATTCAGGTACCGCAGCCTGGGCATGACGTTCATGGTGGGCGACGTGCAGCATTCCATCAAGCGCGGCGGGTCGCAACTCAACCGTTTGTTCTTCTCCAGCAGAATCGGCCCCGACGAACTTTTTGAGCCGACCGAGCCTGTGCCCATCAAGACCATCGCGCCTTTTGATCCGCGGCACCAGAAGATACCGGCGAGAATCGAGACCAGCCCGCTCGATTATTCAAAGATCAAGCCGTTTTACAAGGTTCGTGAGGGAGGCCCACCACCCATTTCCGTACCGATCGGGTTTGTCACCAATCCGGGTGGGCATATCCTGAGTGTCGATACCCAACATGATTACGATGGTGTTTACGTCATTGATTTGACAGGGAAAATAAACCCGCAAAACAGGTTCGGCATTGTTTTTGCGGGTGCACCCCATGGCGAGAGCCTGAGCGATCCCGATATCAGTGTCTTCGATTTTGGTGCGGCTCTTTATTACAATTTTGTTCTGGCGGTACAAATCGATTTCTGAGAACTCGGCAGCAGCCGGATAGCCGTTTGCAAAAGCGGTCTCCGGCTGCCCACCGTTATCCTCCCCCGCGAAGCAGCCAGGCAGCCAGGCCCGCGCAATGCAGCACGACCGTGGCCCAGTACAGCATGCGGAACGCGGTCTTGCTCGATTTGTGGCGCAGGATCTGCTGGGCGAACCAGGCGCCCGGCCAACCGCCCGCGAGGGCCAGCAGGTGCAGGTGGTTCTCCGGCACGCGCCATTGGCCGCGTTGCGCAGCGCTCTTGTCCAGGGCGTAGACGATGAAGGTCAGCAGGTTGAGCGCCACGGCGGCGCCCAGCAGCCACCAGGGCAATCGGTTGTTCCATGCGCCGAAGGCCAGCATGCCCAGCCACAGCGCCATCAGCAGGAAAGCCAGCCCCTGGAAGGCTGGCGAGGCACCGGATCGACCGGCGCGCGGTGGCTGCGGCCGCCGGGGTGAGGGCGCTTGCGCCTTTTTGCTGCCGCCGGCCGCCGAGCGGGCGGCGGGTGCGGTGACCGCAGGAGCGCCGACGGGCTGCACTGCCATGGCCCGGGGGCCTTTGCCGCCGACATGGATCTCCTGGTAGCTCACCGACTGCCCTTCGCGGGGTGCTCCACCGCCCTGGAAATCGCGCACGTGGAAGAAAACGTCGGCGGGCGTGCCGGGACTGCGGATGAAGCCAAAGGCGCGCTCGGCGTTCCAGCGCACCACCGTTCCCTGTTTCTGCATCGGCGATATCCCTCAGGCCAGGGTGTGCAGTGGAATGTCCTGCGCCTGTGCCAGCGCATCGAGCTGCGCACGGGTCTGCGTGCGCAGGAAGGCGGCCACGGCCTCGTGCGTGGCCGGGGCGCGCAGCACCTGGGCATCGCCCGTGGCGGGCAGGCCGGCGGCGGCGCACAGGCTGGCGGCAAAGTGCGGCTCCAGCGCGGCCACGGCCACGCGGCCGTCGGCGCAGGGGTAGATGCGGTAGCCGGCGTGGTTGCCGCCTACGTCGCCATCGGGTGTGGTCAGGCCCCAGTCGCGTGGCTGGGCCAGCCAGGCGGCGGCATCCGCCAGCGCGACCTCGATGCACACCCCGTTGCCGGCGTGGGCGCGCTCCAGCAGGGCCTGCAGCACGGCCTCGCTGGCCATCAGCGACCCGCCCATGTCGGCATACAGGGTGGGGGGCATCTCGGTGCCGGTGACCAGGCCGGCATCGGCCAGGTAGGTGAGGTCGTGGCCCGGCTCCTCGGCGCGCTCTGCGGCGGCGCCCACGATGCGCACCAGCGACAGGCGTGGGTATTTCGCCTGCAGTGCCTCCCAGGCCAGGCCCAGCTTGGCCAGGGCCGAGGGGCGAAAGGAGGTGATGAGCACATCGGTGCGCGCCAGTTCCGCGTGCAGGGTGGCCTGGCCCTCGGTTGTCTTGAGGTGGGCATGCAGCACGCGCACCCCCTGGTGCAGCGTGGCATAGGCCGCAGGGCTGTAGATGCCCATGGGGTCGGCGCTGGGGTAGCCGGCTGCCGGTGGCGGCTCGAGCTTGGTGCACTCGGCGCCCATGCGCACGCAGCGCATCAGCGCGGCGGGGCCGGGCAGGTTCAGGGCAAGGCTCAGGACGCGGGTGTTGCGCAGGGGTTGGGGCAGGGTGGTGCTCATGTCTCTTTGTAGGAATGGAAGGAAGGCGGTGCGCAGGGCATCCGATGGCCGGAACTTTGGCCAGCCCGGGTGCTCACTCCCTGCGTTATACAAAATTTGTTACCTTATCCTCCCGTCCATGCAACGCAGAACCTCTATGGCCGCCCTTGCCGGGCTGGCCACCTTTCCGGGAGTGATGACCGTGACCCCGCTCAGCAGTGCCGCCACCTTGCCCGTGTTGCAAGCCCTCAAGCCCTCGCCGCGCATGCCGGTGCTGTTTGTCGGCCATGGCAGCCCCATGAACGCCATCGAGGACAACGCCTGGCGCCGCGCCTGGCAGGCGCTGGGCACGGAGCTGATGGCCCGCGCGGTGCAGCCCCAGCTCATCCTGTGCGTCTCGGCCCACTGGCTCACACGGGACGGCTGGCAGCTCACGGGCATGGCCAATCCCAAGACCATCCACGATTTTGGCGGCTTTCCGCAGGCACTGTTCGACCAACAGTACCCCGCGCCGGGCGCCCCCGCCGTGGCGCGCGGCCTGGCCAAGGAGCTGAAATCACCGGCCACGGGCACGGCGCTGGGGGTGGACGAGGGCGAATGGGGCCTGGACCACGGCACCTGGTCAGTGCTCAAGCCCATGTTTCCCAAGGCGCAGATCCCCGTGCTGCAGCTGAGCATGGACTACAGCCGTGCCCCTGCCGAGCACTACGCCCTGGGCAAGCAGCTCGCGGCCCTGCGCGAGCGCGGCGTGCTCATCGTGGGCAGCGGCAATGTGGTGCACAACCTGCGCGTCACGCGCCGGGGCACTGCCGCCAACGAAGCCTACGACTGGGCCAGCGAGTTCGATGGGGTGGTGCAGTACCAGATCAAGCAGGGCCAGCTCGCTGCGCTGCCCGACTTCCTGAAGCTCGGCGCCGTGGCCAAGCAGGCCCACCCCACGCACGAGCACTACCTGCCGCTGCTGTATGCGGCCGGGGCGGTGCAGTCGACCGAAATGCCGCGCTTTTTCAATACAGGCTTCCAGTCGGCGTCTATCTCGATGCGCTCTGTTCTCTGGGGGTGAACTCCCGCTTGATCTGCAGCCAGGGCCAGCGCTGCTGGTAGCTTTGCGCCTTGGCATCGAACAGCGGCAGGTGCGGGCAGGCAGGGTTGGGCCGCAGGATGCCGGCATACAGCTCATCGAGCCCATACGGCGCGTGCAGCACCGGGCCTGACGGGGCGGGCTGCAGACCCACGCAGGTGCAGGGCACCAGAAAGCGACCAATCCCGTCGCGCGCCGAGGTGAGGGCGGTGTAGGGGTGGCCGAACCATTCCTCGTACCACAGGTGCACGCGCGCCTGGTTCTTGGCTTCCACGGTGATCGGCAGGTCGGCGAACAGGGCCGCAGCGCGCGCCTGCACGGTTGCTTCGGCGGCGGCCGACAGGTCGCCGGCATCGAAGTAGAACAGGTCGTAGTCCTTGATGCGCGCATCGGGCGCATGGTCGGAGTGCAGGTTCCACACCGTCTGGAACAGGCAGCCCGCGACCAGCCAGGCATCGGGCAGGCCCAGAAGCGGCAAACGCTCCAGAATGGCCGCGTTGTGCGGGTTCTGGAGCGCTTCGCTCACAAAGCGGCGCCGCAGCGCCGCTTCAGCGTCCAAATCAGACAACCTTTGCGATGGATTGGCAGACGTAGTCGATGTTCTTGCTGTTCAGCGCAGCGACGCACATGCGGCCGGTGTCGGTGCCGTACACGCCGAACTCGTTGCGCAGGCGCACCATCTGGTCCTTGGAGAGGCCCGAGTAGCTGAACATGCCGATCTGGGTGGTGATGAAGGACATGTCCTGCTTCACGCCGGCGGCCTTCAGGCCGTCGACCAGCTTCTGGCGCATGGCCTTGATGCGCACGCGCATTTCGGCCAGTTCCTTCTCCCACAGGGCACGCAGCTCGGGGTTGCCCAGCACGGCAGCCACCACGGCGCCGCCGTGGATGGGTGGGTTGGAGTAGTTCGTGCGGATCACGATCTTCAGCTGGCTCAGCACGCGGCTGGCTTCTTCCTTGTTGGCGCACAGCACCGACAGGCCGCCCACGCGCTCGCCGTACAGGCTGAAGCTCTTGCTGAACGAGGTGGAGACGAAGAAGTTCAGGCCGGCAGCCACGAACTTGCCGATCACGGCGCCGTCTTCGGCGATGCCGTGGCCGAAGCCCTGGTAGGCCATGTCCAGGAAGGGCGTCAGGCCCTTGGCCTTGACGGCGGCGATCACCTGGTCCCACTGCGCGGCAGTGATGTCGTAGCCGGTGGGGTTGTGGCAGCAGGCGTGCAGCACGACGATGGTGCCGGCGGCAGCTGCGTTCAGGCTGGCCAGGAAGCCTTCGAAGTTCACGCCGCGCTTTTCGGCGTCGTAGTAGGCGTAGCTGTCGACCTCGAAGCCGGCGTTGGTGAACAGCGCGCGGTGGTTTTCCCAGCTCGGGTCGGAGATCAGCACCTTGGCGTTGGGGCTGACTTTCTTCAGGAAGTCGGCGCCGATCTTCAGGCCGCCGGTGCCGCCGATGGCCTGCACGGTGGCCACGCGGCCGGAGGTCACGGGCTCGCTGTCCGCGCCGAAGACCAGTCCCTTGACCGCATTGTCATAGGCCACGATGCCGTCGATGGGCAGGTAACCGCGGGCCGTGGGGGCCGACATCATGGTCTTTTCAGCGGCTTGCACGCATTGCAGCAGGGGCAGCTTGCCGTTGTCGTCGAAATACACGCCCACACCCAGGTTGACCTTGTTGGGGTTGGTGTCGGCAGCAAATTGCTCGTTGAGGCCCAGGATGGGGTCGCGGGGTGCCATTTCGACGGCAGTGAACAGAGACATGAAAATCCTTGAAAGGTTGTCAGTAGCGAAGAATCCGGGCGTGGTGTAACGTGCCAGGTTCCGCCGATTTTAACGGCTAGCCCCCACCAACCGTTGACCTACCCCATGCTGGAAATATCAGAAGTCATACCGGATCAGCAAGACGGCGAATTCGTGCGCTTTCCCGATTCGCCGTTCGAGCTGTTCCAGCCGTACCCCCCCGCGGGCGACCAGCCCGAGGCCATCGACAAGCTGGTCGAGGGGCTGAACGACGGCGAGGCCTTCCAGACCCTGCTCGGGGTCACGGGCTCAGGCAAGACCTTCACCATGGCCAACGTGATCGCCCGCATGGGCCGCCCGGCCATCGTGTTCGCGCCCAACAAGACCCTGGCCGCGCAGCTGTACAGCGAGTTCCGCGAGTTCTTCCCGAAGAACGCCGTGGAGTACTTCGTGAGCTACTACGACTACTACCAGCCCGAGGCCTATGTGCCCCAGCGCGACCTGTTCATCGAGAAGGACAGCGCGATCAACGAGCACATCGAGCAGATGCGCCTGTCGTGCACCAAGAGCCTGATGGAGCGCACCGACGTGGTCATCGTGGCCACCGTCTCGGCCATCTACGGTATCGGCGAGCCCGAGAGCTACCACCGCATGGTGATGACCCTGCGCACCGGCGACAAGCTGGGCCAGCGCGACGTGATCGCCCAGCTGATCCGCATGCAGTACCAGCGCAACGAGGCCGATTTCTCGCGCGGCAAGTTCCGCGTGCGCGGCGACACCATCGATGTCTTTCCGGCCGAGCACTCGGAGCTGGCCATCCGCATCGAGCTGTTCGACGACGAGATCGAGAGCCTGCAGCTGTTTGACCCGCTCACCGGCCGCGTCAAGCAGAAGATCCCGCGCTTCACGGTTTACCCCAGCAGCCATTACGTGACGCCGCGCGACAAGGTGCTGGCCGCCGTGGAGACGATCAAGATCGAGCTGGCCGAGCGCCTCAAGCAGCTGCTGGACGACGGCAAGCTGGTGGAGGCCCAGCGCCTGGAGCAGCGCACGCGCTTCGACCTGGAGATGCTCAGCGAAGTAGGGCACTGCAAGGGCATCGAGAACTACACGCGCCACCTCTCGGGCGCCGCGCCGGGCGACCCGCCGAGCACGCTGACCGACTACATGCCCAAGAACGCGCTGATGTTCCTGGACGAGAGCCACCAGATGATCGGCCAGCTCAACGCCATGTACAGCGGCGACCGTTCGCGCAAGACCACGCTGGTGGAGTATGGTTTTCGGCTGCCCTCGGCACTGGACAACCGGCCGCTCAAGTTCGAGGAGTTCGAGCAGCGCATGCGCCAGGTGGTCTTCGTCTCGGCCACGCCGGCCGACTACGAAAAGCAGCACGCCGGCCAGGTGGTGGACCAGGTGGTGCGCCCCACGGGCCTGGTGGACCCGGTGGTGGAGGTGCGCCCCGCCACCCACCAGGTGGATGATGTGCTGCAGGAGATCCGCATCCGCGCCGAAAAGAACGAGCGCGTGCTCATCACCACGCTGACCAAGCGCATGGCCGAGCAGCTGACCGACTACCTCACGGACAACGGCGTCAAGGTGCGCTACCTGCACAGCGACGTGGACACGGTGGAGCGGGTGGAGATCATCCGCGACCTGCGCCTGGGCGCTTTCGACGTGCTGGTGGGCATCAACCTGCTGCGCGAGGGCCTGGACATTCCCGAGGTCTCGCTGGTGGCGATCCTCGATGCCGACAAGGAGGGCTTCCTGCGCGCCGAGCGCAGCCTGATCCAGACCATAGGCCGGGCGGCACGCAACATGAATGGCCACGCCATCCTCTATGCGGACCGCATCACCGATTCCATGAAAAAAGCCATGGGCGAGACGGAACGCCGCCGCGCAAAGCAGATCGCACACAACGAGGCACACGGAATCACGCCGCGCAGCATTGTCAAGAGGGTAAGAGACCTGATTGACGGTGTGTACAGCGAGAAAGCGGGCAAGGATGCCGAGCGGCTGGAGCAGGAAACGATGCAGCGCGCCAAGGTGGAGGACATGTCCGAGAAGGACGTGGCGCGCGAAATCAAGCGGCTCGAGAAGCTCATGCTGGAGCATGCGCGCAACCTCGAATTCGAGCAGGCGGCGCGTGTACGCGACCAGCTCACGCGGTTGAAGGACCAGGCCTTCGGCGCGCATGGCAATGATTCCGTGGCCTTGTAGAGAGCGGGGTGCGCCCCGACCTGCAGGGCAGGGCGTAGTGATGGGCGATTGGTGGGCAATGGGCTGTCCGTAAAAACGCGTATGGGGAAATAGTGACCCGCCAGTTTCTTATCCCGACTGATTCAATAGGGATTTGTGCTATACTCCTACAAACTACTCAAGAACAAAAGCCCACAAGATGAAGGGCTCTGCACCGGGAAAACCCGTGTGGAGTAAGGGGCGGAGACGGTGTCGTTGCGGGCCAACAGCCTGCAGTCGGCAGTTTCTACAACGAACAAGCCTTAGCACAAGGAGCTTGCGATGCGTCTCACTACCAAAGGCCGTTTTGCGGTCACCGCCATGATTGACCTGGCCCTGCGCCAGAACAACGGACCCGTCACCCTGGCTGCCATCAGCCAGCGCCAGCAGATTTCGCTGTCCTACCTGGAACAGCTGTTCGGCAAGCTGCGCCGCCACGAACTGGTGGAATCCACCCGTGGCCCCGGCGGCGGCTACACCCTGGCCCGCAAGGCGGGCGACATCACGGTGGCCGACATCATCGTATCCGTGGACGAACCCATTGATGCCACCCAGTGCGGCGGCAAGGAAAACTGCCTGGGCGAAGCCGGCCGTTGCATGACGCATGAGCTGTGGGCCTCGCTGAACCAGCGCATGGTCGAGTTCCTCGACTCCGTCACGCTGCAAAAGCTGGTCGAAGAGCAACTGGCCAAGGGCGTGCAGATCGAGGACAAGCCGGTCGTGCGCCGCGCCATCTCGACGACCCCGGTGGTCAAGCCGATCCGTGTGAACGCCCCGAATTCGGTGTTCGCGCTCGGCAACGTTTTCGCCAAGTCCTGACCGCCAGATGCGCCGCGCCGGCCCTGGGGTCGGCACCGCCCTGAACGTCTCCTGTTTCTGTAACCAACTGTCCAACTGTTCTTCGTTCGTTGTTTGCAAGCAAGCCTAAGCCAGCAACCTCCTGAGCCAGCCACGCCATGACTCCACATTTCCCCATCTACCTCGACTACGGCGCCACCACCCCTGTGGACCCGCGCGTAGTGGACGCCATGATTCCCTGGTTGCGCGAGCATTTCGGCAACCCGGCATCGCGCAGCCACGCCTGGGGCTGGGAAGCGGAAGAGGCGGTGGAAAAGGCGCGTGTGCAGGTGGCCGACCTGATCCACGCCGATCCGCGCGAGATCGTCTGGACCAGCGGCGCCACGGAATCGATCAACCTGGCCCTGAAGGGCGCTGCCCAGTTCTACAAGGGCAAGGGCAAGCACCTGATCACGCTCAAGACCGAGCACAAGGCCGTGCTGGACACCATGCGCGAGCTGGAGCGCCAGGGCTTCGAAGCCACCTACCTCGACGTCAAGGAAGACGGCCTGGTGGACCTGGACGCGCTCAAGGCCGCCATCCGCCCCGATACGGTGCTGGTGAGCATCCTGTTCGTGAACAACGAGATCGGCGTGATCCAGGACATCCCGGCCATCGGCGCACTGTGCCGTGAAAAGGGCGTGCTGCTGCACGTGGATGCGGCGCAGGCCACCGGCCGCGTCGAGATCGACATGAACACCCTGCCCATCGACCTGATGAGCATGACCGCGCACAAGACCTACGGCCCCAAGGGCGTGGGTGCCCTGTACGTGCGCCGCAAGCCGCGCGTGCGCCTGGAAGCGCAGATGCACGGTGGCGGCCATGAGCGCGGCATGCGTTCGGGCACCTTGCCCACGCACCAGATCGTGGGCATGGGCGAGGCCTTCCGCATCGCCAAGGAAGAAATGGCCGAATCCAACGCCAAGGCCCATGCGCTGCAGCAGCGCCTGCTCAATGGCCTGAAGGACATCGAACAGGTGTTCATCAACGGCAGCATGGAACGCCGCGTGCCGCAGAACCTGAACATGAGCTTCAACTACGTCGAAGGCGAGTCGCTGATCATGGGCATCAAGGGCTTGGCCGTGTCGTCGGGCTCCGCCTGCACCTCGGCCAGCCTGGAGCCCAGCTATGTGTTGCGCGCCCTGGGCCGCAGCGACGAGCTGGCCCACAGCAGCCTGCGCATGACCATCGGCCGCTTCACGACCGAGGAAGAGATCGACTACGCGATCGCCACCATCCGCGAAAACGTCGCCCGACTGCGCGAGCTGAGCCCGCTGTGGGAGATGTACCAGGATGGCGTGGACATCAGCACCATCCAGTGGGCTGCGCACTGACCGGATTCATGGCATTTTGACGAATTGAAGAGGTAGACATCATGGCTTATTCAGACAAAGTGGTTGACCATTACGAGAACCCCCGCAACGTGGGCTCGTTCGACAAGGGTGACGAATCGGTGGGCACCGGCATGGTGGGCGCGCCCGCCTGCGGCGACGTGATGAAGCTGCAGATCAAGGTGAACCCCGAAACCGGCGTGATCGAAGACGCACGCTTCAAGACCTATGGCTGCGGCTCGGCCATCGCCTCGTCCTCGCTGGTGACCGAATGGGTCAAGGGCAAGACGCTGGACGAAGCGGCAGCCCTCAAGAACAGCGTGATCGCCGAAGAGCTGGCCCTGCCGCCCGTCAAGATCCACTGCTCCATCCTCGCGGAAGACGCCATCAAGGCCGCCGTGCTCGATTACAAGACCAAGCACGCTGCGGCTGTGACCGCCTGATCGACCATGGCCATCACGCTGACCGAAGCCGCTGCGCGGCACGTGACCCGCTACCTGTCCCGCCGGGGCAAGGGGCTGGGCGTGCGCCTGGGCGTCAAGACCACCGGCTGCTCGGGCCTGGCCTACAAGCTCGAGTATGTGGACGATACCGAGCCTGAGGACGTGGTGTTCGAGAACCACGGCGTGAAGGTGCTGATCGACCCCAAGAGCCTGGCTTACATCGACGGCACCGAGCTCGACTTCGTGCGCGAGGGCCTGAACGAAGGTTTCAGGTTCAACAACCCCAACGAGCGCGACCGCTGCGGTTGCGGCGAGAGCTTCCGCGTTTAAGAGGCAGAGAGTCTTTCCTCCATGCCCGTCCTGCACGCTAAAACGCCCTCACTCGTCGTTGCAAATGCTCGCCATAGCCCAGCTATGGCTGCGCTTTGCGCCTAGATTGAGGGTGTTTTGGCGTACCTTCCGGGCACGGCCGAAAAACTCTCTGCCTCTGATCGCTTGCAGGCCACGGTGCCTGCTGTACTGAGCGCCCAGCCAAACCGCCATCGCACCCCGTGCTGGCGGTTTTTTCTTGACCCTTTCCCCTCCATGAACCTGCAATCCGACGATTTCGAGCTGTTCGGCCTCGCGCAGCGCTTTGCGCAGGAGCGCAGCGCCATCGACGCGCGCTGGAAGGAGCTGCAGCGCGAAGCCCACCCCGACAAATTCGCCGCGCAGGGCGCCGCGGCCCAGCGCGTGGCCATGCAGTGGTCGGTGCGCATCAACGAAGCCTACCAGCGCCTGAAGGATCCGCTGCGGCGCGCGGCCTACCTGTGCGAGCTGCGTGATGCGCCGATTCGCGCCGAAGACAACACGGCCATGCCGGCGGCCTTTCTGATGCAGCAGATGGAATGGCGCGAGTCGCTCGAGGACGCCCAGGGCGAGGCCGCCCTGGATGCCCTGGACGACGAGGTGCAGCAGGCGCGGCGCGCGGCCCTGGCGCGCTGTGGGCAGTTGCTGGATGAGGCGGGCGATGCCGCCGGTGCGGCGCGCGAGGTCAGAGCCCTCATGTTCATTGCGCGATTTGCCGACGACATCGAACGCCGCCGGGATCAACTGGGACAATAGGGACTGCCCCCTTTCCTGCGAGCCGCACGGCGTGCCCGCAGACAACGTAGAACACGACGACAAGAACTATTCCATGGCGCTTTTGCAGATCTCCGAACCCGGCCAGTCCCCCGACCCGCACCAGCGGCGCATTGCCGTGGGCATCGACCTGGGCACCACGCACTCCCTGGTGGCGGCCGTGCGCAATGGTGTGGCCGAATGCCTGCCCGATGACCAGGGCAGGGTGCTGCTGCCCTCGGTGGTGCGCTACTTGGAGGCGGGTGGCCGCCAGATCGGGCACGATGCCGTGGCCGCGCAGGCGCAGGACCCGCGCAACACCATTGCCTCGGTCAAGCGCTTCATGGGCCGGGGCCTGGCCGACGTGGCCGATGCCGGCAAGCTGCCCTACGACTTCGTGCCCCCGGCCGACAGCGCCCTGGGCATGGTGAGCCTGGCGACCGTGGGCGGGGTGAAATCGCCCGTGGAGGTGAGCGCCGAGATCCTGGCCACGCTGCGCTACCGCGCCGAGGACACCTTCAACGACGACCTGTACGGTGCGGTGATCACCGTGCCCGCGTACTTCGACGACGCCCAGCGCCAGGCCACCAAGGACGCGGCCCAACTGGCCGGCATCCACCTGCTGCGCCTGATCAACGAGCCTACGGCCGCTGCCATCGCCTACGGCCTGGACAATGCCAGCGAGGGCGTCTACGCCGTGTACGACCTGGGCGGTGGCACCTTCGACATCTCCATCCTGCGGCTCACGCAGGGTGTGTTCGAGGTCATCGCCACGGGCGGCGATTCGGCCCTGGGGGGTGACGACTACGATGCCGCCCTGGCGGACCAGGTGCTGCAGCAACTGGGCCGCACGGTCGAGACCCCATCGGACAAGGTCGCGGCCCGCATGGCGGCCCGCGCCTGCAAGGAGGCGCTGACGGCTGCCGAGCATGCCACCTTCTCGGCCCAGTTGGCTGGCGAGGCCGTGCAGCATGCCGTGGCGCGTGCGGACTTCGAGGCAGCCACGGCCCACCTCACCACGCGCTCCATAGCCGCCGTGCGCCGTGCGCTGCGCGATGCGCACCTCACGCGTGAGGAAGTGCAGGGCGTGGTCATGGTCGGCGGCTCCACCCGCATGCCGCAGGTGCAGAAGGCCGTGGCCGATTTCTTCGGCACCACGCCGCTGACCAACCTGAACCCCGACGAGGTGGTGGCCCTGGGTGCCTCCATCCAGGCCAACCAGCTGGCCGGCAACAACACCGCAGGCGATCTGCTGCTGCTCGATGTGATCCCGCTGTCGCTGGGCATCGAGACCATGGGCGGCCTGGTGGAGCGCATTGTGGCGCGCAACGAGACCATCCCCACCGCCAAGGCGCAGGACTTCACCACCTACAAGGACGGCCAGACCGCCCTGGCGATCCATGTGCTGCAGGGCGAGCGCGACCTGGTGCAGGACTGCCGCAGCCTGGCGCGCTTCGAGCTGCGCGGCATTCCACCGATGGCGGCCGGCGCAGCCCGCATCCGCGTGACCTTCACCGTCGATGCCGACGGCCTCTTGAGCGTGAGCGCGAAAGAGCAGGGCAGCGGCGTGGAGGCGCGCATCGATGTGAAGCCCTCCTATGGCCTGTCGGACGACGAGATCGCCCGCATGCTGCAGGACGGATTTGCCACCGCCGCGCAGGACATGCGCGCCCGCGCCGTGGTCGAGGCCCGCGTGGACGCCGACCGCATGCTGCTGGCCACGCAGAGCGCGCTCGACGCCGATGGCGACGTGCTCTCGGCCGGTGAGCGCGCCGACATCGACGCCCTGATGCAGGCCTTGAGCGGCCAGCGCGAGTCCGACGATGCGGCCGTGATCGAGGCCGCCACCGATGCCCTGGCCAAGGGCACCGAGGCCTTTGCCGCGCAGCGCATGAACCGCGGCATCCAGCAGGCCCTGGCCGGCAAGAACGTGCAGTCTCTCTGACCGACCGCCCCCTTACGACAAGAACGAACAACCGACGCCACCATGCCCGTCATCAAGATCCTGCCCCACCCGGAATACTGTCCTGCCGGCGCCGAAATCACCGCGCCCGCCGGCACCTCGATCTGCGAGGCCATGCTGGACAACCACATCGACATCGAGCACGCCTGCGACATGAGCTGTGCCTGCACCACCTGCCACGTCATCGTGCGCCAGGGCCTGTCCTCGCTCAACGAGGCCGAGGAGGAAGAGGAAGACCTGCTGGACCGCGCCTGGGGTCTGGAGCCACAATCGCGCCTGTCGTGCCAGGCCATCCTGGCGCAAACCGATGTGACCGTGGAAATCCCCAAGTACACGATCAACCACGCCAAGGAAAACCACTGAAATGACACGGCAGATCGTTCTCGATACCGAAACCACCGGCCTCTCCGCCGAAGGTGGCGACCGCATCATCGAACTTGGCTGCGTGGAGCTGCTCAACCGCAAGCTCACCGGTAACAACCTGCACTTCTATTTCAACCCGGGGCGTGACAGCCATGAGGACGCGCTCAAGGTCCACGGCATCAGCAACGAGTTCCTGCGCGACAAGCCCAAGTTCGCCGAGCTGGCGCCGGACATCCTCGAGTACCTGCAGGGCGCCGAGGTCATCATCCACAACGCGGCCTTCGACGTCGGCTTCCTGAACAAGGAGCTCGAACTCACGGGCCGCCCGGCGCTCAAGACCTATGTCGGCAGCGTCACCGACACCCTGGCCATGGCCAAGGAGATGTTCCCCGGCAAGCGCAACTCGCTGGACGCGCTGTGCGACCGCCTGGAGGTCGACAACTCCGGCCGCACGCTGCACGGCGCCTTGCTCGATGCCGAGCTGCTGGCCGACGTCTACATCAACATGACGCGCGGCCAGGATGCGCTACTGGTCATCGACGATACGGACGACAGCGCTGGCGGCATCAGCGTCGCCGCCGTCGACCTGGGTGCCCTGGTGCTGCCCGTGCTGCCCGCCAGCGAGCAGGAGGTGGCGTCGCACGCCGAGGTGCTCACGCAGATCGACAAGGCAAGCAACGGCAAAACAATCTGGCGCAAATTCCAAACAGCCTGAAAAGTTGTGCCATAATCGAAGGCTGTCGCAGCGACAACGGGAGATTAGCTCAGGGGTA
>NZ_AKJX01000056.1 GCF_000276605.1 Acidovorax sp. CF316 | reverse complement strand
GGCCCGCTGGGCGTGGCGGCAGCCGTGGCCGCCAGCTCGCCCTGGACGAAGGCGCCGAACACCGCATTCGATGGAGCACCCAACTGGTCGCGAAAGCCTTGCAGCGGTCGGGCCAGCTCTTCCTGCTGCCCCAGACCCAAGGGCACAGGGTTGTCTGCAGCGACCCGGCGGCGCAGCGCGCTGAAGGCCTCGGCGTCGTCGGCCGTGAGCCGGCGCACAGTGGTGCCATCGGCAGGCGCCGTCATACAGCCACCTGCACCTCTTTGCGCATGAACACGCTGTGCACGTCCGGCGCATAGCCGCCGAACGGTCCGCACTCTGCATAGCCCATGCGGGCGTACAGGCCCAGCGCATCGGGCTGCAGGGGCCCGGTCTCCAGTGCAAAGCGGGTGCAGCCGCGCGCGATGGCCTCGGCTTCGACAAAGGCCAGCAGCGCCCGCGCCAGGCCCTGGCCGCGGGCCTCGGGGCGCACATACATGCGCTTGACCTCGCTGAAATCGGCCCCCAGCACCATGGCGCCGCAGCCCAGGGCCACGCCGTCCGCATTGCGCGCCACGGCAAACAGCACGTTGGGCTGCGACAGCGCGTTCAGGTCGATGCCGTGGTGGCTTTCGGGCGGGTACAGCGGTTTCTGAAAGGCGTCCAGGTCGTCGATGAGCTGCACCACGTCGGCCTGGCGCGGGGATTCGAGCTGGATGCGCATGGTGGTGGGTTGATTCAGCGCCGTCATTTCGCAAGGTCCTTGAGCAGCTGGTCCTTGGCCTCCTGGCCGGTCTTCTTCTCGCCCAGCTGGTACTGGCCGAACACCACGCCGTGCACCAGGGGCTCCTTGCCCTTGGCATCGAAGACGGCCAGGAACACTTCGTCGCCGAACTGGTCCACCTTCACGGCCAGCTGCTCGGTGCCCTTGGTGTAGCCGTGGACATTGCCTTCAAAGGCCTCGCCCACCTTGGTGTAGCCCGCCCCCGCCATGGACGCGGCCATCCGCTGGAACATCTCCGCACGCGAAACGCCGCTGTACACCGCATACAGGCCATGGTCGTTGGTGGTGTCCTCCACCTTCACGAGCTTGTCCTTCACCACCGGGATGCCGCGCCACTCGGTGGGCACAGCGGGTGAGCAGGCGGCCAGCGCAGCGGCGAGGCCCAGGGTGGCGATGATCGACCAAGGCAATGGCATGTGTTTTTCTCCCTCTTCAGAACCAGCTTGTTTGTAGGTGTGCCAACGGGTGGGATCGTAAAGGGTTTGGCGGGGCTCATCACCCCACGGTCTTGAGGTACCTGGCGCACAGCTGCCCGACGGCTTCGCACAGGGCTTCGGTGCTGGGCGGTGTGCCTGGGGGCACCATGGGCAGTTCGATGGCTTCGCGCAGCACCCAGTTGTCGTTGTCCACCTGCGAGAAGCTGACGGACATCTTTGCCCAATCGACCACCTGGGCCTCCAGTTCCACTGCGCCGCTGCGGCTTACATAGGACTTGGTGCGGGACCAGCGCAGACTGCGAAAGTGGCCATGGTATTCAAGGTACAGCACATCGGGCGGGACCCGGGGGTCCGCACCCGATGCCAGGCGCGCGATCACCTCTTTCAGGCAGGTGCGCAGCCATTCGGGGTATTGGCTGGGCTGCCAGTCGGTGGGGCCGTCGATCAGTGCAAGGGCGCGATCCCAGGTGGCGCGCTGGACTACATCCTCGGACGCCTTGGGCTTGATTGGCTTCTTGGGCTTGATTGGCTTCTTGGGCTTGGCCGGCTTCTTGGGCTGCACGCTGGTGGTGAACGCAGCCACGCGGGCTTGGTACTCGGTGCCCTTGAAAAGGCGCACCTCGGCCGCCCCCAGCTTGCCCTGGGCGGCCAGCGCCTCCGCCAGCACCGCGGCCACGTCGAGGTTGCCGGCGTTCACGGCCAGGCGCAGGGGGGTGCGCCCGCGGGCGTTGGCGGCGGCGGGGTCCAGGCCCCAGTCGATCAATTGGCGGGTGGTGGCCACGGGGTCGCCCCTGCGGTGCCAGGTGGTGGAGAAGCCGGCGCGGCTGTTGGCAAGGCCATCCACGTCGCCTGCGGTGTACATCAAGGCATTGGAGCCATCGGGGTTGGTGGCGTGCACGTTGGCTCCACGCTCCTTCAGGAACTGCAGCAGAGGCACGCTGCCCATGAAGGCGGCCATGAGCAGCGGGGTGTACATCTGGCGGTGGTCCATGGCCTCGATGTCGGCACCCGCCTTGAGCAGCAGGTCTATGGCCTGGAAAACGGCGTCGGCGTGCCCTGCTGGCGCATCGGCACGGAACGCCATGTCGAAAATCTCCCCCCGCATCTCGCCCAGGCCCAGGGCCATGCAGATGGCGGGGTCCTTGGTCTGGCGCGGGTCGCCGCCCGCCGCCAGTACCAGGGCCAGCCGCTCCACCGCACGCTCCTGGAAGTACGAGATGAACTGCCGGCAACACACGGCCAAAGGGGTGGAGTTGCGGTTCTTGCGCTTGTTGGGGTTTGCGCCGTGCTCCAGCATCAGTCGCAGCAACGCGAACTGCGCGTCGACGCGCCGGGCGGCAGATGCCTCGTCGGGGCCGTCGTAGTAGACCCATTGGGCCTGGCATGCCCATTGCACTGCAGACGCATCGTGGTACAGGCTGATGCGGTCCGGGTGCACGCCAGAGCGGACCAGGCGTTCCATTTCCTCAATGCAGGCATCGATGCCGAGATCGTCGTCCAGAGCGGCGGAAAGAGAAGTGGCCATGGAAAAGAAAGGTCAGAAAAAAAGAGAAGGCTTGGTCAGGATCTGGCCATCACCGCCAGTTCCTGGTGCAGCAAAAGCTCCACCTCGCTGGGCTCGAACTGCGCCGTCATGAGCGGGATGGCAAAGCTGTAGGTGCCCCCGTCGCGGCGCAGCACCCAGGCCAGTTGCAGGCGCGCGAGCGACTGGCGCAGGGCCTGGGCGTCGGCCTGCACGCCATGGCCCTGCAGCAGGCCGGCCAGCGCGACCAGGCTGGTCTCGCCCTGCTGGGCGACGTGGTACACCACCACGCGGTCGAGCCGGCAGGCCGCGTCGTCGGGCGAGAGGCGGCCCCAGCCGGCCAGGGCGTCCTGCACGGGCTGGGAGGCCAGGGCCTGGTCCAGATGGCGCTTTTCGATCACGCGCTCGCCGGGCTGCAAAGCTTCCAGGCATTCCTGGCACAGGATGGCGACCAGGTTGGCGCGCAGGCCGCTGGCATCCACCAGGCGCTCCACCAGCGCATCGCCACCAAAACCCAGGCGCAGGCGGCGCAGCGGCTCGGTGGCCAGGGCCTTGCAAGCCGGGCGCTCCAGCCCGCCGATGGCCAGCACCTCGCCAAAGTTGCGCAAGGGGCTCTGGTAGTCGAGCACGGCCGTGGCATACAGATCCCAGAAGCCGGCCAGCATGAACCAGCAGCGGCCCTCTTCGCTGAGCGAGCGCAGGGTGGACAGCTGGTGGTAGCCGTTGGCCGACTCGTCGCGAAAGAACAGGTCGGCCTCGTCGATCAGCAGGTACAGGCGCTTGCCGGTGTACTGGGCCTGCAGGTGGTCCACGATGGCCTCGAGCGGCGTGTCGGCCGGCAGGCCGAACTGCAGCGCCATGCGCGGCGAAAGCCGGTGGTCGCGCAGCGAGACGTAGTGGCAGACGATCTGGGGGTGGCCTTGCAGGCGGCGCTGCACGGCCTTGAGCAGGCTGCTCTTGCCCAGCTGGCGCCCACCCACCACCAGGTAGTTGGCCGGCTCGCGGTTGACCACGCGGGCCAGCAGCTGCTCGCGCCCGAAGAAGGAGCCCTCGCGCGTCACCCCGCCGCGGGTCTGGTAGGGCGAGATGCGCGTCACGCGCAGCTGGGCGGCCAGCAGGCGCAGCAGCACCTGCAGCGGTTCGCGTGCGAGCAGCCATTCGGTCTGGCTGGCGCTGTCCACCATCACATGCAGGTTGGCGCCATCGTCGGTGTGGGCGCGCAGCAGCGGCCAGGGGGTCTCGGTACCGTGGTCGCACAGGATGAGCAGCACATCGGTGCCGGTCTGCGCGGCGCGCAGCTGGCGCAGCACGGTGGCTTCGTCGATCCCGGGCTGCGGTACATAGAGCAGGCAGCGGTCCAGCGAGACCGGCAGGTCGGGCGGAAACTGCCACTCGAACACCAGGCCGGGCAACGCCCAGTCGCGGCTGACCTGGCTGCTGGCGGATACGCGCTCGGCCAGCACCATGGACTGGTCGGCCGCGTCGTCGTGCGCGAACTGCACGGCGCTCTGCCAGTCCTTGGTGCGGACTTCGGCGGCCTCCAGCGTGGCGCGCAGCCGGCCCACGGTGCGCAGCAGCTGGTCGATGCGCGGCAGGCGCGAGACAGGGGTGCGCAGCAGTTTCTCGGGGCGCAGCTGCGCGGGGCCGATCAGCGGGTGGCGCAGCACCCACACCACGGCGCCCACGATGAAGATCAGCGCGCACCACTTGATGAGGCTGCGCAGCCAGCCGAAGGGGTCGGCCGCCTCCACCGCGGCGATGCGGCTCTGGCGCACCGCCTCGGGCTCCATGTCGTCGCCCTTGCCATCCTGGCTTTCGGGGCCGGCGGCGCAGCTGATGGGCAGCGCGCCGGCAGGCATGGGCGGCTTGCCGGGGCGGCAGGTCCAGTGGTACATGTCGGGCGTCATGTGCAGCAGCACCTGGGTGCCGGCCAGGTGGCCGAGCGCCGGGTCGTTGATCACGTCGGCCTGCAGGCGCAGCGGCCCCGGCGAGGTGACGCGCAGCTTGGGAAAGGGCACCTGCGGCGCGTACTTCTGGATGTCCGGCGGCCAGTGGCCCAGCTCCTGGCTGGCCTGCACCAGGGCCACGCGCCACTGCACCAGCTCGCCCCACACGGGGCCGATGCTCTCGTGGGTGCGCACCGATCCGCGGGTGGCAGGGTTCAGGTGGGGCGTGAGCAGCGCGCTGCCGATGAACAGCGTGACGCCGGCGATCAGCAGCGCGCGCGCCACCGGCCAGGTCATCCAGGACCTCAGCTGCTCGATCATGAGGATGCCGCCTCCAGCACCATCAGGCCCGCATGGCGCACGGTGTCGCAGCGCCAGTGCAGGCGTGCCGCATCGCCCGTGCCGCGCACGTGGATGAGGTTGCCCCAGAACAGGCGGCGCAGGTCGTCGTCCTGCAGGTAGGGGCGTGCACGGCCCAGGTCGTCGGCCTGCAGCAGGCTGCGCAGGCGTTCGCGCGGGGCGCCCTCCTGCGCCAGCGGCAGAAATGTCTGCCACAGGCGCGGGCTGCCGCCAAGCTGCGTGCGCAGCGCGGCCGACGCCGCCTGGGTGGCATTCACGCCCTGCTCCACCAGCCACTGCAGCCCTTCCTCGAACAGCGCGGGGTGGCCACCGCTGGCGTCCAGCAGCTGCGCCAGCACGGGCTGCGGCCAGTCGTGGCCGGGCCAGCGCTGGCGCGCCAGGATGGCCAGGTCGTCCAGCGTGGGCTCGGGCCAGTGGTTGACCTGGGCGATGTTGAGCAGCGACATGTCGCCGCTGCGGTACTTGAGGTCGGCCAGCGCCTCGCCACCGCACAGCAGCAGGTGCAGGCGGCCGCTGTGCATCTCGCTCAGGCTGCGCAGGATGCCGGCCAGGGTTTCGCGCAGCGCGGGCGTGCCCTGCTCGAAGCGGCTGACCAGGCAGAACAGGCGCTCGCCGGCCACAAGGCGCCGCTCCAGCGCGGATTCGAACTCATAGTCCGACTGCAGCTCGCCCAGCCCGCACTGGCGGCCGATGGCGGCGAAGTACTCGGTGGGCGCGGTGCTGACGCTGTAGGGTGGCTGGATATGTAGCACCGATGCGGCGCCGTACTGCTGGCGCGCGCGCTGCAGCAGTTCGAGCCGGAAGGGCGGCTGCCCCCAGTGCGCGGGCGACAGCAGCATGGAGATGGGGTACGGCATGGCCTGGGCAAGCTGCGCGAAGAGCCGGGCCTGGAAGGCGCCGAAGGGCTGTTCGCCCTGTGCCCCCTGGGCAGTGGTGCCCACGGGCGTGGCCGGGGCCTCCACCTCGGCCTGCAGCGGAAACTCGGGCGCAAAGCCGGCCGCGCTGAGCAGGCGGTTGGCCTCGGCCTCGGTCAGGCGCAGGTAGCGGGTGCAGGCCACCACCTTCTCGCGCGAGCGGGCGTTGGGTGCCGACATGCCGTTGCGCCAGTTGTTCACGGCCTCGCGGCTCAGGCCGATCTCGGTGGCCACCCCCGAGGCACTTGCGCGGATGCGGCGCATGTAGAGGGACAAGAGCTCCGAAAACGAATCGTGGGCCATGGATGGAGGGCGGCAAGCCGGCAAGGGGGTTTGGACAGGGCAGCAAAAAGAGGCCGAGGCCTCCGGCAGGCATTGTCTCCTGCGCCAGCGCCATCGGCGTCCAAAAAACGAGGGCATCGAACAGCCGCCGCATCCCGCAGCGGGCTGGTGGGCACGGGCGGCCATCCGATGCCCCCCTCAAAGCTTTTGAACGATGGGCCAGGCCTTGTGGCAGGCCAGAGCGCAGGCGGTCAGCACCGGGCTGTACAGCACGGCAACGCCCACGGTGGTCATCAGCCAGCCAGGCTCCCCGTCTTCACCGTCCTCCTCCTCGGCCTGGCCTTTCTCTCCCTGTTTTCTTGCTTCTTCTCCCTCCCTCTCGGCCTTTGCGGCCTTGTCCTTGTCCGATTCGGCGTCGCCCGTGACCTCCTGCACCAGCACCCCAGCCACTGCCAGCAATGCCACGGCCAGCGCGGCCAGGTACCCGTACTGCAGCTCCATGCGCTCCAGCGGGTAGAAGTACCCCGCCAGCAGCACACCCGGCAGCACGAAGAACAGGCGCATCAGCCAGCGGTACCAGTCGTAGCCCTCGCTCTTTTCGAGCGCGCCCATCACCAGCCGGTATGTCAGTGCGCCCAGCACGAAGATCACCCCGCCCCACCATTCGATCTGTGTCAGCATGTGCTTGTCCCTCCCTTCAGCGGCTGGCGGTGGCCGGCTCGCCCGCCCCGTTGTCGTTGTTGCTGTCGTCGTCGCCATCGTCGTCATCGCCCTTGATCTCCCGGTGCGTGCGCGCCGCGTAATACATCGGCAACACCACGGCCAGCACCAGGCCCAGGCCCAGCCACAACCACAGGCCCTTGAACAGCAGCACCGTGACCACGGTGAAGACCGCGGCGTGCAGCAGCCCCTTGAGAGCCGAGCCCAGCACCAGCACGCCGATGACGCCATCCACGGTGTTCTTGACCCCGTTCTTGCCCATGCTCTTGGCGATTTCCACGAAGGCCTCGGCGGCTTCCTGCGCCTCCTTGCGCTTCTTGGCCTCGTCCTTGAGCAGGCGGGCGACGGACATGGGCTTGGCCGGGTCGTGCGCGTCGGCTGCTGCGCGTTCGCCGGGTTCGTCGCCATCGTCCGGGTCGTGCGCGGGCTCGACGATGGCCTGCAGGTGCGGGTACAGCGCCAGGAAGTACTGGCGCGGCACCCATTGGCCCTTGTCGAAGTACATGCGCTGGGTTTCGCCCACCTGGTCGTAGAACACGTCGAGCACCGCGGCCTGCAGGCCGTGGCCGAACAGCGCCGCCAGCGGTGACAGGGGCAGCGGGTCGCTGGTGCCGGTGTCGAAGTTCAGCTGCAGGTAGCTGGGCGCAGCCGTAACCTGCTGATTGAACCATTCGGCATCCCACAGGTCCGCAAGGTCCACGCCCAGCTTGCCGGCCCAGCGCGTGGCTTCCGCGGTGTTGCCCTCGGCGATGTACTGGTACACCAGCTGGGCGTACTTGAGCCGGATCGGGTCCTCGAAGAACAGGTGCAGGGTGTGGGCGTTTTGAGACATGGTGGAATGGTGGAGTCGGGTGGCGATCGGGATGGGCTGCGAAGTGGCTGGATTGTTGCCGCGCCGCGCGTGCTGCGCCCTCTCCACCTTGTCCATGGCCGCCGTTTCGGCGCTTGACAGCGCGTCAACCGGGCCGTGGCCGGTGGACCCTTGGGCACGCGCGCCACACCGCGGCCTCGCGAGTCGCCAAGGTTACAAACACCCCGGTCGCCTCGTGCATACTGGCCACCCTTTCAGCGCCCGCGCCGCACCGCCGTGCCGCCGCAGGCCGCCCGCAGGGCATCCATTCCCAACGCACAACAGCCTCCTTCAGCGCTCGGCCATCCCGGCCGGCCTGCGCTGCCCGGTGGCCTTGCGTTGCCGCTTACCAGAACGAACCGAGGGAGATAGAACACCATGTTTGCCAAGCCACTGGATGCGCGTCTGTGCGCGCTGCTGTCGGGTGCCACCTTGCTGCTGGGCCCCGTGGCCGCACAGACCACGGCCACTCCGCCCGCCAAGGCGCCTGCCGCGCGGCCGGCCCCCGCACCCGCCGCCCCGCTGTTCGGCGGCACGCGCGAGAAGCTGGTCGTGGCCATGCCCAAGACCTACGCCAAGAGCGAGACCATGCTCATCTGGGGTGACTACTTCAACCACTTGGCGCGCTGCGGCAACATGGACCTGCAAAACCTGCAGGGGGAGTCGCTGGAACGCAGCGTGAACATCGACACGCTGGGCGAGAAGGAGCTGATCGACGGCATCATCGCCGGCAAGGTGCAGCTCGCCCAGGTCAACCCCGGCCTGGTGCCGCAGTTGGTGGCCGCAGGCCAGCCTACCCCCTTCGGCGTGCCGGGCAACAAGGCCAGCGGGCAGCGCAATTCGTACAAGCTGATCCTGATCTCGCGGGTGGACAGCCCCTTCACCAAGCCGCAGGACCTGGTGAGCAAGAAGATCGCGCACACCACGCCCACCTCCAACTCGGGCAACCTGGCGCCGCGCGCCCTGTTCCCCGCACTGGGCCTGGTGCCCGACCAGAACTACGAGGTGGTGTTCTCCAACGGCCACGAGCGCTCCGTGACCGGGGTGATGCACGGTTTCTACCCGGCCGCCGCCGTGGCCAGCGACCTGTACCAGCGCATGGTGGTCAAGGGCGACGTGAAGGGGTCGAGCATCCGCACGCTGTGGGAGAGCCCGCCCTTCATGACCGAGACCTGGACCCTGGGCAAGGACGTCTCGCCCGAAGTGCAGACCCGCGTGACCAAGTGCTCCTACAGCTACAGCTTCTCGCCCAAGCTGCGCCAGCTGCTGCCGGGCAACGACAGCTTCCTGGCGATCAATTTCGAGCGCGACTTCGCCACCGTGATGGAGGTCTACAACAAGACCCAGAAGGCGCAGGCCGCAGCCAAGGCGGCCAAGCCCTGAAAGCAGGCAGCCCCGAGGCCACTGGTCAAGTGGCCGCCAGGGGCAGGTGGCGCGCAATGAGCGCCCGCGCCTCGGGCGGCAGCACCGCCTTGGGAACCATCATGCACATGCCGGGCTCGACGAACAGGTAGAACATCGCCTCGTCTTCCTGGCGCGCGATGAAGAACGCCCAGTCCAGGCGCGAGAAGGCGCCTTTGGCATGCTGCTCGATACCCGATTCGCTGACCACCACGGATTGCGGGGACAGCGTGCTGCCATCGTCCGACAGTTGCTCCTGCAACTGCCGCCGGGTCATCGCCACGCCAGCAACGTAGGCCAGAACCAGGGTCACCGCTGCCGTGATGGCGGCGCACACCATATAGCCCATGGCACGCGAGCCGGGGTCACGGGTCTGCAAAAAGACCCAGGTGACTGCAAACACCAGCAGCCATGCTGCCACCTTCGCCAACGGGACCAGGGCCTTGCGCACCGTCCCCTGCCCTGCCGCCGAGGCGGCTCTCCTGCGACTGGCAAGGGCCCGGAGATGGGCCGTGGTGCGTTCATGGGCCAGGACGTAGTCACTGCGGGTCAGGGTGAAGGTCTGCATGGACATGGGATGGCGAAGGGCGATCCACCACTATAGGAGACCTGCCGCCCCCCGCCCCCCAGGCGCTGACGCCCGGGTGCGCAGAATGTCACGCTTGGGGCCTCTGCGCCCCGAGCCGCTCCCGCGTGCGCCGCGCCACGTCCTTCACCCAGGGCTGCGCGGCCCAGTGGCGCTGGGCAAAGGCATCGATCTGCGCGCGGTAGGTCAGCGAGGCGCCGATCACGTCCAGCCCATCGAGGAACATGCGCCGGTGCCGCTCGGAGATGGTGAACGGGGCGCTGTGCCCTGCCGTGCGCACCTGGCGCTGCCCCACGTCGATCTCGATGGCCAGGGGGCCACTGGTGGAACGAGCTTCCTGCATGAGGGCTTGCGCATCCGTCTCGCTAACCATGGCCAGCAGCAGGCGGTTGTTCATGGCGTTGGAGTAGAAGATCTCGCCGAAGCTCGACGCCACCACGGCCTTGAAGCCGTACTGCTGCATGCCCCACACGGCATGCTCACGGCTGGAGCCGCAGCCG
>NZ_AKJX01000055.1 GCF_000276605.1 Acidovorax sp. CF316 | reverse complement strand
CTATAGCACGAGTTTTGGGGCGGCCGGGGAAGTTGCCGACTTAGCGCGCGGGCAAGGCAGCCAGGGCCGCCTCCAGTGCATCGATGAACAGGGCCGCCACGTCGCAGCCGGTCTGGTCGAAGATCTCCTGGAAGCAGGTGGGGCTGGTGACGTTGATCTCGGTGACGCAGTCACCGATCACGTCGACACCGGCCAGCAGCAGGCCGCGCTCCTGCAGGATGGGACCCAGGGCGTTGCCGATCTCCCAGTCGCGCTCGGACAGGGGGCGGGCCACGCCCTTGCCGCCAGCGGCCAGGTTGCCGCGCACTTCGGTGCCCTGGGGAATGCGCGCCAGGCAATAGGGGACCGGCTTGCCGCCAATGACCAGCACGCGCTTGTCGCCTTCGGAGATCTGGGGCAGGAATTTCTGCACCATCACGCTCTCGGCGCCATCCTTGTTCAGCGTCTCGATGATGCTGCCCAGGTTCAGGCCGTCCGGCCCCACGCGGAAGATGCCCATGCCGCCCATGCCATCCAGGGGTTTGAGGATGATGTCCTTGTGCTCGGCGTGGAAGCTGCGGATGTCTGCCGGGTCGCGCGTGACCAGGGTGGGGCCGATGAACTGCGGGAACTCCATGATCGCCAGCTTCTCGGGGTGGTCGCGCAATGCCCGGGGCTTGTTGAACACGCGCGCACCATCGCGCTCGGCCTGTTCCAGCATGTGGGTGGCGTAGAAGTATTCGCTGTCGAACGGCGGGTCCTTGCGCATCAGCACCGCGCCGAAGTCGGCCAGCACGGCAGTGCGCACGGGCTGCTCGGTGTACCAGTCGTCCGGGTGGCCGGTGAGCACGATGTCGCGCACGCGCGCCGTCACCTTGCCGCCGCGCTGCCAGCTGACGTCCTGCGGGCCGCACACCGTGATCGTGTGACCACGGCGCTGGGCCTCGCGCATCATGGCGAAGGTGGTGTCCTTGTAGATCTTGAAGCTGGCCAGCGGGTCGGCGATGAAGAGGATTTGCATGGACTGGAAGATGGATGGATGTGGAAAAGACCGGCGCCCCATGGCCAGGGAGGGCTTCTCTATATACAGAGGGGAAGGAAGCCGTCAGCCGCCCTGGGTGCGCGTACGCCCGTACTGTTGCACAAATAGCGCAAGGCTGCCTGCGACCACGCCCCAGAAAGCCGAGCCCACGCCCGCCACCACCACGCCGCTGAGCGTGACCAGGAAGGTGATGAGCGCCGCCTCGCGGTGCCCCTCCTCGCGCAGCGCAGTCGCCAGGCCATTGCCGATGGTGCCCAGCAGGGCCAGCCCGGCGATGGCGGCGATCAGCTCCTTGGGAAAGGCGGTGAGCAGGCCGGTGATCACCGCGCCAAAAATCCCGATCACCACGTAGATGGCCCCGCAGGACACGGCGGCCGTGTAGCGGCGTGCACGGTCCTCATGGGCTTCGGGCCCCATGCACATGGCGGCCGTGATGGCGCTGAAATTGAGGGCGAAGGCTCCGAAGGGTGCCAGAACCAGGGTAGCGAGCCCCGATAGCGTGAGCAGGCGCGAGACCGGCAGCGGGTAACCCGATGCACGGATGACCGCCACGCCAGGCAGGTTCTGCGAGGCCATGGTCACCACGAACAGGGGGATGGCCAGGCTCACCAGGGCCGACAGGCTGAACTGCGGCGTGGTCCAGACCGGCACCGCCAACGAGAACTGAACGGCCGACCAGGCCATCTGCCCACGCAGCGCCACCCAGGCGATGCCTACGGCCAGCGTGAGCACCACGGCATAGCGCGGCAGCAGGCGGCGACCCAGCAGGTAAGTACCCAGCATCAGCAGCACCAGGGGCAGTGCGGTCTGCGCCGCTGTGAAGGCCTGGATGCCGAAGCGCGCCAGCACGCCGGCCAGCAGCGCGGCCGCAATCTCCATGGGAATGCGGTTCATGATGCGCTCGAACCAGCCGGTGATGCCGCACAGCGTGATCAGCACGGCACTGACCATGAAGGCACCGACGGCCTCGGCCATGCTGAAGCCACCGGCCAACCCGGCGGTGGCCAGCACCGCCGCGCCCGGCGTGGACCAGGCGATCATGACCGGCATGCGCAGGATGAGTGATGGCACCAGGGAGCACAGCCCCATGCCCAGCCCCAGCGCCCACATCCAGGACGTGATCTGCCCCGGCGTGGCGTGGAAGGCCTGGGCCGCCTGGAAGACGATGGCCACCGAGCTCGTGAAGCCCACCAACACCGCCACGAAGCCCGCGGTGAAAGCCGACAGGCTCAGGTCTTTGAAAAACTGCATGGGCAGGATTCTGCATCGCGCACCGAAGCGGTGCACGGCGGGGGCTATCGGCCCCGCAGTCCCCTGCCCCAGGGGCGTCAGATCTCGATCTTCGAGCCCAGCTCCACCACCGCATTGTTGGGCAGGTGCAGGAAGTCCGCAGCGCCACTGGCATTGTGGTGCATCTGGGCGAAGAGTTTCTCGCGCCAGGGCGCCATGCCGCTGCCGATGGTGGGCACCACGGTATCGCGCGACAGGAAGTAGCTCGTGGTCATCGGCTCCATGCCGCAGCCCCGGCCGCGCAGTTGCTCCAGCGCGCGTGGCAGGTCCGGATCGTTCTTGAAGCCGTAGTGCACCACCACCTGCCAGCAGTCATGGCCCAGGGCATCCACCTGCAGGCGCTTGTCCATGCCGATCCAGGGCACCTCATGGCTCTTGACCGTCACGAACAGGTTCTGCTCGTGCAGCACCTTGTTGTGCTTGAGGTTGTGCAAGAGCGCATTGGGCACGACACCCGTCTCGGCCGTGAGGAACACTGCCGTGCCTTCCACGCGCGTGGGCGGGCTGATGAACACCGACTCCAGGAAGTCCTTGAGGTCGATGGCATCGGCGCGCAGCTTGTCGTTGACCAGGTGGCGCCCCTGCTTCCAGGTCATCATCAAGGTGAAGACGACCCCGCCGATCATCAGCGGGAACCAGCCGCCCGCGAACAGCTTGAGCAGGTTGGAGGCAAAGAAGGCCAGGTCCACCACGAAGAAGCAGCCCGTGGCGGCCACGCACAACGCCAGGGGGTAGCCCCAGCCGTAGCGGATCACGAAGAAGGTCAGCGTGGTGGTGATCAGCATGTCCAGCGTCACCGCGATGCCGTAGGCAGCGGCCAGGTTGCTCGACGAGCGGAACATCACCACCGCGAGCACGATGGCCACGAACAGGCCCCAGTTCACGAGCGGCATGTAGATCTGGCCGGTATCGCGCACGCTGGTGTGCTGGATGTTCAGGCGCGGCAGGTAGCCGAGCTGGATGGCCTGCTTGGTCACGCTGAAGGCGCCCGTGATCAGCGCCTGCGAGGCGATCACCGTGGCCATGGTGGCCAGCACCACCAGGGGCAGCAGGGCCCAGCTGGGGGCCATCATGAAGAACGGGTTCTTCACGGCCTCGGGCTCGGCCAGCAGCAGGGCGCCCTGGCCGAAGTAGTTGAGGACGAGTGCCGGCATGGCCACGCAGAACCAGGCCAGGCGGATGGGCCGCTTGCCGAAATGCCCGAGATCGGCATACAGCGCCTCGGCCCCGGTCACGCACAGCACCACAGCGCCCAGGATGATGAAACTGGTGCCTGGATTGGCCCACATGAAGCCCAGGGCGTAGTGCGGGCTCATCGCCCAGAGAATTTCGGGGTGGGTGACGATGTGGGACACGCCCAGGATGGCCAGGGTAGCGAACCACACCAGGGTGATGGGCCCGAAGAACTTGCCGATGCCGCTGGTGCCGCGCTTTTGCACCAGGAACAGGCAGAACAGCACGACCAGGGTCAGCGGTATCACGTACTGCTTGAAGTGCGGCGAGACCACCTCCAGCCCTTCCACCGCCGACAGCACCGAGATCGCCGGGGTGATGACCCCATCGCCGTAGAACAGCGAGGTGCCGAAGATGCCCACGCCCAGCAGCAGGCCGCGCAGGCGGGGTTTGTCCTTCACGGCCTGGGAGGCCAGGGCCAGCATGGCGATCAGCCCGCCCTCGCCGTTGTTGTCGGCGCGCAGCACCAACACCACGTACTTCAGTGACACGATGACCGTGAGCGTCCAGAACAGGATGGACAGGATGCCGTAGATGTTGTCCTGGGTGAAGGGCACATGCCCCGACCCGAAGACCTCCTTGACCGCATACAGCACGCTGGTGCCGATATCACCGTAGACAACACCGATGGCGCCCAGCGTGAGCGCTGCGAGCGAGGATTTGGAGCTTTGCACTGACCGCACCCGGCACACGTGGCTGCCGGGGTTCCGTTACTTTTGGGAACGCTATTGTGCTCCTGCGGTGGTGCAGCGGCGCACCAGCCCGGGGCATGTTGCAACGCAGCAACTGCCCTCTGGCGCCCCGTTGGCAGACGTGGCAGGCAGGTGTGTGGGGCCTGTTGGCCCGCCTTCCACCCTCTTTAGAGAGGGCACCTCAGTCGTAGACTTCGGCGTCCGGATTGGTGGCTTCGAGCTCGTAGCTGGCAGCGAGCATGGCCAGGCGAGCGACCACGCCGTACATGTAAAAGCGGTTGGGTGCGCTCACGCCCGGGCGCATGCCCGGCTGGGGCATGTGCGTGCTGTGCTCGAAGGCCAGGGGCACAAAGCTCGCGCCCGGTGCGTTCAGGTTCTCGTCGGTGCCGCGCTCGGCGTGCATGCGGTAGAAGCCGCCCACCACGTAGCGGTCCATCATGTAGACCACGGGTTCGGCCACGGCATCGTTCACGCGCTCCTGGGTGAGCACGCCCTCCTGGATGATCACGTCGTTGACCACCTGACCGTCCTTGATCACGGCCATCTTGTTGCGCGTCTTGCGGTTGAGCGCGTCGAGCTCCTTGGCGTCGCGCACCGTCATGATGCCCATGCCGTAGGTGCCGTTGTTGGCCTTGACGATCACGAAGGGCTTTTCGTTGATGCCGTATTCCTTGTACTTGCGGCGCACCTTGGTGAGCAGGGCGTCCACATTCGTCTGCAGGTTCTCCATGCCTGCACCTTCGGAGAAGTCCACATCGCCGCACTGGCTGAACATGGGATTCACCAGCCAGGGGTCGATGCCCAGCATCTTGCCGAAGCGCTTGGCCACCTCTTCGTAGTTCTTGAAGTGGGTGCTCTTCTTGCGCACGCTCCAGCCGGCGTGCAGCGGCGGCAGCAGGTACTGCTCGTGGATGTCTTCCAGGATGCCCGGTGCGCCTGCCGTGAGGTCGTTGTTGAGCAGGATGGTGCAGGGGTCGAAGTCCTTGAGCCCCAGGCGGCGCTTGGTGCGCACCACGGGCTCCAGCGTCACCGTGTCACCATTGGGCAGCTCGATCAGGGTGGGCTTCTTGATCTCGGGGCTGATGGAGCCCACGCGCACGTTGAGCCCGGCCATGTTGAAGATGCGCTGCAGCTGCACCACATTCGACAGGTAGAAGGTGTTGCGCGTGTGGTTCTCGGGAATGATCAGCAGGTTGCGTGCCTCGGGGCAGATCTTCTCGATGGCGGCCATGGCGGCCTGCACGGCCAGCGGCAGCATCTCCTTGGTCAGGTTGTTCCAGCCGCCGGGAAACAGATTGGTGTCCACCGGGGCCAGCTTGAAGCCGGCATTGCGGATGTCCACCGAGGTGTAGAACGGCGGGGTGTGCTCCATCCACTCCAGGCGGAACCAGCGCTCGATGGCGGGCATGGAGTCGAGCACACGCTGCTCGAGTTCGTTGATCGGCCCGGTCAGGGCCGTGATGAGGTGCGGAACCATGGAAAACCTTACGTGGAGGCGGGTCTATTGCGGTGGCGGGCCATTGTAGGGTGGGGGCGTGACCAATTGTTCGCAAGCCCGCCCGGCGGCTTTCTTTCACCGCCGCCAGAACGACGGCGTCAGCAGCGCCATGAAGCTTAGGATCTCGAGCCGCCCGAGCAGCATGGCGAGGGTGCAGACCCAGATCTGGAAATCGGTGAGCACCGAGAAATTCGACGCCGGTCCCACGCTGCCCAGGCCCGGCCCGGCGCAGTTGACGCTGGCCAGCACCACCGAGAAGGCAGTCACCGGGTCCAGGTCGGTGAGCAGCAGCAGCATGCTCAGCCCGAAGACCGTGCCACCGTAGACCAGCATGAAGGCCAGCACCGAGAAGATCACGCGGTTGTCCACCACGCCGCCACCCAGGCACACCGGCTGCACGGCGCGCGGGTGCACCAGGCGGTTCATCTCGCGGCGCGCCTGCTTGACCAGGATGAGCATGCGCACCATCTTGATCCCGCCACCGGTCGACCCTGCACTGGTGGCCACTCCCGACAGCAGCAGCATGAACACGGGCGCGAACACCGGCCAGGCCAGGTAGTCCACCGTGGCATAGCCGGTGGTGGTGGCCAGCGATATGGTGTTGAACATGCCATGGCGCAGTGCATCGAGCGGCGCGTACACCCCCTTGGCCCAGAGCAGCAGCGCCACCACCAGCCCGCCGCCGGTCAGCGCGAACAGCGTGGCGCGCAACTCCGGGTCGCCCCAGAAGCCGCGCCAGTGCCCCTTGCGGAAGGCCACGAAGTACAGCGCGAAGTTGCAGCTGGCGACCAGCATGAAGAAGATGCAGATGGCTTCGAGCAGTGGCGACTGGAAATGTCCGAAGCTCGCATCATAGGAAGACAACCCCCCCAGGCTCACCGTGGTGAACATGTGCATCAGCGCATCCAGCGGCGCCATGCCGGCGAGCCAGTAGGCCAGGCCGCAGGACACGGAGAACAGCGCATACACGCCCCACAGCCCCTTGGCCGTGCCCGTCATGCGCGGCGTGAGCTTGGCGTCCTTGAGCGGGCCGGCGGCTTCGGCCTTGAACAGCTGGCTGCCGCCTACACCCAGCAGTGGCAGCACGGCCACGGCCAGGACCAGGATGCCCATGCCCCCCACCCACTGCAGGAAGGTGCGCCACACGTTGACCGACACCGGCAGCGTGTCGAGCCCGCTGAGCACCGTGGAGCCGCTCGTGGTCAGGCCCGACACGGCCTCGAAATAAGCGTGCGTGAACGACATGGGGCGCCCGATATAGTGCCCCGCCAGCATCAACGGCAGCGCCGCGGCCAGTGGCAGCAGCATCCAGACCAGCGACACCAGCATGACCCCGTGGCGCGGCTGCAGCTCATGGCGAAAGTGGCGCAGGCGCCACCAGAGCCAGGCGCCGGCCATGAAGGTGGCGCCCATGGCCTGTGGGTACACATACCAGATGCCGTCGCGCGTCCAGAGCGATACCGCCAGCGGCAGCCCCATGGTCAGCGAGAAGATCATGGCCAGGATGCCCAGCACGCGCAGGACGGGGAACATGTCCACCATGGTGTTCAGTGCTGCGTCAGAAGAACGTGGCGCTCACGCGAAAGAGCTTCTCCACTTCGCGCACCAGCCGCTTGTGCGGCAGGAAGAACACGACGTGGTCGTTGCTCTCGATCACCGTGGAGCTGCGCGGGATGATGACCTGGGGCTCGCGCAGGTCCTCGGGCGAGACGTCGGGCGAATCTGGCAGGCCGCGCACGATGAGCCCCATGTGCACCTCGCCGGGCAGCTGCAGTTCGCTGACCTTGCGGCCCACCACGCGCGAGCTCTTGCGATCGCCACGTGCCACGATCTCCAGTGCCTCGGCCACGCCGCGGCGCAGGCTGTGCACGGCCTGGACGTCGCCCTGGCGCACATAGGCCAGCAGCTCGCCGAGCATGGCTTGCGCGGGCGACAGCGCAATGTCGATCTGCGTGCCGTGCATCAGGTCGGCATAGCTGCGCCGGTTGATCAGCGCCAGCACCCGGCGCGCGCCCATGCGCTTGGCCAGCAGGCAGGACATGATGTTGTTCTCGTCATCGTCGGTGAGCGCAAGGAAGAGGTCGATCTCCTCGATGTTCTCGTCCCCCAGCAGGTCCTCGTCGGTGGCATCGCCCTGCAACACCAGGGTGTCGGCAGGCAGCAGGGAGGCCAGCTCGGTGCAGCGCTGCATGTCGCCCTCGATGATCTTCACGCGAAAGCGCCCACCCTGTTTCGCCAGCTGTCGCGCCAGGCGCAGACCCACGCGCCCGCCACCGGCGATCATGATGCGGCGAACGGGCTGCACGGCCGTGGCGCCGCGCCGGTGCAGGGCCGCGAGCACGTACGCAATGTGCTCGCTGGCCGCAAGCACGAAGACCTCGTCGCCCGGCTCGATGCGGGTGGTGCCGTCACACGCCACGAAGCGGTCGGGCTCGTCGGGAAAGCGCCGGTAGATGGCCACGATGCGCACCGCCACGTCGGGCGCGCCGGCCCGCAGTTCGGCAATGGTGTGGCCCACCATGGGCGCCCCGGCCCGTGCGCGCACCGAGGCCAGGCAGGCCCGGCCGCCCGCGAACTCACGCACCTGCATGGCCTCGGGGTACTCGATAAGCTTGCCGATGTAGCGGGTCAGCGACTCTTCGGGGCAGATGATGCGGTCCACCGCAAAGCCTTCGGGCCCGACCAGCCGCTCGTCATCGTCGAAGCCCGAGGAGCGCACGCGCGCGATGCGCGTGGGAATGCTGAACAGCACCTGCGCGATCTTGCAGCACACCAGGTTGGTCTCGTCCTGCGCGGCGCAGGCGATCAGCAGGTCGGTGTCGTGCGCACCGGCCTCGGCCAGCACCTGCGGGTCGATGCCGCTGCCGACCACGCCGCGCAGGTCGAAGCGCGACTCCAGGTCGCGCAGGCGCGCAGCATCGGTGTCGATGACGGTGATGTCGTTGCGCTCGGAGACCAGGCTCTCGGCCACGCTGTGGCCGACACGGCCGGCACCCAGGATGATGATTTTCACGGGGGAATGATGGGTACAGGCGGCGGGCGCGTCAAGCCGGCTGCCGCACGCGGCAGCCGGGGCGGGGGATCAGCCGCGCACCTCGCCTTCGCCCAGCACCACGTACTTGAGCGAGGTCAGGCCCTCGATGCCCACGGGGCCGCGGGCATGGAACTTGTCGGTGCTGATGCCGATCTCTGCGCCCAGGCCGTACTCGAAGCCATCGGCAAAGCGCGTGCTGGCATTGACCATGACGCTGGCCGAGTCCACTTCGCGCAGGAAGCGCTGGGCGTGCACGTGGTTGGTGGTGAGGATGGCGTCCGTGTGGTGCGAGGAATAGTGGTTGATGTGCGCGATCGCCTCGTCCACGCCCGCCACCACCTTGATGCTGATGATGGGCGCCAGGTATTCCTCGGACCAATCCTGCTCGGTGGCATCGACCAGCCTGGCGCCGGCCACCGGCGCCAGCAGCGCGCGGCTCTCGGGGCAGACCCGCATCTCCACCCCCTTGGCGGCGTAGACGGCGCCGATCAGCGGCAGAAACTCGGCGGCCACGCCGCGCGCGACCAGCAGGCCCTCGCTGGCATTGCAGGGGCTGTACTTCTGGGTCTTGGCGTTGTCGGCCACCTTGACGGCCATGGCCACGTCGCAGGGGTCGTCCACGTAGGTGTGGCAGTTGCCGTCCAGGTGCTTGATCACGGGCACCTTGGCATCGCGGCTGATGCGCTCGATCAGGCCCTTGCCACCGCGCGGGATGATCACGTCCACGAACTGCGGCATGGCGATGAGCTGGCCCACGGCCTCGCGGTCGGTGGTCTGCACCAGCTGTACCGCGTCCTCTGGCAAACCGGCCTCGGCCAGCGCCAGCTGCACCAGGCGCGCCAGCGCCTTGTTGGAATCGATGGCTTCCGAGCCGCCGCGCAGGATGCAGGCGTTGCCGCTCTTGATGGACAGGCTCGCGGCCTCGATGGTCACGTTGGGGCGGCTCTCGTAGATCATGCCGAACACGCCGAGGGGCACGCGCATCTGGCCCACGCGGATGCCGCTGGGCTGCTGCTTCATGCCGATGATCTCGCCAATCACGTCGGCCATGGCCGCCAGCTGTTCACAGCCCTCGGCACAGGTGTCGAGCACCTTGGGCGTGAGTTTCAGGCGGTCCACCAGGGGTTCGGCCAGGCCGGCGGCACGGGCACGTTCCAGGTCGCGGGCATTGTCCACCTGCAGTGCGGCGGTGTGCTCGCGCAGCAGGCGCGCCAGGGCGCGCAGGGCCTTGTTCTTGACGGCGGCCGGCGCGCGCGCCATGAGGGCAGAGGCGGCCTTGGCCTGGGATCCGAGGGTGTGCGTGTATTCAGCCACGTTGAGCGCGTTCATGGCCCCGATTCTCGCAGAAGCGCCCTGCCCCTGCGCACCCCAGGGAAGGCATGCCGGCAATGCCGGGAGGGAGGTGCCGGTTTGTCCGCCAGCCGCCTCCCTGGCGGACCGGCGATCCCGGCATCCGCCCACAGGCACTCAGTTGAGCGTGTGCACCACCCGGTAACGCCCCGCGCGCACCATCTCAGCGGCCGCACTGGCATCATCCCCCACCCCGTACCCCACCACCAGCTGCACG
>NZ_AKJX01000054.1 GCF_000276605.1 Acidovorax sp. CF316 | reverse complement strand
CGCGGTGGTGTTGGTGTTGCTGCCTGGCGGGGCGGAGCCGTAGAAGGCCTTGCCCTTGACGGCGCCGCCCACCATCAGGTGGTGGCTGCCCCAGCCGTGGTCGGAACCATCGCCGTTGGAGTTGAGCGTGCGGCCGAAGTCGGACGCGGTGAAGGCCGTCACCTTGTCGGCGATGCCCAGTTCCACCGTGGCATTGTGGAAGGCGGTCATCGCATCGCTCAGGCGCTGCATCAGCCCCGGCTGCTGGGAGATCAGGTTGTCGTGCAGGTCGAAGCCGCCCATCGAGACCATGAACACCTGGCGCTTGGTGCCCATGGTGCCGCGCGCGCCGATCAGGCGCGCCACCATCCTGAGCTGGTCCGCCAGGCCGTTGTTGGCGGGGAAGGGCGTGGCCAGGTTCACGCCCGCGATGCCGGTGGTGACCAGCGATTCGGAGGTCACGGCGCGCGTGGTCACCTTGTTGTATTCGTTCTCCAGCGTCTGACCGCTGGTCTGCTGGATCAGGCTGGTCAGCGCCGAGCGCACGGCGGTGGAGCCATAGACACTGTTCTTGACGCCATTGATCGGGATCGCACCGCTGGTGCTCACCTGGTATTGCAGGGCCGAGTCGCCCGAAAGGAACACCGCATTGCCCGTGACCGAGATGCAGGTGAACAGCGAGTTGGCGTTGGACGACAGGGCCAGGTCGCCGATGTTGCCGCCCCAGCCGATGGTGGAGCCTTCGGGCGAGGACGACTGCCACACCGACTGCTGGTCGTTGTGCGAGAACAGCTTGGGCGGCAGCGGGTAGAGGCTGCGGTTGGAGCCGTTGTACTGGGCACGGGTCAGCGGCACCACCAGCGGGCCGACGTTGAGCTGCACGGCGGCCTTGCCACTGTTGAACAGGCCCGTGAGGCCCGACATGGCCGGGTGCAGCGCGTACTGGCGACCACCGGGCAGGGCGGCCGTGGGGCTGAGCAAGGTGGCGCCCAGTGCATCCTTGGGGATGGCGATGCCACCACCGCCGAGACCGTTGCCGCCGCGGATGGCGCTGTACTTGAGGTAGCTCGGGTCGTCGTAAGTGACCACGGTGTTGGCGTAGTCGTTGCCGCCATAGAGGAAGACGCAGACCAGGGCCTTGTAGTCGGTGGCCGTGAAGGCGGCGGCCTCGCCCATGGCGGCCAGGTTCAGCGCAAAGGGCAGGGCGGTACCGGCCAGGCCGAGTTGGCCGCTGCGGCGCAGGAAGGCACGGCGGGTGTGGAGTTCGGGTTGGAGCAGGTGCATGGCAGCGCGTCCTCTTATTTCTGGATGAGGTACTCGGCCGAAGCCATGACCAGGAAGATCGCCGACGCGATGCGGTTGAGCTTGACGGCATCGGTGCTGGCTGCCGTGACCGGCGTGGCCTTGATCGCATCGCTGATCAATTTCACGGTGGCGGCCGACAGCTGGCCCGCGCACATCAGCAGGTTGATGCGCGCTACCAGGGCGTCGGGGTCGACGACCAGCACCATCTCGTGGGTGTACAGCGCCTTGATGTCGTAGCCGTTGGTGCCGTTGCTGCTGTTGAAGGGAACGTCCGGCGCATTCACGTAGATGCCGTTGCGGATCACGCCCTGGATGTAGTTCAGGTAGCCGCCCACACTGCTTTCGTTGACCAGCTGGAACTCGGGTGCGACCGCGCCACTCTGGGCCAGGGCGGTCGACGGCGGCACGTAGCCGGGCCGAAAGAAGTTGAACACCGAGGGCGAGCGCAGCGGGCTCTGGCCCAGCCGCGAACTGGCGGAACTGGTGTCCCCGATTTTCCAGCTGCCGAAGCCGGAGCTGATGTTGAAAGTGCGACCCCACTGCACGAGGCGCAGCATGGGCTCGCGCAGCTTGCCGAAGCCCGGCTGCGTGAGGCCGGCGGAAGAGCGCGCCTCGTCGTCGAGCAGGATGGCCCTGACCACCGATTTCATGTCGCCGCGCACGCTGGCGCCGTTGTTGTTGAACACCGTGGCCACGCGTGCCACGTAGGCTGGCGAGGGGTTGCTGGTGACCAGGCGCTGGATCAGTTGCTTGCAGATGAAAGGCCCCACATTGGCGTGGTAGAACAGGGTGTCCATGGCCGTGGCCAGGGCTGCAGCCCCCGGCGTGTTGGCCGGAATGGTGGTGCCCAGGAAGCTGACTGCCAGGCTGGAGTGCAGCGAGGCATTGAGCGACATGGACAACCGCGTGAACGCCGTGTTGGGGATCGTGCGCGTGGTGCCTGGCACGGTGCCTTGCTGGTTCAGCGACTGGTTGTAGTCGTAGCCTGTGAACACGCGCGCCAGGTTGGTCACGTCGGACTGGCTGTAGCTCTCGATCGGCTGGCCCGCGCCGTCGCGGCGCACGGTGCCGTCGATGTTGAGCATGACCAGCCCGATGGACATGAGCTGCATGACCTCGCGCGCATAGTTCTCATCCGGCTGGCGGCCCGTGGCCGCGTTCTCCTTCTGGTTGCCACGGGTGTTGAGGTAGTAGCCCATGGCCGGGTTCAGCGACACATCCTGCAGCAGGTTGCGGAAGTTGCCGAACGAATGCAGGACCAGCGTGTCCCAGTAGTGCGCGATGGCGTGGCTGCGCCAGTTGAAGTCCAGGCCCGAGAGCGAGACCACGAAGATCTCCGACAGCGCGAGCGCCACGCGCTTGCGCAGGCCATCGGGCGATGTCATGAGCTGCGACCAGATCATGCAGTCGCCGGGGTAGGTGTTGTCGTAGTAGGCCGTGGAGTTGTCGACCGTGGCATAGCCGCGCTGGTTGAGCCATTCCCAGCCCGAGATGCCGATGGGCGCGTTGAACTGCGAATTCAGCCAGGCTTCGAAACCGATGGAGCGGACGGTGGCGATGTCCTGCGTGGTCGCCGCGAAGCCCGCCTGCAGCAGAAAGCGCGCAGCCTCCGGGTCGTTGAGCGGCCGGCCGCTGGAGAACACCGCATCGCCAAAGCTGGCCAGCGCGCCGACGTTGACCACGGCGTTGTTGGTGGGCGGGCCCAGCACCACCACGTTGCCCTGGTACACCCCCAGGTAGTTGCGCGTGCCGCCGTAGTAGCGGAACACGAGAGTGCCGTTGGTGATGGTGGCCTGGTGCGAGTCGAAGAATTGCGGGAACACCATCTCCGCCCAGTCCATCAGCTCATCGGGCGTGGGCGTGCGGCTGGCCGCCTGGTCCGACCGGAAGGAGCCCGAACCGCCCATGTCGCCCAACAGCGGCATGTGGGGGGCGTTGTCGGCCTGCCGCAGGGCCTGGGGGGCTTCGGCCTCGGCCTCGCCGCCGCCGCACGCGGCCAGCGCAGCGCTGGCCGCGACTGCAGCCGAGACCTTGAGCCACGGGGAGCCCACGGAGTCCGACGCGCCTGGTGCTGCATCGGCTGGCGACAAAGAGGAGGGCGCGCGGGCGGGCAACAGTGTTGCCAGCGCCGCATCGGTAGCTTCGTGGGCGTGTGTCATAGCGACTTTTGTGAAGATTTGTAGAGAAGTGTAGGCAACCTCCTACAAAAGTTGCATTCCCTACATGCTAGTAAGCGTTACCAAAAGAAACGCCCGGGTGCCGCCACAGAGAGCAGGCCGGGTTTTTCCGATGCATTGCTGCAACACCCGCTTTTTCGGCGATCACAAACGGCCCAAACGCCTTAACGGGCGGTTGTCCGGCAAAGCCGTAGGCATGCGCCGACGCGGGTTCCATGGTGCGGACTACGCCCCGCAGGCGGGCCCGTTCTTACAGTCTCTCCATCGCATCACGCAAGTGTTCCACGCAATCCGAGTGGATGGCTGAAGCGACATGTTTGGAGGATGCACACCATGAATGAAGACACCATCAAGGGCAACTGGAAGCAGTTCAAAGGCAAGATCACCGAGCAGTGGGGCAAGCTCACCAACGATGACCTCGACGTCATCGATGGCAAGCGCGAGCAGTTCCTGGGCAAGCTGCAGGAACGCCAGGGCATTGCCCGCGACGCCGCCGAAAAGCAGCTCAGCGACTGGCAGAGCCGCCACCCCGACTTCCGCTTCAACGACTGACATGGCCGTGGCGCACCGGTAGCCAGAACCCTCCAGGGCCCAATACCCTGCAGTTGGCGGGCCACCGAATGCACATCGCTCTTTCATCGCCCTACAAGACACCCTGAGACCCCGAGGAGAACACCATGAAATTTGCCCGTACCCTGATCGCTTCCATTGCCGCTGGCCTGCTGGCCACTTCCGCCATGGCCATGACCGACGCCGAGTACAAATCTGCCAAGGACAAGATCTCGGCCGACTACAAAGCCGCCAAGAAGAACTGCGACACCCTGAAGGACAACGCCAAGGACATCTGCGTCAAGGAAGCCAAGGGCGCCGAAAACGTCGCCAAGGCCGAGCTGGATGCCCAGCACAAGCCTTCCGACAAGGCCACGAACAAGGCCCGCGTGGCACGTGCCGATGCCGACTACGATGTGGCCAAGGAAAAGTGCGATGACCTCAAGGGCAACGCCAAGGACGTGTGTGTGAAGGATGCCAAGGCAGCCCACACCACCGCCAAGGAAAACGCCAAGGTCGCCAAGGCCGAAGCCAAGCCTGCCGACAATGCCGCAGCCAAGGGCGCCAATGTGGCTGAAGCCCGCAAGGACGCTTCGGCTGAGAAGAACGAAGCCAACTACAAGGCCGCCAAGGAACGCTGCGACGCCATGAGCGGCGACGCCAAGTCCAAGTGCGTGGACGACGCCAAGCGCATGTACGGCCAGAGCTGAGCGCGCTGAACCCGGCCCCTGCTCCTGCAAGGAGCGGCGGAGCCCCAGGAGAGCCCCGCCCCGTGCGGGGCTTTTGCATTGGCGGCGCTGTCTGACCTGGGTCAAAGCGGCCCGGGCCGGAAGTCCCTAAGCTGGCCCTTCAATGGTTTGCAAGAACGGAATGGCACATGGCAGCACTGGAATGGTCTGACGCACTGGCACTGGACCTGCCGCTGATGGACGAAACCCACGAGGAGTTCGTCGACCTCCTGGCCCAGGTGGAGCGCTCGGACGACGCGCGGCTGCTGGCCCACTGGCAGGCACTCGTGGCCCACACCGAGCAGCACTTCGGCATGGAGGATCGGTGGATGGCCGCCACGCGCTTTGCCTCGGGAAACTGCCACAGCATGCAGCACAAGGTGGTGCTGCAGGTCATGCGCGAAGGCGCCGCGCAGGCGGGGCAGGGCGACCTGCAGGTGCTGCGCATGATGGCCGCCGAGCTGGCGCTGTGGTTTCCCCAGCATGCGCAGACCATGGACGCGGCGCTGGCCCTGCACCTGCGCCGTGTGGGCTTCGACGCGTCCACCGGCGTGGTGAACGCACCCGAAGCGCTGCCCGGCGGGCTGGTGCATGGCTGCGGCGGCGCGGGCTGCTCGTCCCCGGCGCAGCCGGTGGCTGTTTGAGCCACCGCCGGGCCCCGTCCTCAGCGCTCCAGCAAGCCGGCCGGGTGGCGCGGCAGCCGCAGGATCGCCATGTGCCACGACAGGTCGCGCAGCGCTGCACGCAGGGCGGCCGAGGCCGGCGTGCCCGGCGTATCCGGTGGGCCATAGGCGGCCCGCAGCACGGCCTGCTTGGCGCATTGCAGCGCGGCCCGGTCCTGCGCCCGCAGGGCGGCCAGCAACTGGTCGCGGTGGCGTTGCACGCGCCGGGCCTCGGCGCTCGACAAGGACCTTGCAGGCGCAGCGGCAGGCGCTGCCAGGTGCTGCTCCCAGGCCGAGGGAGGCTGTCGCGTGGCGGATGTGTTCACGACGGGCTCCCTGGCTGGGTGGCGCTGGCCGATCCCGGGTGGGCGGGCGGGCGGGGCGTGTTGGCAGCCGGGGTCAGTCCGTACCAGTTGACCTTGCGGGTCAGCACCATCACGGCCGCCAGTACCAGGAAGAGCGCGATCGCACCCACGGCCAGCGCGGTTTGCTCCAGCTGCAGCAGCACGTAGAGCAGGCCATACAGCAGGGCAATGGCTGCGCCCAGCGGGATGCCGCGCGCCAGGCTGCCCAGCATGTGGCTCGCGTAGTAGGCCAGCAGCAGCACGCAGGCGGTGGCCGCGATGCCGTAGGCGATGCCGAAGGGCAGGTGCTCCGACAGGCTCACCAGCAGCAGGAAGAAACTGCACAGTGCGCTGCCCACCAGCAGGTACTGCACGGGGTGCACGCGCAGCTTCTTCATGAGCTCGAACAGGCCCACGGCCACGAAGGTCAGCGCGATGAACAGCACCCCGTACTTGGTGGCGCGGTCGGCCAGGGTGTAGGGGTTCACCGGGTCGACGAAGGCCACGCTGAAGCTGTCGGCGCAGTCGCTGGCGGTGCCGCCGCCCGGTGCCGCGTACTCGTTCGGGCTGTCCTGGCCGTTCACGCAGATGCGCTTGCTGTTGGCGATGTCCTGCTGGGCCGTGGTGGCCAGCGACGACAGGCGCCACTGGGCGGTGAACCCGTCTTTCGTCACCTCGCGTTCGGAGGGGAGAAATCGTCCCGAGAACGAGGGATGCGGCCAGCCGCTGGTCATCTGCACCTCGGTGCTGCCGCCCAGGGGCACGATGGAAAGGCGCTCGGTGCCCACCAGTTCCAGGTCCAGCGTGGCCGTCAGGCCCTCGGCACGGCCGCGCACCGACTCGGGCAGGCTGGCATGCAGGCCGCGCGTGTAGGTGGGGTGGAAGGTGCCGGGCTTGAGCGGCAGCGCCTGCTCGCCCAGCGTGACCTGGGCCATGCGGATGCCGCGCGCATCGCCCACGGCCACCATCAGGATGGGGGCGCCGCAGTGCATGCGCGAGCCCTTCATGGTGCTTTGCGGCTGCAGGCTGCCAAGCGCACCCCACTGCGCGGTGATGTGCGACTTGAGGTTGAAGGTGTTGACCTTGTGCAGGCCGCGGGCGCGTTCTTCCATCGCGGCGCCGGTGCGCAGCTTGAGCTGCTCGGGCATGGCCGTGAGCAGGAATTCGCGGCGCTGCTCCACGGTGCGGCGCTCCTCGCCCTTGCCGGTCTCCACATCCCAGCTTTCCACGCAGGCGCTGTGGATCATCGGGCCCATCAGCGTCTGCGGCCCGGCCAGGCTGTCGGCCACGCTTTGCGCCGTCATGCTGCGGTAGCGCTGCCGGTCGCGCACCACGTCCTCGATCAGGCCCAGCCCGACCATGAGCAGCAGCACGATGGCTGCCAGCCCCAGCAGCTTGATGAACAAGGGGTGTTTCAAGGAGTCCTCCACAGGTGATGAATGTGCAGGCAGTGTTGGCGGCGGGTGTGAGGGGGCAATGAAGTTTGTGAGGGCTGTGTGAAGTGCCGGTGCGATGGCAAAATGGCCCCGATGCCAGCCCCAGGATGGCGTACCGGAGAGATTGCCATGCGCCGCGCTTCCCGCTTCATGCCCCCTGTTTCGCGCCAGCCCCCACCATGGCGGTGGGCCGGCCGCCTCCTCGCGGCGGCTGTCGCGTGCGCCTTGCTCTGGGTTCTTTGGACCCATCTCCTTGCGGTGTGCGCTTCGGCCATCGTGCTGTGGGGCCTGGTCACCGTCGCCGGCTGGCTGAACGAAAAGCACTTCGCGCGGCTGATGCGAGCGCGCGCGGGCGAGTCGATCTGCCAGTTCGCCCGGTCCTTCGACTGCCGCAGCGTGGATACCTGGGTGGTGCGTGCTGTGTACGAAGAACTTCAGGCCGGACTGGCGCTGCAGGGGATGCGGTTGCCGGTGCGGGTGACGGACCGGCTCCAGAAGGACCTGCGCCTGGATGCCGACGACCTGGACCTGTCGCTGGTGCCGGACATCGCCCAGCGCGCGGGCCGTGAGCTTTCATGCACCCAAGGCAACCCGTTCTACGGCAAGGTCACCACAGTGGGTGACCTGGTGCACTTCCTGAATGCCCAGCCTCGGTTGGCCGTTGCGAATTAGGCGCCCCGAAACTCCAGCTCCACCCGCAGCCCCGGCGCCGTGTTGCGCACCACCATCTGCCCGCCGTGCAGCGCCATCACTCGCCGCACGATGGCCAGGCCCAGGCCGGAGCCGCTGCGCGCGCCGTCGGGCCGGGCGGTGGTGAAGAAGCGCTCGCCAAGCCGGGGCAGGGCGTAGTCGGGCACGCCGGGTCCGCTGTCCTGCACGGCCACGGTGGTGCCCGCCAGTTCCACGCGCACCGTGCTGCCGGCGGGGGCGAAATCGATGGCGTTGTCCAGCAGGTTGGTCAGGGCCAGGGTCACCAGTTCCGATTCCCACGGCCCGCTGGCACCGATCCCGGTGATGGCCAGGCTGATGCCGCGCTGGCCCGCGCGCCCCTGGGTCTGTGCCACGGCAGCGCCCGCGCAGTCCTGCAGCGCCACGGGGGCCTGGGCGTCGGCATGGTGGCGCTGCTCCAGCTTGCTCAGCTCCAGCAGGCGGTCGATGATGCGCTGCAGGCGCTCGCTCTGCTGCACCACCTGGGTCGCGAACTCGGCGCGGTCGGCCGCCGGCAGCTCGTCCTGCAGCAGCTCGCCTGCACCGCGGATGGCGGCCACGGGGCTCTTGAGCTCGTGGGTGAGGGCGCGCACATAGCCTTCGATGTAGTCGCGGCCCTCGAGCCGGGCGCGCATACGGTCCATGGCACGGGCCAGGTCGCCCAGTTCGCCGGGCACCTCGGGCACTGCCAGGGCCGTGGTGGGGGGGCTGTCGTGGTCGCCGGCCGCCGGGCCCTGCACGCTGAGGGCGTAGTCGCGCAGGCGGCGCACGTTCCACACCATCCACAGCGTCACGGCCACGCCCACGGCGGCCGACAGGGCCAGCAGCAAAACCCCGCTGGCCAGCACCTTGTTTTCGGCCCGGTCGATGAAGCGCTGCACCGTGCGCGTGGGCTTGGCCACGGTGAGCACGCCGACGATGCGGCGCTCGCCGGCGCTGTGGCCCGGCGCATAGATGGGGGCCGCCACATGCATCACGCCGCTGGCATCGTCGTCCGGCACGTCGCGGGTGGAGCGCGCGCCGTACTCGCCGCGCAGCGTGCGCGCCACATCGCGCCACTGCGAATAGTCGGCGCCCACGGCACGGTTCTCCGAGTCGAACAGCACCCGGCCCGCGGCGTCCGTCACATAGATCCGGTAGTCCAGCGACTGCTTGGAAAAACCCCAGATAGCCGCATCGATGGGCCGCGTGGCGTAGATGCGCACATGCCGGGCAAAGGCGCTGTCCACCGCGCCACCCTCCAGCCGTCCTGCTACCAGGTCGTCGCTGGCCAGCTCGGCCAGGATGTTGGCCGTGTCCACCATCATGTCTTCCATCACCTCGCGCACGCTGGGCTTGATCTCGGCGGTGAACACGCGCAGCACGAAGAACGCGGCGATGCCGTTGATCAGGAAGAAGGCGAACAGCAGGCGGATGCCCAGGCGCATAGGCGGCAGTCCTTGTCTACAGATCCAGGCAGTAGCCCATGCCGCGGTGGGTGCTGATGTACTCGCGGCCGGCATCGACATCGCGCAGCTTGGCGCGCAGGGTCTTGATGTGCGTGTCCACCGTGCGGTCCGTGCTCTCGCTGTCGTCGCCCCAGGCGGCGTTGAGCAGCGCGTCGCGCGAGTGGATGCGGCCCGCGCCGCGCAGCAGGCAGGACAGCAGGCGGTACTCGCGCCGCGTCAGCGCCAACGGCTGGCCGCGCAGGCTGATGCGCTGGCCGGCCTCGTCGACGTGGAACAGCGGGGCAGGGGCCGCAGCGGCGACGGCAACCGCCTGGGTACCCGCGCGGCGCAGCAGGGCTTTCACGCGGGCGGCCAGCTCGCGCGGGCTGAAGGGCTTGGCCAGGTAGTCGTCGGCACCCAGCTCCAGTCCCAGCACGCGGTCGATCTCCTCGCCGTGGGCACTGAGCACGAGCACGGGCAGGGCGGCCGTGGTCGCGGTGCCGCGCAGCTCGCGCAGCAGGTCCAGGCCGCTGCCATCGGGCAGGCCCACGTCCAGCACCAGCAGGTCGAAGGAAGAGTGCGCGAGCTGCTCGCGTGCGTCGTGCACCAGCACGCTGTGCGCCACCGCCAGGCCTTCGCGCTCCAGCGCATAGGCCACGGTGCGCGCAATCGCCGGGTCGTCCTCCAGCAGCAGCAGGCGCGCCGGCAGGGTGCGTGCGGGGAAGCTCAACGCGCCACCAGCACCGGGAACAGCTTGCCCAGACCGTCGGCCATCACCTCCACGGCCAGCGCTGCGAGGATCAGGCCCATGAGCCGCGTCATCACGTTGATGCCGGTCTTGCCCAGCACGCGCGCGATCGGGTCGGCCAGCGAGAAGCACACGGCCGTGGCCAGGGCGATCACCACGCCGTAGCCCACCAGCGCCACCTGCTGCCAGATGGTCTGGGCGCGGTCGGCATAGATCACCACGGTGGACATGCTGGCCGGCCCGGTCAGCAGCGGAATGGTCAGCGGGACCACGGCGATGCTGGAGCCCGCCGCCGCCTTCTCCACGCCTTCCTCCAGCTCATTGGTCATGGGCTTGGCCTCGGCCGGCTGGGCGTTGAGCATGTTCATCGCGCTGATCAACAGCAGCATGCCGCCGCCCACCTGGAAGCTCTGCAGCGAGATGTTGAAGAACTCCAGGATCTGCAAGCCCAGCAGTGCACAGGCCGCGATCACGCAGAACGAGGCCAGTGCCGCGGTGCGGATGGTGGCGCGCCGCTGCGCGGCCGAGAAGCCCTGGGTGTAGTGGATGAAGAAGGGCACGATGGCCAGTGGGTTCACGATGGCCAGCAGCGTGATGAGTGGTTTCAGATCCATACGGTTCTACCTTCCTCCAGAGACATCCAACAGTGACATGGTCGTGTAGGGCGAGGCGTCCGACATCAGCCACACGATGGCCTGCGCCACCTCCTGGGCGGTGCCGCCGCGCTGCATGGGCACCTGGTGCGCCAGGTCGCGCACGCGCTCGGGCAGGCCACCGCTGGCGTGGATGTCGGTCTCGATCAGCCCGGGCCGCACGGCGTTCACGCGGATGCCCTCGGCCGCCACCTCGCGCGCCAGGCCCAGGGTGAAGCTGTCGATGGCGCCCTTGCTGGCCGCATAGTCCACGTACTGGTGGGCCGAGCCCAGGCGCGACGCGGCGCTCGACACATTGACGATGGAGCCGCCCGTACCGCCATGGCGCGTGCTCATGCGGCGCACTGCCTCGCGGGCGCAGACGATGCTGCCGATGACATTGGTCTCGAACATGCGGCGCAGGCGCGCCACGCTCATCTCGTCCACGCGCTGGGTCACGTCCACCACGCCCGCGTTGTTCACCAGCGCGCCGAGGCGGCCCAGTTGCGCATCCACGGCGGCGAACATGGCCAGCACCTGCTCCTCGTGGGCCACGTCGCCTTGCACCGCAATGGCGCGGCCGCCCTGCGCGCGGATCTGTGCCACCACGGCATGGGCCGCCGCTTCGTTGGCCTGGTAGTTCACGGCCACGGCCCAGCCCTGGCCGGCGGCCAGCAGGGCAGTGGCGGCGCCGATGCCCCGGCTGCCCCCAGTGATCAATGCAACTTTGTCCAAATCGGCGTCTCCTGCAAGAATGGGGCATTACAGCATTCCCCAGGGCCTTTGCGGGCCCGGGTTCGCCCCCTCTTTTCCCTTTGTCCGGTTTTGTCTTCAAGGAGTTGCAGCATGGGTCAATTTGTCGATCTGAAGTCCGCCGATGGTTTTGTCTTTCCCGCCTGGGTGGCCGAGCCCGACACCGCGCCGCGCGGCGCCGTGGTGGTGCTGCAGGAGATCTTCGGGGTCAATTCACACATCCGCGCCATCGCCGACCGCCTGGCCGCGCGCGGCTACCTGGCCGTGGCGCCGGCCACGTTCCACCGCGTGGAGCCGGGCGTGGAGCTGGGCTACACCGCAGAGGATGTGTCTGCCGGCGCCGCCCTCAAGGCCGCGGTGGAAGGCCTGCCCGCCCCCGGCGTGCTGCCCGACATCCAGGCCGCCATCGACTATGCGGCTGAGCGCTCTGGCCGCAAGGTCGGTATCGTGGGCTTTTGCTGGGGCGGCCTGTTGACCTGGCGCTCGGCCTGCCTGCTCCAGGGCCTGTCGGCCGCCGTGCCCTACTACGGTGGCGGCATCACCACCGAGGCCGAGACCGCGCGCCAGCCCCAGGTGCCCGTGCTCGCCCACTTCGGCCAGCGCGACAAGCACATCCCGGTGGATGGCGTGCAGGCCTTCGCGCGCGCCCACCCCGAGGTGGAGGTGCATATCTACGAGGCCGACCACGGCTTCAACTGCGACCAGCGCGGCAGCTACGACGAAGCCTCGGCCCTGGCTGCGCGCGACCGCACGCTGGCCTTCTTCGACAAGCACCTGGGCTGACGCCATGGCCCGACGCTTCCAAGGGCTGGGGGGTTGGCTGCTGGCAGCGGCCTGCGCAGCGGGCGCCGCGCAGGCCGCCGACTACACCGGCCCGCTGTTCGACGCGCACCTGCACTACAACGAAGAGGCCTGGAACGGCCAGAACGGCCCGCACCCGCCGGCCGACGTGATCGCACGCATGAAGGCCTCGGGCGTGCGCGCCATCGTCGCCAACTCGCGGCCCAACACGGGTTCGCTGGCGCTGGCAGCCTCCAGGGAGGTGCGCGATGCCGGCATCACCGTCGTGCCTTTCGTGCGGCTGTACCGCAACCGCGAGGACTACAGCAACTGGTTCCGCGACGAAACCATCTACGAGATGGTGCAGGCCGAACTGGCCAAGGGCACGGCCTCGGGCCCCTACAAGGGCATCGGCGAGTTCCACCTGTACGACAGCGCCAATGCCGACGGCCCGGTGGCGAAGAAGCTCATGGCACTGGCCGAGCAGCGCGACCTGGTGGTGCTGGCCCATGTGGACGATGCCGCCATCGACCTGCTGATGGCCAACACCCCTTCCAAGGGGCAGAAGGTACGGCTGATCTGGGCGCACACGGGCATCGGCGGCGCACCGGTGGAGCGGGTGGACGCGCTCATGGCGCGTTACCCGGGCCTGGTGGGAGAGCTGTCCTACCGCCCGGGCCTGGTCTGCGACAACGAGCAGCTGTGCCCGGCCTGGCGCGCGCTGCTGCTCAAGTACCCCACGCGCTTCGTGATCGGCTCGGACACCTGGGTCAACCAGCGCTGGCAGCACTACGAGGGGCTCATGAAGGGCTACCGCAGCTGGCTGGGCGGCCTGCCGCCCGCGGTGGCGCAGGGTGTGGCTTTTGGCAACAGCGCGGCTTTGTTCGGCATTCCCGTGCCAAGCAAATAGAGCCCCGTGGCGCGCTCTGGCCTATGATTTCCGCGCAGGTGCGGCGCGGCCAGGGGGTTCCCCTGGCATGCCGGCCTGCATTGCGGAGACAAGCCCTTGAAAAACACAACAACCCTTTCCTTCCATTTTGGCCACCGTCCCGTGGCCCGCAGCGCCTGCGCACTGGCCCTGGCGGCCGCCAGCCTGGGTTTCGTGGCGCCTGCCATCGCGGCCACGGCCTTCGAGCCAACCCAGAACGTGCAGGGCACGCCCTTGGTGCTGCAGGGCGCGGGCACGCGCTACCGCGCCGTGTTCAAGGTCTACGACATGGCGCTGTACCTGCCCAAGAAGGTGCGCACGGCCGACGAGGCGCTGGCCGCCACCAGCGGGCCGGTGCGCCTGCAGTTCGTCGCCCAGCGCGACATCCCGGGCACGGACCTGGGGCTGTCGTTCATCAAGGGCCTGTCTGCCAACGCCACGCCGGACCAGATCCGGCGCCACACGCCGTCGAGCAACCGCCTGGTCGAAGTCTTCTCGGGCCGTACCAAGCTGGCCTCGGGCGATACCTTCGCGATGGAATTCGTGCCGGGCAAGGGCACCACCTTCTTCATCCAGGGCCAGCCGCAGGGTGCGCCCGTCGGCGATGCCGAGTATTTCGGCATGGTGCTGCGCATCTGGCTGGGGGCCTCACCGGTGGACAACCAGCTCAAGGACGCCTTGCTGGCATCCGGCGCCAACTGACCTGCCCCCTGCGAAGGCGGGGGATGCAGGGCCGTCGGCCGTCAGGAGCCTGTACGGGCCAGGTAGCGCTTGCGCCAGAAGACCGCCACCAGCACCACCGCAATGGTGATCATGGAGCCCATGGCCCACCAGAAACCGTCCTGCTTGTGGATCAGCGGGATGAATTCGAAGTTCATGCCGAAGATGCCGGCGATCAGGTTCAGCGGCAGGAACACGGCCGTGAGCGCCGTCAGCGTGCGCATGATGTCGTTGGTGCGGTTGCCCTGCACCGAGAAATGCATCTGCACCGCGGTCTCGGTGTTCTGCTCCATGCGGCGCACGTGGTGCACCACGCGCTCGATGTGCTCGAGCACGTCGCGGCTGCGCACTTTGAGCAGGTCCAGGTCGCGCAGGCCCGTGGGGGACTCGGGCACGGCCCAGGTCTCCAGCGCATCGATCCAGTCCTGCACGGCCGTGTGCTGGTCTTCGCAGATTTCGTCCAGGGCATGCAGCGACAGGCGCGCTTCCAGCAGCGAGCTCCAGTTGACGTAGCGTGCGCGGGGCCGGAGCAGCTCGGTCTGCCAGTGCTCCAGCTGGCGCGCGATTTCGCGGCGCAGGTCCAGGTAGCCATCGACCATGAGGTTCACCACCCGCAGCATCAGGTCGGCGGGCGAAGTGGGCTTGCGCAGCCCCGAAGCCGTGGGATTGGCGCGGCCCTCGCGCGGGTCGCTGGGCGCGGGCGCCAGCAGGCGCGCCGCATAGGCGTCGCGCACGCTGCAGTCGCCCGGGTGTACGGTGAGCAGCACATTGTCGAACACGGCAAAGCCCACCGCGCTGGTGTCGATGCGCCGCAGCACCGGCGGGCCGCCGCGCCGGGGTGGGGTGGGCGGGGCCACGGCATCCTCGCCCGTGGGGGCCGTGGTCAGGCGGCGGAACACCAGCAGGTCGTACTGCGAGGTGTAGTCGTAGTGCGAGGGCAGTTGCACGTTGAGCAGGTCGGCCACGTGCAGGTCCACCAGCTGCAGCCCGGTCAGCCGCAGCAGGGCGGCCTGCACCTCGGCCAACTGGGCCTGGAAGACCGGCCGTGCGCAGGCGATCCAGACATAGCCCTGGGCCGGCGGCTCTGCAGGGATGGCGTCGAGCTCCTGCGCCCCGCTGCTCTGGATATGGAAGATGCGCATGGAAGCTGGCAGATCGGACACGTCGGGTGCTATCGGTTCAGGAGCAGGCGTGCCGCATCGCGCGCGAAGTAGGTCAGCACGCCATCGGCGCCCGCGCGCTTGAAGGCCAGCAGGCTTTCCATCATCACCGCGTCGTGGTCGAGCCAGCCGTTGGCGGCCGCGGCCTTGAGCATGGCGTACTCGCCGCTCACCTGGTAGGCAAAGGTGGGCACGCGGAACTCGTCCTTCACGCGGCGCACCACGTCCAGGTAGGGCATGCCGGGCTTGACCATCACCATGTCCGCACCCTCGGCGATATCGAGGGCCACCTCGCGCAGCGCCTCGTCGGTGTTGCCGGGGTCCATCTGGTAGACGTTCTTGTCGGCCTTGCCCAGTGCGCCGCGCGTGCCCACCGCATCGCGGAAGGGGCCGTAGAAAGCGCTCGCGTACTTGGCGCTGTAGGCCATGATGCGCGTGTGGATGTGGCCCTGCATTTCCAGCGCCTCGCGGATGGCGCCGATGCGCCCATCCATCATGTCGCTGGGGGCGACGATGTCCACGCCCGCCTCGGCGTGCGTGAGCGCCTGACCGGTGAGGATCTCCACCGTGTCGTCGTTGATGATGTAGCCCGTGTCGTCGAGCACGCCGTCCTGGCCGTGGCTGGTGTAGGGGTCCAGCGCCACGTCGGTCATCACGCCCAGGGCCGGGAATTCCTTCTTCAGGGCACGCACCACGCGCGGGATCAGGCCGTTGGGGTTCAGGGCCTCCTTGCCATCGGGCGTCTTCAGGGACGGGTCGATGGCCGGGAACAGGGCCAGCACCGGGATACCGAGCTGCACGCAGTCTTCCGCCACGGGCAGCAGCAGGTCCAGGCTCAGCCGGTCCACACCGGGCATGGAGACCACGGCCTCGCGCCGGCCTTCGCCCTCGTGCACGAACACGGGGTAGATCAGGTCGTGCGGGGTCACGCGGTGCTCGCGCACCAGGTTGCGGGTGAAGGCATCGCGGCGCAGGCGGCGCGGGCGGTTCTGCGGGAAGGGGGCGGGGCTTGGGAGGTGCATGGGGAAAATTGTGCCTCATGCGCTGGTACCGGGGCTGCAGCAGGGGGTCTTGCGCACGTGTCAAACCCTGCTTGTATGCCCCGCGGGCTGGTGCTAAATTGGTTCCGGGCAGCTTGCTGCCCCCCGCTTTTCCTCCCTGAGCGGGGCTCTGGGCTGCCGCAATGCAGGCAGGGCTTTCGAAGCCCGGCAGCTTTTGCCGGGCTTTTTTTTGCGGCACCGTCCACCTTGCCCGCCCTGGCTGTGCATCGCCAGCGCGGGTTCAGCGTTCCCTTAAACTGCCGCCATGCTCTGGGTCAAAGCCTTCCACATCGTCTTCATCGCCAGCTGGTTCGCCGGCCTGTTCTACCTGCCGCGCATCTTCGTCAACCTGGCCATGGTGGCGCCGGGCTCGGTGGCCGAGCGCGAGCGCCTGATCCTCATGGCGCGCAAGCTGCTGCGCTTCACCACCTTGCTGGCCGTGCCGGCGCTGGCCCTGGGCCTGTGGCTGTGGATGGGCTATGGCATCGGCCGGGGGCCGGGCAATGGCTGGATGCATGCCAAGCTCGCCGTGGTGGTGCTGGTGATCGGCTACCACCATGCCTGCGGCGTGCTGCTGCGCAAGCTGGCCGATGGCACGAGCCGCCGCAGCCACCGGTGGTTCCGCTGGTTCAATGAGGTGCCGGTGCTGCTGCTTGTGACTGCGGTGGTGCTGGTGGTGGTCAAGCCCTTCTGACCCCCGAGGCACGCCACCCCGTGTACAAGAGCTCCGCAGGTCCCCTGGCGCTGATCTACGCGGCGCTGATCGTCTTTGCCAGCCTGTTCCCGTTCGACGGCTGGCGTGCGCAGGGCATCGACCCCTGGGTGTTCCTGGCCTCGCCGATTCCGCCGCCCTACTGGACGGGCTTTGACGTCACCTCCAACCTGGTGGGCTATGCCCCGCTGGGTTTTCTGCTGGCGCTGGCGCTGCTGCGCATGCGCTGGCGCTGGGGCGCATGGGTGCTGGCCACGCTGGCCGGCGTGCTGCTGTCGCTGAGCCTGGAGTTCCTGCAGATCTACCTGCCCCGGCGCGTGCCCTCCAACATGGACCTGCTGCTCAACTCGGCGGGCACACTGGCCGGGGCGCTCACGGCCGCGGCGCTGGAACGCCTGGGGGCCATCGACCGCTGGAGCGACTTTCGCAACCGCTGGTTCGTGCAGGATGCGCATGGCGCCCTGGTGCTGCTGGCGCTGTGGCCCCTGGCCCTGCTGTTCCCGGCGGCCCTGCCGTTCGGCCTGGGGCAGGTGCTCGAGCGGCTGGAAGGGGCCCTGGTCGAGATCCTGGCCGACACCCCGTTCCTCGACTGGCTGCCCATGCGCGACACCGCGCTCGACCCCCTGTCTCCCGGTGGCGAGCTGCTGTGCGTGACGCTGGGTCTGCTGATTCCCTGCCTGCTGGGCTACTGCATCATCCGCGAGATGGGGCGCCGGGCCCTGTTCGCCCTGGCCGTGGTGGTGGTGGGCGTGGTGCTCACGGCCCTGTCGGCGGCGCTGAGCTGGGGCCCCGCCCATGCCTGGGAGTGGATGGGCCTGCCCGTGCGCGTGGGCGTGTGGGGCGCACTGGCGCTCGCGGTGCTGCTGCTGGCGCTGCCCCGGCGTGCCTGCGCCGCCGTGCTGCTGCTGGTGCTGGTGTGGCACCTGGGCCTGCTCAACCAGGCCCCCACCAGCGCCTACTTTGCCCAGACGCTGCAGGCCTGGGAGCAGGGGCGCTTCATCCGCTTCTACGGGCTGGGCCAGTGGCTGGGCTGGGTCTGGCCCTATGCGGCGCTGGCCTACGTCGTGGTGCGCGTCGCCCGGCGCGACACCTAGCCGACTGCGATCGCCTGCGGATCTGATCTGGCCGCACCAGGCCAAGCGCAAGAAAGGCCGAAGCGCTGTTGCTGGCGCGCCATCGCCTGGCCCCGGATTGCGAAACGCAGCCCATCAATCCTACAATGATAATTATTCGCATTTAAAAATCGGGTGCCGGGCACCCCTGAAAAGAGGTTCCCATGCCGGCTGCCGAGCCCGCCCTGCAGCAGATCCACACGCTCTACCGCCACCACCACGGCTGGCTGCATGGCTGGCTGCGCCGCCAACTGGGCAACAGCTGCGATGCCGCCGACCTGGCGCAGGACGTGTTCATGCGCCTGCTGGCACGCGAGACGCTGGAGACCCCGCGTGAGCCGCGCGCCTACCTGGGCACTATCGCGCGTGGCCTGGTGGCCGACCACTGGCGCCGCCGGGCGCTGGAGCAGGCCTGGCGGGACACCCTGGCCCATCTGCCCGAGGCCGAGGCACCATCGCCCGAAGACCGGCTGGTCCTGCTCGAAACGCTGGTCGCCATCGATCGCATGCTCGATGCGCTCAAGCCGCGCGTGCGCACGGCCTTCCTCTGGGCCCAGCTCGAGGGGCTGACCTGCCCGCAGATCGCCAAGCGCCTGGGCGTCTCGCTGGCCACCGCCGAGCGCTATGTGGCCACGGCGCTGCGCCACTGTTATGCACTGCGTTTCGGCCCATGAAGACCGGCGTTGACCCGCTGCCGCAGGGCGTGGTGGACGAAGCCATCGCCTGGGCCGTCAAGCTCGACTTCAGCACGCCCACGCCGCGCGCCCGCGCAGCCTTTGAGCGCTGGCTGCAGGCCGCGCCGGTCCACGCCAGCGCCTGGGAGCGTGTGCAGTCGCTGCGCGGTGACTTCGCCGCCGTGCCGCCCACGCTTGCCCTGGGCACCCTGCACGCCGCCGAGGCGCAGCGCCAGCGCCGCCGCCAGGGCCTGCGCCTGCTGGGTCTGGCAGGCATGGCCGTCGCCGCGGGCTGGACGGTGCGCGAACATGCGCCCTGGCAGCGCCTGCTGGCCGATGCCAGCACCGGCGTGGGTGAGCAGCGCACGCTGCGCCTGGACGATGGCACCACCGTCGTGCTCAACACCGACACGGCGCTCTCCTCGGCCCTGTCCCCCGAACTGCGCACGCTGAGGCTGCACCGCGGCGAGATCCTGGTGACCACCGGCGCCGATGCGGGTGCACCGGCCAGGCGGCCGTTCTGGGTGCAGACGCCGTTCGGTGCGCTGCAGGCGCTGGGCACGCGCTTCGTGGTGCGGCTGGAACCGGGCCGGGCGCGCATCAGCGTGCAGGAAGGCGCCGTGCAGATGCACCCGGCCGAAGACACCGCCTCCCGCATGGCGAGGCCGGGCGATGCCTGGTGGCTCGGCGCCACGGGGGCCCAGCCGGCGCCGCCGCTGGGCTTCGATGCCGACGGCTGGGCCGATGGCGTGGTGGCCGGGCAGGACATGCGCCTGGCCGACCTGCTGGCCGAGCTCGCGCGCTACCGGCACGGCCGCATCGTCTGCGACGAGCGCGTGGCCGGCCTGCGCGTCTCGGGCGTCTACCACGTGCGCGATACCGACCGGGCGCTGCAGTTCCTGCTGCAGACCCAGCCGGTCGAGGTGGTCTACCGCACCCGGCTGTGGGTCTCGGTGGGGCCATCGACCCCGGCTTGAAAAATATTTCCCGAAAAAGTGAGGGGATCGGGCGTTTCGAGCGGCCTCCCTGGTGAAAGCCTCCCCTGGGCAGCTGCCCCGGGGTCCCTCCACCGTCCTGGAACCGCCGCCGCCATGCCCCGTACCGACCGCCGTTTTCCCTCCCACCCGACCGCCGCTGCCCTGGCCTGCATGCTGGCATGGGCCAGCCTGCCAGCGGCTGCCCAGCCCGCCACGGCCGCGGCCCCACCCGCCAGCGCAGAGAGCCGCAGCTTCTCCATCCCGGCCGGTCCGCTGGGTGCCGGGCTCGACCGCTTTGCGCGTGCCGCGGGCGTCAACCTGAGCTACGAGCCCGCGCTGGTGGCCGGCCTGGCCACGCCGGGCCTGTCGGGTGCCTGGCCGGTGGGTGCAGCGCTGGCGCGCCTGCTGGCTGGCACGGGCCTGGAGGCCCTGGCGCAGCCCGGCGGCGGTTATTCGCTGCGCCGGGCGGCGGCTCCCGCAGCGCCCGCCGGGGCCGACGGCGCCACCACCACGCTGCCGGCCGTGCGCGTGACGGCCAGCCAGGAGCTGCCGGGCGAGCTGCCCAGCGCCTACGCCGGCGGCCAGGTGGCGCGCGGCAGCCGCACCGGCATGCTGGGCAACAGCGATGTGTTCGAGACGCCGTTCAGCACCAAGGCCTGGACCAGCGAACTGGTGCGCAACCAGGGCGCGCGCAACGTCAACGACATGGTCGCCAACGACCCGTCCATCCGCACCAGCCTGTCGGCCACCTCGCCGCTGGACCAGAGTTCCATCCGGGGCTTCCTGACCAACAGCGATGCCTACCTGTTCGATGGCCTGGAGGGCTTGTTCGCGTACAGCAATATCCCTGTGCGCCACTATGAGCGGCTGGAGGTGCTCAAGGGGCCGGCCGGTGGGCTGGTCGGGGCGTCGGGCTACGGCGCCACGGTGGGCGGCAGCTTCAACCTGGTGCCCAAGCGGGCCACCGATGCGCCGGTGCGCTCCGTGTCCATCCTGGCGCTCGACAAGTCGCTGCTGGGCGCACATGCCGACATCGGCCAGCGCTTTGGCGTGGACAACCAGTTCGGTGCCCGCCTGAACCTATCGGCCGAGGATGGCAAGCTCTACGATGGCGCCCAGCGGCGGCTGATCGCACCCCAGGTGGCGCTGGACTACCGGGGTGACAGGCTGCGCGTGGTGCTGGACGCGGGCAGCACGCGGCGCGAGTCCTCGCCGCTGTTCGGCCACTGGCTGCTGCAGGCCGGTGCGGCCGTGCCGGCAGTGCCCGATCCGCACGTGCACGCCAAGCCCTCCTGGGAAGCCATGGACCTGCGCCAGACCTACGGCCTGCTCAGCGCAGAATGGGATTTCGCGAGCGGCTGGACGGCCCATGCCCGCCATGGGCGCCTGCGCGAAGCGCCACCGGTGCGCCAGTACGTGGACCAGACCACGGTCGACGGCGCGGGCCGGGTGCGCTACACCAGCGCCTCCAGCCTGCTCTGGACCCAGGCCAACCAGGTCACCGACCTGGGCGTGCGCGGCGAATTCCAGTGGGGCGCCACGCGCCACAAGCTGGCCGTGGGCACGGTGCTGCAGCGCCAGCAGCTGCAGAACCTGCGCTCCATCTCCGTGCCGCTGGCCGCGCCGGTGGTGAGCAACATCTACCAGCCGCTGGTCGTGCCCGACCCGTTTGCCAACGGCATCCCCAGCGTACCTGGGGTGGACAGCCCGGCCCTGCACCTGGACAGCCTGGCCGTGGCCGACACCGTCGCGTTGCTGGACGACCGCCTGCTGCTCACGGCGGCCGTGCGCCACCAGCGCATCGAGAAGGCGCCGTACCGCCAGTCGCGCGTCACGCCCACGCTGGCGGCGTTGTACAAGCTGGGGGGCGGGCTCTCGGTCTATGGCAACTATGCCGAATCGCTGGCCCAGGGCGCGATTGCGCCCGCCGGCTCGGCCAATGCGGGCGAGCAGCTGGAACCCTACCTGTCCAAACAGCACGAACTGGGGCTCAAGTGGGACCAGGGCAGCTACGGCATCACCGCCGCGTACTTCGACATCCGCCGGGCCACGGCCTTCGTGGATGGCCGCAATGTGTTCCGCGCCGCCGGCCTGCAGCGCAACCGGGGTGTGGAGCTGGAGACCTTTGGCGAGGTGGCGCGCGGCCTGCGCCTGCTGGGCGGCGTGGCCTGGACGGATGGGCGCATGTCGCGCACGGCGGGCGGCACGGCCGATGGCAAGAAGGCCATCGGCGTGCCTGAAATCACGGCCAACCTGGGTGCCGAGTGCGACCTGCCGGCCGTGCCGGGGCTCACGCTCACGGGGCGCTACCTGCACACCGGCGGCGCCTTCGTGGACCTGGCCAACACCCAGCGCGTGCCTGCCTGGAGCCGCATCGACGTGGGCGTGCGCTACCGGACCGCGGTGGGCGACGGCACGACCATGACCCTGCAGGCCGGCATCACCAACCTGGCGGACAAGGCCTACTGGACGATTGCCGGGCGCAACTTCATCGCGGTGGCGCCGCCACGCACCTGGCAGGTGTCCGCCAGCTTCGATTTCTGACCCCGCAGGTTCGATTCCTGTCTGTGGGACGCGGCCCTTTTGCGGGGCCGCTTCTCCCTGTGGGGGTTATGGGTGCGGGCTGGCGCGACGCCCGCTTCTAAAATGATGCCATGACCGACACCTCCACGACGGCACCGGCGGCACAGCCGGGCTATTACCAGCGCCACATCTTCTTTTGCCTGAACGACCGCACCAACGGTGAGGACAGCTGCGCCCACCATGGCGCGCAGGCGGCCTTCGACCGCTGCAAGTCGCAGGTGAAGGCCGCCGGCCTGTCCGGCGCCGGCAAGGTGCGTGTGAACAAGGCGGGTTGCCTGGACCGCTGTGCGGGCGGGCCGATCGCCGTGGTCTACCCCGAGGCGGTCTGGTACACCTTCGTGGACAACGCCGACATCGACGAGATCGTCGAGTCCCACCTCAAGAATGGCCAGGTGGTCGAACGCCTGGTGACGCCGCCGGAACTCGGGCGCTGATTTCCATTCAGAGCGCTGTCGCCTCTCCTGATTTCAGGCTGCCTGCCTTGTCCCTTTTGTGCAGGCCGCTATTGACCTGGTAGCAAATTCCGTGAATTCCCAGACCGAACGCCTGACCCTGACCGGCGCCGTCGGCGCCATCGAGGCGGTGCGCGACGCCGCCGTGCTGTCCGAGGGTGCTGCCGCACCGCGCGGCATCGCCGTCATCGCCCACCCCCATCCGCTGTTTGGCGGCACCATGGACAACAAGGTGGTGCAGACCCTGGCGCGGGCCTTCGTGCACAGCGGCTGGACGGCTGTGCGCTTCAACTTCCGGGGCGTGGGCGGCAGCGCCGGCACGCACGACGAAGGCCGGGGCGAAGCCGAGGACTTCCTGGAGGTGGTGCGCCAGGCGGCGCCCGAGGGGCCGCTGGCCCTGGCCGGCTTCTCCTTCGGCGCGTTCGTCACCAGCCATGCGCTGGCCAGCCTGTGGGGCGAGCGCGCCATCGAGCGTGTGGTGCTGGTGGGCACGGCGGCCAGCCGCTTCACCGTGGCCCCGGTGCCGCCCGAGGCGCACGAGCGCACCCTGGTCGTGCATGGCGAGCAGGACGACACCGTGCCCCTGGCGGCGGTGATGGACTGGGCACGCCCCCAGATACTCCCTGTGACAGTCGTCCCCGGTGGGGGGCATTTCTTTCACGGACAATTGCCGCTTCTGAAAAACCTGGTGACCCGCCACCTGCTGGCCGGGGCCTGACGCTCCACGGCCAGCCGGTGCGCCGCGCAGGTCGCACGCCGCTATCCCGCTGCTTTCTGCTGTTTTCTCTCCTCTTCTCTCACCCGAATGCCCGTTTCCATGAAGTCCCTCTTGCCCACGCTGCGCTCCGTCCTCCTCGCCGCGGTGCTTGCGCCCGCCGCCCTGTGGGCGCAGGTGCAGGCCCCGCAGCCGCCCGAGATCGCCGCGCGCAACTACCTGCTGCTGGACATCACGGCCGGTCAGGTGCTGGCCGCCAAGGACATCGACGTGCCCGTGGAGCAGGCTTCGCTGACCAAGCTGATGACCGGTTACCTGGTGTTCGACGCCCTGCGCGCCAAGAAAGTTGCCCTGGACCAGAAGCTGCCCGTGAGCGTGCTGGCCTGGAAGATGCCCGGGTCGCGCATGTTCATCGACCCCAAGATGCAGGTGCCGGTGGACGACCTGATCAAGGGCATGATCGTCCAGTCGGGCAACGACGCCACCATGGCGCTGGCCGAAGGCGTGGGCGGCACGGCCGAGAACTTCGTCAAGCTGATGAACGACCAGGCCAAGGCCCTGGGCATGAAGAACACCGCCTACAAGAACCCCGAGGGCCTGACCGAGCCCGGCCATACCACCACCGCGCGCGACCTGGGTGTGCTGGCCAGCCGGCTCATGAAGGACTTCCCGGAGTACATGCACTACTACTCCACCAAGCAGTACAGCTACCCGGGTACGCCGGCTTCCAACGGCAACAACCGCAACTCGCTGCTGTTCCGGGACCCGACGGTGGATGGCCTCAAGACCGGCCACACCGCCGCTGCCGGCTACTGCCTGGTGGCCACGTCCAAGCGCGACTTCCCCAACGTGGGCCAGCGCCGCCTGCTGTCCATCGTGCTCGGCGCCGCCAGCGAGAACGCCCGTGCCAATGAAAGCCAGAAGCTGCTGAACTGGGGCTATACCGCCTTCGAGGCGGTCAAGCTGTTCGACGCGGGCCAGCCGGTGGCCACCCCTGCCGTCTGGAAGGGCACGGAAAATACCCTCAAGCTCGGCCGCAGCGAGGCCATCGTGGTGGCCGTGCCTTCGGGCAGCGGCGGCAAGATCAAGACCGAGATCGCCCGCCCCGATCCCCTGGTGGCGCCTTTCACCAAGGGCCAGGCCGTGGGTTCGCTGAAGGTGGTGCTGGGCGAGCAGACGCTGGCCGAGGTGCCCCTGGTGGCGCTGGACGGCGTGGCGCAGGCCGGCATCCTGGGCCGTGCCTGGGACGCCATTCGCCTCTGGATCAAGTAAGGGCTTCCAAAAGCAGCAAGACGCCAGGGCAGGCGCAAGAACGGTCGACCCGGTTGCACGGGAACACCGCGTGCCGCTTGCCCGTCGGGGCTCATGCTGCTACATTAGAAGGCTTTTCGGAAATTCCGAAGGGTTTCACGTTTTCGTTTTTTACGTTTAGGGACGTATTCATGCCAACCATCAATCAACTAGTCCGTCAGGGGCGCGAGGTCGAAAAGATCAAGTCCAAGAGCCCTGCGATGGAGAACTCTCCCCAGCGCCGCGGCGTGTGCACCCGTGTGTACACCACGACGCCAAAGAAGCCTAACTCCGCTCTGCGCAAGGTCGCTAAGGTTCGCCTGACCAACGGCTTCGAAGTCATTTCCTACATCGGCGGCGAAGGCCACAACCTGCAGGAACACAGCGTGGTGCTGGTTCGCGGCGGTCGTGTCAAGGACTTGCCCGGTGTGCGTTACCACATCGTGCGCGGCTCGCTCGACTTGCAAGGCGTGAAAGACCGCAAGCAATCGCGCTCCAAGTACGGTGCCAAGAAGCCAAAGGCCAAGTAAGCCCTGGCGGTTGTGTCTCCATCGGTGTTTGATTCGCCTGGCAGGCGCAGTCAAACGAAGTGACCCCAAGCGCGGAGTGTTCCGTGTGGGTCGAGTAAGTGGGGTTCTGAATGAATCTCGCGGTGTCTGAAAAGATGCCAACTGAAGCAATATGAGGTGAAAAATGCCACGTCGTCGCGAAGTCCCCAAACGTGAAATCCTGCCGGATCCCAAGTTCGGCAATGTAGAGCTGTCCAAATTCATGAACGTGATCATGGAAGGCGGCAAGAAGGCTGTTGCAGAGCGCATCATTTACGGTGCCCTGGAACTGATCGAGAAGAAGCACCCTGACAAGGACCCGCTGGAAGCCTTCACCGTTGCCATCAACAACGTGAAGCCCATGGTCGAAGTGAAATCCCGCCGCGTCGGCGGTGCCAACTACCAGGTGCCCGTCGAAGTGCGCCCTGTCCGTCGCCTGGCCCTGTCCATGCGCTGGATCAAGGAAGCGGCCCGCAAGCGCGGCGAAAAGTCGATGGCCCAGCGTCTGGCCAACGAGCTGCTGGAGGCCACCGAAGGCCGTGGTGGTGCCATGAAGAAGCGTGACGAAGTTCACCGCATGGCCGAAGCCAACAAGGCATTCAGCCACTTCCGCTTCTAAATCGACGAACTGCCCTCGTCGCCAAGCGCAAGGCTGCCGGCATTTTTGCCTGCAGCCTTGTGGCGATTGAGGCGGTCACAAAATTGACGGGTTGCAGCGCCACAATGCTGGGCCCCTCCCCCGAATAACACGACCCATCCAAGGATCCACCATGGCTCGCAAGACTCCCATCGAGCGCTACCGCAATATCGGTATCTCGGCCCACATTGACGCTGGCAAGACCACGACCACCGAACGTATCCTGTTCTACACGGGCGTGAGCCACAAGATTGGTGAAGTGCACGACGGCGCTGCCACCATGGACTGGATGGAGCAGGAACAAGAGCGCGGCATCACGATCACCTCGGCTGCCACGACCTGCTTCTGGAAGGGCATGGACAACTCTTACGAAGAGCACCGCTTCAACATCATCGACACCCCCGGTCACGTGGACTTCACGATCGAAGTGGAACGTTCGATGCGCGTGCTCGACGGCGCCTGCATGGTGTACTGCGCCGTGGGTGGCGTGCAGCCCCAGTCGGAAACCGTCTGGCGCCAGGCCAACAAGTACAAGGTGCCACGTCTGGCCTTCGTGAACAAGATGGACCGTACCGGTGCCAACTTCTTCAAGGTCTACGAGCAGATGAAATTGCGCCTGAAGGCCAACCCCGTGCCCGTGGTGATCCCGATCGGCGCCGAAGACAAGTTCACCGGCGTGGTCGACCTGCTGAAGATGAAGGCCATCCTGTGGGATGAAGCCTCGCAGGGCATGAAGTTCAGCTACGAAGAAATCCCGGCCGACCTGGTGGAATCCGCCAAGGAATGGCGCGAGAAGATGGTGGAAGCCGCTGCCGAAGCCTCCGAAGAGCTGATGAACAAGTACCTGGAAGAGGGCGACCTCTCCGAAGCCGAAATCAAGTTCGGCCTGCGTACACGCACCATCGCCACGGAAATCCACCCGATGCTGTGCGGCACCGCGTTCAAGAACAAGGGCGTGCAGCGCATGCTCGACGCCGTGATCGACTACCTGCCAGCACCGACGGACATTCCTGACGTGACCGGTACCGACGAAGACGAAAAGCCAGTCACCCGCAAGGCGGACGACGGCGAAAAGTTCTCGGCCCTGGCATTCAAGCTGATGACCGACCCGTTCGTGGGCCAGCTGACCTTCGTGCGCGTGTACTCCGGCGTTCTGAGCAAGGGCGACACCGTCTACAACCCCATCAAGGGCAAGAAGGAACGTATCGGCCGTATCGTGCAGATGCACGCCAACGAGCGCCAGGAAGTCGAAGAAATCCGCGCCGGCGACATCGCTGCCTGCGTGGGCCTGAAGGACGTGACGACCGGTGAAACGCTGAGCGACATCGACTCCCAGATCATTCTGGAGCGCATGGTGTTCCCCGAGCCTGTGATCACGCAGGCCGTGGAACCCAAGACCAAGGCCGACCAGGAAAAGATGGGCATCGCACTGCAGCGCCTGGCTGCAGAAGATCCATCCTTCCGCGTGAAGACCGACGAAGAATCGGGCCAGACCCTGATCGCCGGCATGGGCGAGCTGCATCTGGAAATCATCGTCGACCGCATGAAGCGTGAATTCGGCGTGGAAGCCAACGTGGGCAAGCCCCAGGTTGCCTACCGCGAAACCATCCGCAAGACGGTGGAAGAAGCCGAAGGCAAGTTCGTGCGCCAGTCCGGTGGTAAGGGCCAGTACGGTCACGTCGTGCTCAAGATCGAACCCAACGAAGCCGGCAAGGGCATCGAGTTCGTCGACGCCATCAAGGGCGGTGTGGTTCCTCGCGAATTCATCCCGGCCGTGGAAAAGGGTATCAACGAAGCCGTCACGCAAGGCGTGCTGGCCGGTTACCCCGTGGTCGACGTCAAGGTCACGCTGCACTTCGGTTCGTACCACGATGTGGACTCGAACGAACTGGCGTTCAAGATGGCTGCCATCTTCGGCTTCAAGGAAGGCTGCCGCAAGGCCAACCCGGTCATCCTGGAACCCATGATGGCCGTGGAAGTGGAAACGCCTGAAGACTACGCCGGCACGGTGATGGGCGATCTGTCCTCCCGCCGCGGCATGGTCCAGGGCATGGACGACATCCCGGGCGGTGGCAAGGCCATCCGCGCCGAAGTGCCGCTGTCGGAAATGTTCGGCTACTCGACCTCGCTGCGCTCTGCAACGCAAGGCCGCGCCACGTACTCGATGGAATTCAAGCACTACAGCGAAGCGCCTCGCAACGTGTCCGAAGCCATCATGGCTTCGCGCGCCAAGTAAGCAGCCCGCAAGAGATTGCCGCCAGCGCCTGCATGCAGGTGCCGGCGGCCGCCTCGACCCTCTTTCGCAAGATTTTGCAGTCTGCGATCCGGTGCCGCCCCGTTGCCTGTGCAGGGCGAACCAGCAACCGGATGCAGACGTTAAACCACAACACAGGCATTGCTCTTTGGAGAATTGAAAATGGCAAAAGGTAAATTCGAACGGACCAAGCCCCAC
>NZ_AKJX01000053.1 GCF_000276605.1 Acidovorax sp. CF316 | reverse complement strand
GGGGGCAGTGGCTCGCTGGACGCGTTGCCCGCCGGCTACCGGCAGATGGCCACAGGCCCCTACAACGCGCTGTTCGTGCTCGATGGTGGCGCGCTGCGCTACGTGTCGAACAACCACCTGCTCAACACCTGGCGCACTGCCTACGGCAGCAACGGCCCGGCAGGCAGCGGGTTTGCGCAGGTCGCGCTCAATGCCGCCACCGCCGTGGGCGTGAAGACGGATGGAACGCTCTGGCAGTGGAAGGGCGAGGAGCAGCCTGCCTCGCTCGGCGCGGGCTATGGCCAGGTGGCCAAGGGCACGTCGCACACCGTGGCGCTGAAGACCGATGGCACTGTGTGGGTCTGGGGCTCCAATGCCAATGGCCAGCTGGGTGTGGATTCGCCGGCCGATGTGGACAGCCCCCAGCTCCTGGGCAACGGCTACACCGAGATCGCGGCCGCGGCCCTGCACACCCTGGCCCTGAAGTCCGACGGCACCCTCATGGCCTGGGGCAGCAACAGCGTGGGGCAGTTGGGCACCGGGCCAGCCGGGGCCGCGCCGGTGCAGCCGACGCCCGTGGTGTTCGAAGGCCCCAGTCCGGGGCAACTGGGCGAGATGACCGTGACGGGGCCGATTGAGCTCCAGACGCTCACGGTGCGGGTGCAGATCAGCAGCGAACACCTGGCCAGTGGCGTAGAGGGCGATGTCTATCTCATGGTCTTTGGGCCGGACTCGTCGGGATTCAGCTACAACGGGTACGGTTTTGCACCCCTTACACCGTTCGGCATTCCCCTGCCCTGGATCCACGGGCTGGAGAACAGGACCACTGTGCTGATCTCGAACCAGGACCTGCGCGCCTTGCGGGGCTCCACGCTGTATGTCGGTTACGGCCTCAAGAGTGACAAGCAAAGCAGCACGCTGTACGAGATGGTGGCGAGCAAGCGCTACCAGCTGGTCCACACCATCCGGTAGTGGCTGCCCGGTGAGCACGGTCCGCACAGGCGGTGGCACTGCCTGGTTCTTCCGGGTCCTGAGCCACTGCGTGGGCCGCAAGGCCGCATGTAGCAAAGAGTTGCTCGATGGTGGAGGGCAGGCGCATCGCAATGGCCCGTGGCGCGATAGGCTCTGTGCATTGCAAAAAACAACCCGGGAGGTTGAAAAAAATGCCAGTGCAGGTTTTCGGCGCGGATGCCACCTTTGCCATCTTGAACCGCGTGTTTTATGGGCAGCAGCCACTGTGGTACGAGTCGTATATCTACACGGTGGCCAAGATCGGCTCGGAGGGCGCCCATGCGGTGGCGCGTGAGTTTGGCGAAGGCTACGCGCGCACGTCCGAAGCGTACCTGTCCTACATGCTGTTGGAGACGCTGGGCCTGTTGCCCAATCCTGCCTTGCGAGGGGCGCTGGAGGATTACCTGGCCGCCGTGGGCAAGGCCAATGTGGGCGTCGTTGCGCTGCAGTTGGGGCAGATCCTCTCGGGCCTGGAAGGCGCCACGGGCGACCTGGCCATCTACTCGGCCGCCGCCGCCCGGTGGAACGATGAGATCGCGGCTGTGCATGCGTACTCCAGCAATCCGTCCAACAAGGGCTATGCAACGGTCGACGTCATCTCGGAGGGCCCGGGGGTCACGCTGGAACTCACGACCGGGAATGACACGCTGCAAGGCACGCGGCATGACGATGTTTTCCTGGCGCAAAGTCCCGGCCAACTGGGTTCGGCCGACGTCATCGAGGGCGGCGGCCATGGCATGAAGGACAATGTGCTCAAGGCCACGCTGGCCGCCGGCGACCAGGTGGTGCCCACCTTGAGCAACATCGAGTCCGTGTTCATCACCGCGGGCGCGGAGGCACAGCTCGGTGCGGAGAAGTCTGGGGGCATCTGGAAGCTGTGGCTCGACGCGGCCACGGGCAGCAACGTCACGTTCACCGGGGTGAACCGCGAAACGGGGGTGGGCATCCAGAACTCCCTGGCCGGGACGGCGCTGACGGTGCATTTCAAGGCCCCCTCGTTCAAGGTGGCGCCGGTCAACCTCATGCTGGCCGATGCGACCGGGGCGGACGAGATCATCGTGCCCGATGTGATCGCCCTGAACATTGCCAGCACGCCGGGCAGCGTGGCCGCCACCACGGTCAACAGCGCCAGGATTACTGCGGCCGCGGCCGAGGAAATCAGGCTCACGGGCAACCAGGCCCTCACCACCACCATCACCGGCGCCCATGTGCAGGTGATCAACGCCGCGGCCCTCCAGGCGCCGCTGGACCTGACGTTCGCCACCACGGGTGCCACGCCCATCGGCATCCTCGGCGGCCAGGCGGCAGACCGGATCACCGTGAACGACACCTCGGGCGGGCGCGCGGCCATCGATGCGGGGGCGGGGGCAGACACCGTCACCATCGGCGCCCGCAACGCCCACAGCATCACCCTGGGCGCGGGTGCCGACGTGCTCGCCCTCACCGGCCTGGCCGGCCCCGCCAGCGCGGCCCTGGGCCTGGACAACGCGGCCGCGCTGCGCCGCTCGGCCATCGAGGTGACCGACTTTGTGAGCGGCACCGACCAACTGCGCCTGACCGCCGCCACACCGACCGCCAAGGCGGCGCCCAGCAGCGCGCAACTGGCCAGCATCGCCGCGTCCACCTCGCTGCTGGACGCCGCTGCCCTGGCTGCCAGCACTGCCGGCGCGAGCAAGGCCATTGCCTTTGGCTACGGCGGCGACACCTACATCCTGGTGAACGACGCCACGGCCGCACTGGGCAGCCAGGATGGCCTGGTCCGGCTGAGCGGGGTGTCTGCGGTGGCGGATGGGGATTGGACGGTGGGGTAGGCGGGGCTGCAACCCGCCCCCGCCAACGCGACGCCCGCCTGCGGCCCCGCAGCGAAGCCGCGTCCCTGCGATTCACACCCCATCCGTGTAGGACATCACGCTCACCCGGGTTGCCGATCATCCAAATGGCGCTTCTGGGCATAAGATAGCCACAGTTGAAAACATTTGTAACAAGAGCCGGCATGCACACCCCTTGGCCTCCCAACATCGAACTCCATGGTTCCGTCTACATGGTGAGGCCCGTCACGCTGCGACAGCACGCTCCGGTGCCCCACAGCATCTTCATCTTCGAAGAAGACGGCTCTCCGGTGCTCACCGTGCGGGGGCCCTGGGCCAGCTACCCTGAGGCACTGGAAGTCGCCAACGGCGAGCTCCGGCGGCATGTGTCCCCGTCCCCCGTGGATGTGTTCGGCAGCCATTGATCCGGCATTGATCCGGCACTGAAGAACGAGCGCGCACTTGTCGCGCAGGCATGGAAGGCGAGACAGCCCCATCCCACGCTATCCGCACCGACGGGCCCGCTCACCGCGGAGGGCCCAGACCCCTGGCCGGCCAAGCAATCCCCCTCACCCCCGTGGCACCCCACCTGCCAGGCAAGCTGAGCCAGCGAGTACCCTCACCCCCTGCCTGCCCTTGTGCCCCTGCAATCCGGCACACCCCCACGCACAGCCCCTAAGATGCGGTGGCGGCGCCGCTGCCCACCATGGGCCAGGAAAAAGCAGCCGCGCACCACCGGGAAGAAGAAGGACGCGGCAGGCCGGCTTTGGTGGTGACAAGCCCTGGGAGCATCTACACGGATGGAAGCAATTTTTGGATTGGTGGCCACGATATTGGTGGACTTTGTGTTCGTCGTGGCGGGCAAGTTGGTGATCTATGCGCTGACCTTGGGGCGCTGGCGTGGCGAGCGCGCAGGCGAAGGCCGGATCCACGGCGCAGCGGGAGCACTGAGTTTTGTGCGCGATGGGCAGCGGGTCCTCACCGACCGGTCCGCCTGCTTCGTTGGCGGGTTCTTTTGCATCGTGTTGGTCTTCTGCTCGTTCGCTGTCATGTCGTTGTGAGACGGCGCGCGATGCGCAACGGCTGAAGGACTGCGGCTGCACCCGCATCTTCGGCCCGGGGGCCATCTGTTCTGAAGGCTCCCTGGGCCCCACTGGTGTTGGAGCCCAGGGCCTGCTACACGACGGGCCGCTGCTTTGACAACCTGCCGAGGCGCCGTTTCCGGCCTGTCTACCATGGCGGCCATCGGCCAGGAGCGGCCAGTGGAGGCGGCTGAAAGCAGGCGCTCAACGTTTGAGGTAACCGGCGCAGCGCGGCTTCATCGCGCAGCGTCCGTGTTGACCTGATGGTTGGGCATATGGAGCATGGCTACTGGCACCAATTGTTCTTTTGCGCTGGATCAGCTGCGTCGCAATGGAGGGAGATTTCGTCCAAGAAGAAAGCCTTCTTGGACGGAAGCCTCTTCCAAGAAACCTCTGCCTTGAAGTCCCTAAAGTCATTCAGTCCCGTCGTTGTCTTCTTTTTGCCCGTCAAATAATTGGTGCTGTACTCGGATCTTTCGCCAGTGCTGCGGGAGGACTCAGAGCGGTCATAACCTACAAGTTGAAACCGAGTGCCCTGGGTGCGGAAAGTGAACTTTTCGCTCACCACGCCATAGCTACCGCAGCTTCGCCAATCTTGCAATTCGATGACCAGATTGCCTCTCGCAATCGATACACCACCGTTCGCTAGTGGATCGGCCAAGCAATCCATGTCTTCAGCATTCTCGCTAGGGAGCAGATTGTCCCTGCGCAGGACTTCTTTCAGCCCACTGGATGACCGCAGGAGAATGACGAGACGGCGTGGATTCAAATTGAGGATGTTCGGTCCAGGAGACCCCTCTGGCTTCTTCTTGAAATTGGCAGGATTGGTTTCTTCAGTGACAAGCACCACGTCGTCAATTCCGTCGCGGTTCAGGTCCCCTGCGTTGTTGGTGATGACCTTCCAACCATTGGGTACCCACTGGGCAAGGGCGTCAGAGGGCGCTGCGAAAGATGGTGCGGCCAGGAAGGCCAGTAGCAGAAGATACTGGGATCTCAACATGAGAGTACCTCCATGCGCCTACGGCAGGTTATTCCAGATGCCCAACGTGCTGTATCCCGCAAAACCTGCGGGATAAACGGGACCTTGCGGGATATTCTGGACAATGGGTCCTCCTGGAAGTGGCTTGCAGCTTGGGCTTGCAGTCAGTGCGCTGTTCAAAAGCACCGATACAAATTTCCTGCAAACCCGGCAAGCATCAACTGAGCAAACTATAGCTTGCCAGTAGGGAGGCACCGGTGTTTTCAACAGCACGTTGGGGACTGTGAGCCAGCGGGCGGCAAATCAACGGCAGCTTCCGGGTGGCGTTTCGCAACGTCGGCTCCGGGCCCCAACCCGACCGCCGTGGCTGTGATCCGCTGAGAGGCGGCCCCGCACTGGCAGCGAGGGCAAGGCCGGTTTCAGCAGGCTTGCTTCACAAGCCGGCAGTCGTATCTTGGCGAGGCTGGCGCAAGGGAGCGCATGCCTTCTGCCAGGGCGCTGGCTGCCCGTTCAGGGCCCGCGCTGGCGGGTCACCGCCCCGCCAGCGCGGGCTGCCGCGCTGCCGCCTGGCTGCGCTCCTGGAACAGCACGATCACCACCGTGGCGGCCATGAAGGCCACCGAGGCCCAGAGCACGCCGGCCGCCAGGCCCCGGTCGAGCAGCAGCCCGAACATGAGGGGGCCCAGCACGCCGCCGATGTTGAAGCCGGTGGACACGATGCCGAAGGTGCGGCCCTCGGCCCCCACCGGCGAGGCCGCGCGCACCAGCATGTCGCGCGAGGGGGCGACCACGCCGGTCAAGAAGCCGATCAGCCCCAGTGCCACCACCAGCGCCAGCGCCGGCAGGCTCACCAGGATCACTGCCACCACCAGCACGGCCGCCAGCGCAAAGGCGGCTGCTGCCAGCACGCCGTGGTGCTGCGTGCGGTCGGCCAGCACCCCGCCTGCGAGCACGCCGGCGGCGCTGGCGAACAGGAAGGCGGTGAGCGCCGAGTTGGCCACCGAGAGCGGCACGGCAAAGCCCTGCATCAGCGCAGTGACCGAGAACTTGTCGATGGCGCCGGTGCTCAGGCTCAGCAGGGTGAACAGCAGGGTCAGGGTCACCAGGGTGAGCAGCGGGGTCTTGAGCGGGCGGCCCGCCGTGGCTTTGGCCCTGGCCTGGTCGGCCTTGGGTGGCGATGCGGCGGTGGCGGGCGCGGCCTGCCCACCCACGGCCACGCAGGCCAGGGCGATGGCGCCCGCCAGCGCGGCCACGGCAAACGACCACTGCGCGCCCGCCGTGACGGCGATGCCCACCATCAGCGGCGGGGCCAGCGCACCGCCCAGATAGCCCGCCGAGGTATGGATCGAGAAGGCGCGCCCCATCTTCTGCGCGTCGATGCCGCGCGAGAGCAGGGCGTAGTCCGCCGGGTGGTACACGCCGTTGGCCAGCCCCGCCAGCGCCATGGCCACCAGCAGGCAGGTGTAGCTGGGGAACACTGCCAGCAGCCCGAAGCTGAGCGCGCCCAGCGCCAGCGCGGCGATGAGCATGCGCCGTGCACCGAGCTTGTCCACCGCAAAGCCCAGCGGCGCCTGCACCAGGGCCGTGACGATGTTGAACATGCCGATGGCGAAGCCGAGCTCGACGAAACTCGCGTCGAGCGCCTGGGGCAACAGCGGCAGCATGGCCGGCACGGCCATGATGTGCAGGTGGCTGACCGCATGTGCGCTGGAGACACGGAACAGCAGTCCGTTGGACGAGGGGCCCGTGGGGGTGGTCATGGGGTGGTGGATGGCAAGGCGGTTGCGGTGCCGCGCCGCAGGAGGGTGTTGCGCGCGGTCGGTTGAAGAGGGCGAGGTTAACGGATCGGGCAAGACCTTGCCCGACCCGCGTTTGCACCGGGCTCAGCCCTGGCGCCGTGCCAGGGCTGCGATGACCTGCCCGAGCGCCGTCGTTCCTGCCCGTGCGGCCGCGTCGGGGTCGCTCTTGATGTCGATGTGCGAGGCGTTGAGGCCCCGGGTCATTTCGGTGAAACCCGCCAGCGCGGCCTGGGAGAAATGGGCGTCGGCCAGTGCCTGGGGCCACTGCGCTTCGGGCAGCACGGCCACGCCGACGGGCTTGCCGAGCGTGGCTGCAACGATGGCGGCGACATCGTTCGGAGCGCAGTCCCCGGGCCCCGCGAGGGTCACCGCGCGGTTCCCCGCCCACTCCTGCTGCACCAGCAAGGCCGCTGCGGTGCTGCCGACATCCGCCGTGGCCACCATCGGCAGGGCGCGCTGGGGTGGGGCCAGAAAGCTTGGCAGCGTGCCGCTGCGCACGGCCTGCGCGACCATCGGTGCCCAGTTCTCCATGAAATAGGCCGCGCGCAGGAAGACGGCGCAAACACCGGCTTCCTGCAAGCGCTGCTCGAACACGCGGTTCATCCCGATCCATCCCGTGGCGCTCTCGCGGTCGGCGCCTACCGATGACAGGGCCACGAGCCTGGGCACGCCCGCCGCCAGCGCTGCGCGCGCCGTGGTGCTGGCCACCCGGTCTGCCTGCTCGACAAGGTCTTCACGGCCGTAGTGCTGCGGACAGACGGCATAGGCACCCCGGGCGCCGCTGAGCGCCCGGGTCATCGAGGCCAGGTCCGTGAGGTCGGCCACGGCAATCTCGGCGCCACGTTCGGCCCAGGGCCGGCCCTGGGCCGGGTCGCGCACCACGGCGCGCACAGGCTGGCCGCTGCGCAAGAGCGCATCGGCGGCAGCGGCACCGGTGCGGCCGGTCACGCCCGTCACGACATAGGGGAGAGGAGGGGAAGCAGTCATTCGAAAAAACTCCAGTTCAGAAGAGCCCGAATGGTGCGAGACGGCTTAGCATGCGGCAATGGCATGAAAGTCATATTGAATATGCACCAAGTGGATTTGTCTGCGCTCGACCTCAACCTGCTGAAACTGTTCGAAGCCCTGGTTCGGGAGCGCAGCGTCACGCAGGCGGGCCTTCGCCTGGGCCTGAGCCAGCCGGCCGCCAGCCGGGCGCTGGGGCGGCTGCGCCGGATGCTGGGCGATCGCCTGGTGGTGCGCGGCAAGCTCGGGCTGGAACTGACGCCGCGCGGCCAGGCGCTGGGCGG
>NZ_AKJX01000052.1 GCF_000276605.1 Acidovorax sp. CF316 | reverse complement strand
GGCCGCCGAAAGCCGGCCCGCCCGCCCTCCCAGGACACCCTGCGCGTTGTTTGTTGTTTGTTTTACCCGGACAAAGACCTTTCGATGATCCAGCCCCCCATACCCTACGAGCCCGTGGAACCCGCCACGCAACCTGCGCAGCTGGCCGCCGACGACTACGACGATGCGGAAACCACACAGCCCGCAGGGCTCGACGAGGGATCTGCGCAGCCCGCCGAGCCGGACCAGGACGCCCCGGCCGAAGTGGTGCGCCTGATCGCCGCGCTCACTGCCGTACCGGGCGTGACCCAGGCGCAGCTGGACAACACCTACCTGCCCGAGGTGGTGCTGGCCGACCTGTCGCTGCCCAATGGCCCGCATGCCGACCTGCCGATTGCCGCGCTGCGCCGATCCAATGGCGCGCTGGAGAACGAGGTGCTGCTGTCGCTGGAATTCCGCATCCAGCGCAACGAATCGGGGCTGCGCGCCGCGGAATTCCTGTCGTGGTGGGTGCGCGAGCAGTCGCGCCTGGGCGAGAACATGCAGCTGCGCACCCTGGGCCAGCCCCCCATGGTGGCGGGCGAGCAGCAACTGGGCCGCACCCTGCGCTTCACCATCGACTGGTTCTATGCCGACACCTCCGAGGACATGGCCAACGTGCTCAGCGCCGTGGGCGGCAAGGCCCTGGCGCTGGAGCTGGCGACCGAGATGTACAAGGATGCGTTCTAGCCGCCGCGCACCCTTGGTGCGCCAGCGGCACGCCCGCGTGCGGGCTGCCGCATGATCATCTACCCCACCGAACTCATCGCCCTGGGCCTGTGGCTGCTGGCGCCCGCGCTGGCGCTGGGCCTGCTGGTGCTGTATGCCGTGCATGCCCGCTTCGGGGCCCGCATGGGCCTGCGCCCCTGGCGCGCCGCCAGCCTGCTGGTGGTGTTCGGCATCGGTCTGGCGGCGATGATCCTGGTGTATGCCCCTGCAGAAATGGTGCGTCCCCTGGGGCTGCGCGACATCCGCATCCTGGGCTGGCAGACCTATTGGGCGCCAGTGGGCTTCGTGGCCGAGCTGCTGGCACTGCCTCTGGCGCTGGTGCTGGGGCGCGGGCGCTGAGCCGGCTCAGCCAGGGGCGCCCGCGCCGCACCGTGCAGTGGCCAGCATGCGCGCTGCGCGCAGAAACTCGCGCGGCCCCACCCAGCTGACATTCCAGTTGTCGGCCACGGGTACCTCGCGCTTGTGCGCGATCACCATGGAGCGCGCGGGCAGCACCAGGATGTACTGGCCGTGCACGCCCCAGGCCATGTAGGCACCGTGCAAGGGTGATTGCGGGCCTTCCTTCTCCAGCAGCCACCACAGGTAGCCATAGCCAAAGCCGCGCCGGGCCACGTGGGCGGGGTGCATCTCGGCCGCAGGGGTGACGGGCTGCACCATGCGCGCCACCCAGCCGCGCGGCAGCAGTTGCCGGCCCTGCCAGGCGCCCTGGTTCAGCGCCAGCAGGCCCAGCCGCGCCATGTCGCGCGTGGACAGGTGGAAGGGGTAGGCCAGGTGCTCGGACCGGCGGGCATCGCCGCTGCGCCCATGGCGCGGGGGGTTGAAGTCTTCGAGCTGCAGCGGCGCGGCCAGGTCCTCGGCAAAGGCCTGGTAGATGCCGCGCCCGGTCAGCCGCTCGAAGGCGGTGCCGGCGGCATTGAAGTCCCAGTTGTTGTACAGGAAGTAGCTGCCCGGCGCCTGCGAACCGCGCGCGGGCGCCGCGGCCGCATCGTCGCCGCCATTGACCGCCGGGTGGTACACGCCCGAGCGCGCGGCCAGCAGGTCGCGCAGCCGTGCCTGGCGTTCGCCGGGCAGCAGGCCGCCCACTGCATCGTCGATGCCCACTTCGGCCAGCGTGCGGTCGAGGTCGATCGCGCCGCTGGCCACGTACTTGCCGTACAGCATGGCCAGAAGGCTCTTGCGCACCGAAAAGACAATGCTCACCCGCTCCACCGGGCCCTGGCTGAACAGCACGCGGCCATCCTTCACGGCCATGAGGGCGGTGGTGTCGAGCGTGCGCACGTAGTTCCGTGCGGCCTGCAGGTCGTGCTGGCAGGCGCTGCCGTCCCCGGGCGCAGGCCAGGCCTGCCAGGTGGCGCCAGGAACGGTGGGCTGGTGCGTGGTGGCCGCGTTGGACACGTTGGACGCGCTGGGCGCCGTCGTCGTGCAGCCGCTGACAAGCAGCAGCCCCGCCACCAGGCCGGCCACCAGCGGGGCAGCCCTGCGACGCGCCCAGTGGCCCGCCATCAGTCGCCCGCTGCCTGCTGAGCGCGGTGCGCCTGGATGGCGGCCATCACCTGGGCTCCAAACTCCCGGTCCACATTGCGCTCCTTGTAGGGCGAGCGGCTGCCTGCCACGCCGGGGGCGGAGTAGTGAATCGCATGGGCCAGTTCATTGAGGTAGGCGTGGCCACGCTGGCGGTAGAGGCTGGTTTCTTCCTCGCTCAGCGCAACCAGCACGCTGTACGAGACAAAGCTGTGGTGGCAGTTCACGTCCAGCAGCAGCTGGTCGCCGTGCTGCACGAGGAACCAGCTGGCGGGTTCGTGGTCGATGACGTTCATGGGGCGGTGGGGCTGGATGGGGGTGCAGGCGGGGGCAGGGGGGCGAACTCGCGCGCCAGCATGTCGCGGCCGGGCAGCACCTGCTGCACGCGGTGCATCACGCGCGTGAGCAGCGGGTCGCTGGCGTCGATAGGCCGCTCCACACCCCACCAGCCGGCCGGCAAGGCGCTGGCTGCATGCAGCGGCGGCGCTGGCCAGTCGGGCGGCGGTGCATGGCCCAGCCAGGTGCGAATGCGCACCCAGCCCAGCAGCTCCATGGCCACCACCATGTCGTGGAAGGCGTCGAAGTCGAAGCTCTCCTCGTCGGTCGTGACCCGGGTCTCGCGCTGGTGGGCATCGGCCGCGGCGTGCAGGGCGGTGGCCAGGGCAGGCGATGCGCTGTCGGTGCGCAGGTGGTCCACCAGCCCCTGGTAGGCCGTGCAGGCGCCCGAGGTGTCCACCATGCCCGGCATGCAGAACGCGCCGACGGGCCGGGCGGCGGCAGGCGTGAGCCAGTGCGTGAGCAGCGACAGCGCGAACGGCCCGGACTTGGAGCCCGCATCCGGCAGGTGGCCCGCATCGCGCAGCGCCAGCATGCGCCGGCCCCATTGCTCGCAGCGCAGGCGGTCGCCCACGGCGGCCAGCAGGTACAGCACCTCGGCGGCCTTGTCGCTCAGGATGTGCGGGTTGGTGATCTCGCCGCCCTCCAGCCGCGCGCACTGCACGGCCATGCCCCACAGGCGCCAGGCTGCGGCGCGGTTCCAGGCGGGGCCGGGGTCCGCGCCGTGGGCGGCCCAGGCGTGGATGGCCTCGGCCTGCAGCCAGTAGCCGATGGAGTCCATGGACGTTGTGGAGGGAGAGCGCACATAGCCCGCGGCCTTTTCGGTATGGGCGTTGGAAAAGCGCCGCACGGGCAGCGCGGCATACTCGGCCAGCGCTCGCTCCGGGCGCTCGAGCAGCGTGGCGTGGTTGCCCGGGTGGGCCAGCCACTGCTGCAGTTGGGCGAGGGCCTTGTCGGGCGCGCGGCCGGTGCTGCTGCTGCTACTGCCCATGGTCACCAGTCCTGGGCCTGGCCGTGGTCGAAGTTCCGGCGCTCCGTCTCGCGTGCGCCGGTGCCGTCCAGGTGGCTTGCCATGCGCACCACGGGGCCGTGCAGGTAGCCGGCCACCAGGGCGCCCTCGCGCCATTGGCGCATGCCATCGTCCAGGCTCAGCAGCTCCACCAGCCGGCCGTTGCCGCCCGGGGCCAGGTCGCGGCCCTCGGCATCCAGGCAGCGGGTATAGCGCGTGCGGCCATCGGCCTGCAGCACGCTGTCGGTATGGGGCTGGCCGCCGGGCCAGTGGCGCTGGTGCCGCTCGTTGCCCTCGGGCGTGCGTTCGGTCAGCAGCTGCAGGCCGCCATCGGGGTAGAAGAACTCCTGGCGCAGCTCCTGCCCGTGCCAGTACACGGCCGAGTTCGCCACGCGCCCGTCGGCCCGCAGAAACTCCTGCACGCCGTGCTGCGTGAGCCCGAGCGAGCGCGAGTCCTGCCGCACCGATTCACCCTCGCCGTTGAAGTTGAAGCTCCAGCTGCCGCTGGCCTGGCTGGGGTAGTGGATCCAGCGGCGGTCGCGGTTGCCGGCCCAGCCCGAGGTTTCTGCCTGCACCAGCGTGCGGTCGCGCGAGAACCAGACCACGTCGCAGCTGCCGTCCTCGTTCTCCAGCGTGTTGGGCCCCACGGGGAAGCCATCGTCGAAGCGCAGCCGGTGCGCACCGCCACCCTGCACCACATGCTCGATGCCCCGGCCGCGCAGCCCGGGCACGGCCGCCATGGCGAAGTAGTGCCCCGGCGCGCGCACGATGTCGGCCTCCAGCGCCTGGCGGATCGCATGGTGGGCGGCAAAGAAGCGCTGCTGCAGCGCCTCGATGCGCTCGGCATGCGGGGCCAGGATGGCATCGCAGTCCGGGGCGCCGTCGTCACCTTCATCATCGTCTTCCCGCTCGGCCGCGGCGGTGTAGGCCGGCGCAATGGTGCGCCAGATGGCGTGCACCTCGTCGACAAAGGGCAGGGCGCCCGCCAGCGCCGGGTTGTGGGCGATGGAGGCCGGCACCCGGCCGGGGTCGCCACCTCTCTCCAGCAGCACGTTGCGGAAGTACTGGTCCACGCCGCCGTTGGACACCTGGGCGTCGAAGAGGTCGAAGTCGAACACCGCGCGCACATGCGGCGCCAGGCCGCGTGGCATCTCCTCGCACAGCGCATCGATGATGGCGGCGCTGAAGAACGGCGCCCGGCGCAGCAGGGTGGGCCAGTCGATGGCCGGCAGGTGGTGGGTGTGGTCGGTGGTGGTCTTGCCCATGCTGTTCTTCCTCAGTCCCGGTCTGGCGCGCCCAGCGGAAAGTGCTGCCGAAAGTAGCGTGCCTCGTCCACCGCGCGGGCGAACGAGGGCCTTGCCAGCAGCCGCGCCCGGTAGGCGCGCAGCAGCGGGTACGGCTCACCGATCGGGTGCGTCCAGTCCGCATAGAACAGCGAGGGCGCGGCCGCGCAGTCGGCCAGGGTGAAGCGCTCGCCCGTGGCCCAGGTGCGGCCGGCCAGGCGGGCTTCGAGCCAGGCATAGGCGCGCTCGAGCTTTTCCACGGCCAGGGCCATGCCGTCTTTGCGCTTGACCGGGTCGCCGGTGAGCGCGCCATTCACCGCCAGTTGCATGGCGTTCATCACGTGCAGATCAAAGAAGCGGTCCATGAAGCGCACGTCCAGCGCCTCCACCGGGTCGCTGGGGATCAGCCGCACGGGGCCCGGGTGCTTGATCTGCAGGTACTCGATGATGATGCTGGTTTCGGCCACATCGCGGTCCCCATCCACCAGCAGCGGAAACTGCCGCAGCGGCCAGCGCGTCAGCCATTCGGCCGCATGCTGCGGCGTGTCCGGCCCCAGTTCGCGGAACTCGAAGGGCGTGGCGTTTTCGTACAGCGCGATCAGCACCTTCTGCGTGTACGACGAGAAGGGGTGGCCGTAGAGCGCGAGCAGGCCCGGCCCGGGTTGCTGCGCAGGCGTCGAGGGCGTTTCGTGGTGGGCGGGGTGCGGGCTCATGCGGCGGTGCTTCCTTCCTGGCGATGGGTACAGGGGGGCGCGGGCCGGTGGTGGTGGCCAGCGCTGAAATTCTAGGGCGTGTCATCGCCCATTCCACACACCGCGCTGCCAGCCCTGCCATCGGGCGGGCCCCGGTGCGCGCAATAGTTCACTATTGGCTGCGCCGCGCGTCGCACATCCGTTCGCATGCCGGGTCCGGCACGCTCTGGGCCCCCGCCGATCGCGTTGCAATCGGTTACCGGCCGCTTGCGTAGACTCCCCCTCCCCGCACCGCAGCCAACGCCCTGTTGCACGCCCCGCGCGTGCCCAGCGCCCAGCCACATTCCTTGTCTTCTTGCCAACAGGATGTTGATGAGCGCCACCTCCCTGCCTACCCACCATTCCGATCCCCGCCCCCTGGCCATTGCCGATGTGCTGCGACTGCACACCTTCCATGAATCGCACGGCAGCGGCTTTGCCTTCGCACCCGATGGCGCCACGCTGGCCTTTTGCATGCAGCGCCCGCTGGCCCAGGCCACGCGGCATGCCGACTCCTTCTTCTCCGGCATTGCCCGGGGCGAGCTGCACACGGTAGACCTTGCCACGCAGCAGGTCAGGCGGCTGGATGTACCGTACGACTGCTTTGCACCCGCCTGGTCGCCCTGCGGCCAGTACCTGGCCTTTGGCATGGCGACCGCAGACGGTGCCTCCATCCGCATGGGCTGGGTGCCTGCCGGTGAAGCCATCGCGGGCGGCGCGCAGCAGCCCACCATTCCCGACCTGGGCAACCTGCAGCTCATGGCCCTGCGCCCTTTCGACTGGATAGGCGACGGCCTGCTGGCGTGTGCCTGTGTGCCCGATGGTGGCAGCCCCTGGATGGCGGGGCTCGACTCGCGGGGCGCACGCAAGGCCGCTGCCTTTTGGCAAACGCTCGATGTGCCGGGCCACACGGCCATCAGCGTGCTGGCCTCGGGCGCCGGGGAGCAGGCGGCAGCGTGTGTACCCGCGTCGGCCGACTTGGCGCACCTGCCGCGCGAACTGGTGATCTACGACGTGCGCCGGGGGCAATGCGTGCCCTTGGCCGGGCATGAGGACACCCCGGCATTCATCGCCTTGCGCGAGCGCCTGGCGTCGGGCCGGTCCGATGCGCTGGAGCGCCTGCAATGGGTCTGGGCCGGTGAGGTACCCGCTGGCGGTGCCGGCGAGCTGGTGGCCCTGCACGCCGCATCGGGCCAGGCGCTGTTCCTGGTGCAAGACGGCCTGGGCAGCCGGCTGGTGCTGGCCGGGCAGGGCGCTGGCACCCTGCGGGAGCTGTTTCGCACCAACACCCATCTGGCAGAGGTGCAGGCGGGCGAGGTGCGCGACGTCGACTTCACCGGCAGCGACGGCCAGCCGCGCAAGGCCCGCGTGCTGCTGCCGCCGGCCTGTGCGGGCGGCAGCGCTCCCTGGCCGGCGGTGGCCTGGGTGTACCCGGGCGCGGTGGCGCACCCCCGGCCGCGCCCGTGCTTCGGCCTGCACGATACCAGCCAGTTCAACATGCAACTGCTCGCGGCCCGGGGCTACGCCGTGATCGACGTACCGCTGCCCCTGCCCGCAACACCCGGCCCACTGGACCTGGCCGCCGTGGTGGCCCAGGCCACGCAAGAGGCGATGGCGGCCTGCGTGGCAACGGGCCTGGTGGACCCGGCCCGGCTGCACGTCTACGGCCACAGCCATGGCGGCTGGGCCGCCATGGCCCTGCTGGCCACCACGGGCCTCTTCCGCTCGGGAATCGCGGCGGCGGGCATCTCCAACCTGGTCAGTTTTCATGGCGCGGCCGATCCGCGCATGCGCTACGACGATGGCATCGAACAAGGCAGCTTCGCGCTGGCAGAGATGTGCGAGCGCATCTTTCGTCTGGACGGCCCGCCGTGGAAGGACCTGGACCGCTACGTGCGCAACAGCCCCGTGATGCAGGCCGAGCGCATCACCGCGCCGCTCCTGATCGTGCAGGGTGACCAGGACTTTGTGCCCATCCCCCAGGGGGAGGAGATGTTCTCCGCCCTTGTGCAGTTGCGCAAGGAAGTGCAGTTCGTGCGCTACTGGGGCGAGGGGCATGTGCTGGCCAAGCCCGTCCACCTCGAGGACCTGTGGACGCGGATGTTTGCCTGGCTCGACGCGCATGGCGCAAGGGGCGCCTCAGGGCAGGGGCTATATTGCCCCCCCAACCATACCGCCATGGAATGAAACGCCTGCCCCAACAACTGGCCATCGCCGCCCTGGCCTTGCTTTTGCTCATCGCGGCGGGTGTCTATGCACTGTCCCTCCTGTTTACGGACCTGTGCGGTAACACCGTGGTTGCCGAGGCCGTCTCGCCCGACCAGCGCCTCAAGGCGGTGGTCTTCCAGCGCGACTGCGGCGCGGCCACGGGCTTTTCCACCCAGGTCTCGGTCATCGGCGCACAGGACGCGCTGCCCAATGCATCCGGCAGCGTCTTCTCGGCCGACAGCAACCGGGGTGCCGTGCCTGCCAGCGCTGCGGGTGGGCCGGTGGTGCAGGTGCGCTGGGTGTCGGGCAGCGCGCTGGTCATCACGCACCATGCGGGCGCCCGTGTCTTCACGCAGAAGGATTCGGTGTCGGGGGTGGCCGTGGCTTACGAGCAGGTACCCGACAGGTAGCGCGTGGTGCGCCTGCCGGTAGCAGCGCAAGCCTCTGCTGCAGTGCATGGCATGCAGGGCAAGGCCGGGCCGGTAGGCTGGCTGGATCTGCAACGCGATGAAGGTGATTCCTATGCCATTGGCACTTGCTGCACGCTGCTTGCTGCTGGTGGCCCTGTGCGCTGCCAGCGCCGCAACCTCTGCCTACTGGTATGCATCGCCGATGCCCAAACCTGCGGGTTTGCCAGCCTTGGGCTTCGCGCTGGAGTGGTTGGGCTTTGCGTTCATCTGGTTCGCGTTGCGCCGATGGAACCCTCTTTTGTGGATGGTCGGGGCATTGGTCATGTTTCCACTGGCGCAGGCCCTGGTGCATTGGTTTGCGAGCGAAATTGACCCCAGGGTGGACTTCAAGGCTGGGGCGGCTTTCAGGCCGTGTTCGTGCTGCGCTTCATGGTATCGTGCGGGGTTTGCATGGCAGCCTACGCGGCGTTCTTCATCGTGCGAAAGGTGCAGGGGCTCAGCGCAAATGTCATCGACCCCTGAAGCCGTTTTCGCCAATGCGGGCCATCGGTAGACTGCGCGCATGCGCCGCCAAATCCATCCTGCCAGCTCCGCCCCCGCAACAGCAGCAACAGAGGCCGACGACCACCCCGCCTTCGACCTGCCGCGCGCCGCCAGCGCCGGCATGCGCCCGCTGCAGCCGCTGGATGGAGCGCTGCTGCTCATGCACTTCGCCTTCCGCGGGCTGGTGGTCAAGGCCGATGCGTTCCTGGCGCAGCAGGGGCTGTCGCGCGTGCACCACCGGCTGCTGTATGCGGTGGCGCGGGCCGAGGGCATCTCGGTCGGGCAGCTCATCGAGTTGCTGGGCGTGAGCAAGCAGGCGCTGCACCGGCCGCTCCGGTTTTTGCAGGACGAGGGCTACCTGCTCGCGCAGCGCGACCCCGTGCAGCACCGCACCAAGCGCCTGTCGCTCACCGAGCGCGGCCGCGAGGTGGAGGCGACCGCGTCGCGCCACGAGCGCGAGGCGATGGAAGAGGCCATGCGCAGTGTCTCCCCCGAAGGGCAGGATGCCTGGCGCGAAGTGATGACGGCGCTGGCGCGCAAGGCCTGACGGCCAGGCCGGGTGCGGCTCAGCGCCCCGGGGCCACCATGGCCGTTGCCATCGCCATGGGCGGGCCTTCAGCCGCCGCTGCCGGGGCGAGAAAGCCCTCGGCGAACGAGAAGTTCCGGGCCGAGCGGACCACGTGCGCGTGGAACGCCAGCGGCTCCGTGGCCAGTGCCAGCGACAGGAACTTGACGGACAGCTCCAGCGTGACGACGACTGGCGTGTCGTACTGCCCCAGCCCCGCCAGCACGAAGGCGGCATCGAAACCCGCCGCGATGACGCCGCCATTGATGGCCGCCGTGCCGCCTCCACCCTGCAGGCCGGCACCTGCCCCGGTGAAGGTGATGAGCGCCGACCCTGGGGCCCGCAAGGCGCCCGCGAACCCGAACCACTGCACCTCCGCCCGTGCGTTGAACTGCGCCAGTTGTTCCGCCAGGCGATCGGCGGGCAGGCGAAACGGAACGGTGGGGCTTTGCATGGGCGGCGGGTGGGCAAGGGCGTGTCTGCTGCCATGCTAGCAGCCGGGCCGGGGCCAGGCGCTTTTATGCCTTGACCATCAGCGTCGCCGACGCCATCGCATGCAGCTTGCCGTCCGCCCCGCGGATCTCGGCGCTGCAGATGCCCAGGCTGCGCGTCTGCTCGACCAGGCGGCCGGTGGCGGTGTAGGCCACGCCCTCGGTCAGCGGGCGCACGTACTTCACGTTCAGGTCCACGGTCGAATACTGCGCGCCCGGGCCCAGGGCCGAGAGCAGGGCCAGCGCGGCCGCGCCGTCCAGGCAGGTGGCGGCAAAGCCACCGTGCACGGCGCCCGCGGGGTTCAGGTGGCGGGCATCGGGGCTCACCTCCATGACCACCAGGCCGCGCTCCACGGTGCTGAGCCGCATGGGCATGGTGGTGGCAATGCCCGAGGGCGGGATGCGTCCGGCCTGCATGGCCTGCAGGATCTGCAGGCCGGTGGGGCCCGACGAGGTGTTGCCTGGGGGAAGGTTGTCTTCAGGATTTTTCATGTCAACATTATTGACTTGAAGGCGCGCGCAGGCAAGCCGTGCCGCGGGGTGGACGACCGACCGTCCAGCCATATTTCTCTGGCGCAAAGCCAAAGCGGTTTTGATAATCGCCGGGCGGCACCTGAAACAAGGATCCTGCCGCCGTCAAATCAAACCAACAGGGGTGTCTTCCATGCGTCGTCCACGATCTACCTCCCTCCGCAGGCCTGCGCGCCTGGCGCTCGCCACTGCCTTGCTGGCTGCCTGCGGGCTGGCCGGTGCCGCCACCACCTGGTCCCCCGACCGCCCCACCGAGGTGCGCATCGGCAGCCTGGTGGTGGGGGACAACAAGTACGACAACGTCGTCGTCACCCTGGGCGGCGTGCTGGGCTTCAGTGCCACGGGGCCCAACCGCAGTTATGACAGCTTCAACCCGTCCAACGGGCAGCTCACCATTGCCACCCTCACAGTGGGCAGCCAGTCGTTCTACGACGTGGTGATCACGTTGGGCGGGCTGGTCAGCGTGGGCGGCGGTGCGCCGCTGGCGGCGCTGGTGCCCAACGACCCGCTGTTCAGCCGCCAGTGGCACCTCAAGAACACCGGCCAGAGCGGCGCGGGCGGCCCGGCCGCGCTGGCGGGTGAGGACCTGAACATCGGCAAGGCCTGGCAGCTGGCCACGGGCACGGGCATCCAGATCGCGGTGATCGACGACGGCCTGGACATCTTCCACGAAGACCTGCGCGTGGTGGCCGGCAAAAGCTGGGACTACCGCACCAATGCCTATGGCGACCCCTCGTCCTCCACCAGCTCGCACGGCACCAGCTGCGGTGGCCTGGCGGCGGCCATCGGCAACAACAACCTGGGCGTGACGGGCGTGGCCTTCAACGCCCGCCTGGTGGGCTACAACCTGCTGGCCGCCACCACGGGCGCCTTTGGCGCCGACGCGGTGACCAAGGACCTGGCCAGCAACCACATCTACACCAACAGCTACGGCGCCGCCGACAGCAATGGCCTGCTGGCCCCGGCCGACGAGCTGTGGCGCGACGCCATCCGCACCGGCATCACCAGTGGGCGCGGCGGCAAGGGCGCCATCTACACCTGGGCGGCCGGCAACGGCGCGCCCGAGGACCGCTCGGACTACGATGGCCAGGCCAACTTCCAGGGCGTGCTGGCCATCGGCGCTCTCAACGACCAGGGCAAGCGCTCCTCCTACTCCGAGCCGGGCTCCAACGTGCTGGTCACGGCCTACGGCGGCGAGTTCTGCTCCACCCAGACGACCACCACCACCGACGTGTCGGGCGCGACCGGCTACAACGACGGCAACAAGCCCGAGGACATCACCGGAAGCCCCAACTACACGCGCTGCATGAACGGCACCTCGGCCGCCACGCCGCAGGCGGCCGGTGTGGCCGCGCTGCTGCTGGAGACCAACCCCGCGCTCACCTGGCGCGATGTGCGCGCCATCCTGGCCCGCACCGCGCGCAAGACCGATCCCGCCAACACCGGCTGGGCCACCAACGGCGGCGGC
>NZ_AKJX01000051.1 GCF_000276605.1 Acidovorax sp. CF316 | reverse complement strand
GGCTGGGCGGCCGCCGAGCGTGCCGCCGTGAACCGCGAGGACACGTTGCGCCAGGCCCTGCGCGACTACCAGCAGCTGCATGCCCAGGCCCGGCCCGATGGCATGGGGGTGCTGGGCTTCAGCTACGGCGGCTACATGGCCGCGCTGCTGGCCGGCATGTACCCCTTTGATTGGCTGGTGCTGCGCTCGCCCGCGCTCTACCCCGACGAAGACTGGCTCCTGCCCAAGGAGGGCCTCGACAGGCGCGCGGTGGATGCCTACCGCCGCCAGGTGCACACGCCCGACACCAACCGCGCGCTGGCGGCCTGCTCGGCGTTTCGCGGCGATGTGCTGCTGGTGCAGTCGGAGTGCGACCAGGTGGTGGCGCCGCCCGTGATCGACAGTTACGCATGGGCCCTCAGCAATTCTCGCTCGCTGGTGCGGCACATGCTGCTGGGGGCAGACCATGAACTGTCACAGCCAAAGTGGCGCCAGACATACCACCGCATCGTGGTCGAGTGGCTGCAGGGCAGGCGCCTGCAACACCCGGGCCCGGGGGCGCCTCCTTTTTCGGCCGGCGGCACCTTGCATTCGCGCTGACCGCCACCATATGGTGGTGTCGAAGAACTGCCGCTCAAATCACGTCCCGCCGCTGGACGCCTGCGTTCTGCAGACCTTTTCCCTTCCTCCATGCATCTGTGTGCGCCTTCCATGAGGGTGCGCGTGGTTGCTTGAACGCCCCATCCGCGCCTTGTGCCGGGTGGCTGAGACCATTGCGCCCGCCAACCCCCGGGGCGTGTTCCAAGCGAAGGAGCCTTTCATGGCAGGAAAAGAACAGAAACGCGGCAACAAGGAATCGAAGAAGCCCAAGCAGAAGCCTGCCGCAGTGGTGGAGCCCCTGGCCCCCGCCAGGCCCGGCGCCGCACAGCCACCACGCGCAGCCAAAAAGGGCTGAGCCTCGGGGCTTCCTTGTGCCCTGCTTGCACGCTCCCTTCAGGCCTTGGGTCTGACGGGGGCGCGCAGCGTTCACGGCCTTGCCCAAGTGCAGGCCCGCCTGTGTGCCAGCACACAGGCCTTCCTTCGACGCGGACGGCCTGGCCCGTCCGCGCCTTTTCCTTCAACGGGCAGGTCACGGGGCACAGCGCGGCCCCGGGGTGTCCCGAAAGGCGCCCATGCTTGTTGTCGATGCCCTGTCTTCCCTCTTCCATGCCGTGAGGAGCGCCGCTGCGCCGCCGTGGAACGGCACCGCCCCCGTGCGCGAAGAGCTCTTTGGCATGGAGCGCCTGGAGCAGCATGCGCGCAGCCTGGCCGCCGCCCAGCAGGTAAGCCTGCGGCCGCCCCGGGTGCCCTCGCTGCACCGGCGCCTGCGCGCCAATGCCAGCCAGCTGCTGGCCGCCTACCGGGCCAGCGCCGCTGAATTGGCGTCGGGGTCCAGCGTGGTGCCCGCGGCCGACTGGCTGCTGGACAACTACCACGTGGTGGAAGAGCAGATCCGCGAGATCCGGGTCGACCTGCCGCCGGGCTACTACCGGCAACTGCCCAAGCTGGCGCAGGGGCCGTTCGCCGGCTACCCGCGCGTCTTCGGCATCGCCTGGGCCTTCGTGGCGCACACCGACAGCCACTTCGACCCGCTGGCGCTGCGCCGCTTCATCGCCGCCTACCAGCAGGTGCAGCCGCTGATGATCAGCGAGCTGTGGGCCGTGGCCATCACCCTGCGCATCGTGCTGGTGGAAAACCTGCGCCGGCTGGCCGACCAGATCACGGCCGGCCGGGCCGACCGCGCCGATGCGCAGGCGCTGGCCGACCGCCTGCTCGCCTCGGGCAGCGCCTACTCGGCCCTGGTGGGGGACATCGGCACGCGCGCCCACGGCCCGCTGTCGGAGCTGTTTGCCGCGCAACTGGCCAAGCGCCTGCGCGACCAGGACCCGCGCACCACCCCCGCGCTGCAGTGGCTGGAAGAGCGGCTCGAGCGACAGGGCACCAGCGTGGGCCTGGTGATCGAACACGCCCAGCAGCGCCAGGGCGCCTCCAACGTGAGCGTGCGCAACGTGATCACCAGCATGCGGCTGATGTCCGACATCGATTGGGCCGACCTGGTCGAGGGCATGGGCCTGGTGGACGCACGCCTGCGCGAAGGCGGCGGCTTCGCGGCGATGGACTTTGCCACGCGCAACCTCTACCGCAGTGCCATCGAGCAGCTGGCACGCGGCTCGGCCCTGACCGAGCTGGCCATTGCCGAGCAGGCCCTGGCCAGTGCGCAGGCGGCAGCGGCCGCCCAGGCCACCGGTGCCCACCCGGCGCGCGCCGCCGACCCCGGCTACCACCTGGTGGCCGAAGGCCGGCCCGCGCTGGAGCAGGCCATCGGCTTCAAGCCGCCCTGGGGCTTTCGCTTCAACCGCTGGCAGGTGGGCCTGGGCGTGGGGGGCTACATTGGCGCCATCCTGGGCCTGGCGGTGTTGCTGCTGGGCGCGGCCCTTTGGTGGGCGGGCCTGCACGGCACGCACCCGGGCTGGCTGGTGGCGCTGGCGCTGGCCGGCTTTCTGCCCGCCACCGAGGTGGCCAGCGTGCTGGTCAACCGGCGCGTCACGCGGCGCTTCGGCCCCGTGGGGCTGCCGGGCCTGGCGCTGGCCGATGGCGTGCCCACCCACCTGCGCACCCTGGTGGTGGTGCCCACGCTGCTGACCAGCGAGGCGGACCTGCGCGCCCACATCGAGAGCCTGGAGGTGCACCACCTGGCGGGCGCGGGGGGCGACCTGTCGTTCGCACTGCTGTCCGACGGGCTGGACGCGGCCACCGAGGTGGTGGCCAGCGACGCCCACCTGATCGCCGTGGCGCAGGAGGCAATCGCCGCGCTGAACCTGCGGCACGGCCCGGCGCCGGGCGGCAAGCGCTTTTACCTGCTGCACCGGCACCGCCGCTTCAATGCCGGCGAGAACTGCTTCATGGGCTGGGAGCGCAAGCGCGGCAAGCTGCACGAGCTCAACCGCCTGCTGCGCGGCGCCACGGACACCAGCTTCATGGCGCTCGATGGCAAGGGGCAACCGGAAATCCTGCCCGGCGTGCGCTACGTCATCACGCTCGATGCCGACACGCGCCTGCCGCGCGATGCCGCGCTGCGCCTCATCGGCAAGATGGCCCACCCGCTGAACCAGCCCAGCTTCAGCCCGGCGGAGCAGCGCGTGGTGGGCGGCCATGCCATTTTGCAGCCGCGCGTGACGCCGGCGCTGCCCATGGGGCTCGAAGGCTCGCTGTACCAGCGGCTGACCTCGGGGCCCGGCGGCATGGACCCCTATGCGGCCGCGGTGTCGGACGTGTACCAGGACCTGTTCGGCGAGGGCTCGTACACCGGCAAGGGCATCTACGACGTGGATGCCTTCGAGGCCGCGCTGGCCGGGCGCGTGCAAGAGAACACGCTGCTCAGCCACGACCTGTTCGAGGGCGTGCTGGCGCGCGCTGGCCTGGCGTCGGACGTGGAGGTGGTCGAAGACTTTCCGGCACGCTACGACGTGGCCGTGCAGCGCCAGCACCGCTGGACGCGCGGCGACTGGCAGCTGCTGCCCTGGGTGCTGGGTCGGCGCCACCAGGGCGCCGCCTTGCCCGCCCTGGGCCGCTGGAAGATGCTGGACAACCTGCGCCGCTCGCTGCTGGCCCCGGCCGGCCTGCTGACCCTGGTGCTGTGCTGCGCTTTGCCCTGGCCGCAGGCGCCCTGGGGCGTGCTGCTGGTGCTGGCGGCGCTGGGCGTGCCGGCCTTTTTGCCTGGGATGGCCGAGCTGTGGGCCAGCCGCCCCGGCATCCGCGTGGCCAGCCACCTGCGCCTGCTGGCCTCGGACTTCCGCGTGGCGGTACTGCAGACCGTGGCCGCCATCGCGCTGCTGCCCGACCATGCCTGGCGCGCGGTGGACGCCATCGTGCGCGCCCTGGTGCGGCTGTACGCCACGCACCGGCAGATGCTGGAGTGGAAGACCGCCGCGCAGTCGGCCACCAAACCACGCCCGGGGCCTGCGGGCTTCTACCGGCTGATGGCCGGCGGCCTGCTGCTGACCACGGTGCTGGTGGCCGGCACTGCCGCGCTGGCACCGGCATCGCGGCCCCTGGTGCTGCCGCTGCTGGCCTTGTGGCTGGCGGCGCCGGCCCTGGCCTGGCGCTCGAGCCGGCGCTCCGTGCCAGCGCCGCAGAGCGCGCCCGCCCTGGACAACGCCCTGGTGCTGCGGCGCATCGCGCGGCGCACCTGGCGCTTCTTCGAGACCTTTGTCACCGCGGCCGAACACCACCTGCCGCCCGACAACTTCCAGGAAGACCCCAAGCCCGTGGTGGCGCGCCGCACCTCGCCCACCAACATGGGGCTGTACCTGCTGTCGGCCGTTGCGGCGCGCGATTTCGGCTGGGCCGGTGCCGCGCAGACCGCCGACCGGCTGGAGGCCACGCTGGCCAGCATGGGCGCGCTGGCGCGCCACCGGGGCCATTTCTACAACTGGTACGACACGGGCACGGCGCAGGTGCTGGCGCCGCCCTACGTGTCGTCGGTGGACAGCGGCAACCTGGCCGGCCACCTGATCGCGCTGGCCAGTGCCTGCGAGGGCTGGGTGCGCGCGCCGCTGCCCGCGACCTGGGTGGCAGGGCTGGGCGATGCCCTGGCGCTGGCGCGCGAGGCGGTGCAGGGCGTGCCTGCGGCGCAGGGCGCACAGGGCCGGCGGCTGCTGGCCCTGCTGGCCGAGATCGACACCGCGGTGGCGGGTGGTGGCGTGGAGATGGGCCTGCCCGCCCTGCAGCGCCTGGCCGACAAGGCGCTGAAGGAGGCGCAGGACATCGCGGTGCCGGCAGGCAGTGGCGAGGGCGATGCACTGCTGTTCTGGACTGCGGCCGTGCGCGCACGGGTCATCGAGCAGGGGCACGACCTGCTGCCCACTGGCGAGGGGCTTCCCACGCTCGACGCCCGCTGGCAATCGCTGGCCGACACCGCGCGCGCGCTGGCGCTGGGCATGGACTTCGCCTTTCTGCTCGACCCCGAGCGCAAGCTGCTGTCCATCGGCTATGCGGCGGTGGAGAACCGGCTCGACGCCAACTGCTACGATCTGCTGGCCTCCGAAGCGCGGCTGGCCAGCCTGTTCGCCATCGCCAAGGGCGACGTGGAGACGCGCCACTGGTTCCGCCTGGGGCGCACGGCGATACCGGTGGGCAAGGGGTCGGCGCTGGTGTCGTGGTCGGGCTCGATGTTCGAGTACCTGATGCCTTCGCTGGTGATGCGCGCCCCCGCGGGCAGCCTGCTGGCGCAGACCAACACCCTGGTGGTGCAGCGGCAGATGGCCTACGGCGCGCTGCAGGGCATACCCTGGGGCATCTCCGAGTCGGCCTACAACGCGCGCGACCTGGAGTTCACCTACCAGTACTCCAACTTCGGCGTGCCGGGCCTGGGGCTCAAGCGCGGGCTGGCCGAGAACCTGGTGATCGCCCCCTACGCCACCGGCCTGGCCTGCATGGTGGATGCGACCGCGGCGGGGCACAACTTCGCGCGCCTGGCGCAGCTCGGCGCCCTGGGGCAGCATGGCTTCTACGAGGCGCTGGACTTCACCCGCAGCCGCCTGCCCGAGGGGCAGGCCGTGGCCATCGTGCGCAACTACATGGCGCACCACCAGGGCATGACCATCGTGGCCATTGCCAACACCTTGCACGGCGGGCAGATGCGCGAGCGCTTTCACCGCGAGCCCATGGTGCAGGCCTGCGAGCTGCTGCTGCAGGAGCGCATGCCGCGCCTGGTGGCCGTGGCCCACCCGCGCGCCGAAGAAACGCAGACCGGCCCTGCCGACGTGCGCGACGACCTGCATGCCGTGCGGCGCATGGGCGCGCCAGGTGCGAGTGCACCGGCCACGCACCTGCTGTCCAACGGGCGCTATGCCGTCATGCTCACGGCGGCCGGCACCGGCTACAGCCG
>NZ_AKJX01000050.1 GCF_000276605.1 Acidovorax sp. CF316 | reverse complement strand
GGCTGCTGCCGTATTCGTTGTCGTCTCCGTCATTGTTGTTCCTTCCAAGCCAATAGTTCATTGAAAACCAGTGCGCCGATCACCAGCGCGCCACCCGCCAGCACGGCGGCCCCGGGCTCCTCGCCCGCACCCAGCCACGCCAGCAAAATACCAAAGATCACTTCCAGCAGGCTCAGCAGCGCGATCTCGGGTGCCTTGAGCACCTGGCCGCAACGCACTGCCAGCACGCAGGGGATGGCCAGCTGCACCACGCCCAGCAGGGCCAGCAGCCCCAGGTCATGCGCCGAGGCCTCGAACGGCAAGGCCAGCGGCAGCGTGGCCACGACCGAAAGCACTGCGCCCACCAGCACGGCAGGCACCAGGTCCACCTGGTGCCCGTGGCGCTGGGAATGCTGCACCACCGTCCAGTTCACGGCACCGGCAATCGGCACGCACAACGCGACCAGCGTGCCCACCAGGGGCAGCCCCGCCATCTGCGCGCCGTACATCCAGGCAATGCCCAGGCCGGCCACGCCAATGGCCACCCAGGTGCGGGGCGCGATGTGGTGGCCGATGAAGATGCGCGCCAGCAACGCCGTGAGCAGCGGCGCCACGGCCATGGTGACCAGCACGTTGGCCACGGGCATGAGCAGGATGGCCACCATGAAGGCGGTGAACATCACAGCCCAGCACAGGCCGGCGATCCACAGCGCCACGCCGCTTTTGCGCATGGATGCGAACACCGCCCGCCCCTGCAGCGCAGGCAGTATCACCAGCAATGCCGCCAGCGTGAACAGGCTGCGCCAGAAGGTGACCTCGAAGCTGCGTGCCGCCTCCAGGTGGCGCGTGACGACGCCGGCGATGGACCACATCAGGGTCACCACCACCATCAGGGCCACGGCACGGGAATGCGTGAGCTTCAGCAAGGGCATCGGGGATACGGGGGCATCAACATGGCAAAAAGGGCCACAGCGTAACAGCAGTGGCCCTTCAGGCGGCAGGCGGGGGCGCACGGCCCCCCTCATGCCATCAGCGACTCAGGCAGCTCAGGAACGGCCTGCGCGCTTGCGCTCGTTCTCGGTCAGGTGGCGCTTGCGGATGCGAATCGACTTGGGCGTGATCTCGACCAGTTCGTCGTCCTCGATGAACTCCACCGCGTATTCGAGCGTGGCGTCGATGGGCGGCGTGATCTTGATCGCGTCTTCCTTGCCGGACACGCGGAAGTTGGTCAGCTGCTTGGTACGCGTGGCGTTCACCACCAGGTCGTTGTCGCGGCTGTGGATGCCGACGATCATGCCTTCGTACACGGGATCGTTGGCCTTCACGAACATGCGGCCACGGTCGTCGAGCTTGCCCAGGGCGTAGGTGAAGATTTCACCGTCGTCCATGGAGATCAGCACGCCGTTCTTGCGGCCGCCGATGTCGCCCTTGTGCGGCTCATAGCTGTCGAAGATGTTGCTGATCAGGCCCGAGCCACGCGTCAGGTTCAGGAATTCGTTGGTGAAGCCGATCAGGCCACGCGCAGGGATGCGGTACTCCAGGCGCACGCGGCCACGGCCGTCCGGCTCCATGTTCACCAGCTCGCCCTTGCGCTCGCCCAGGGCCTGCATCACGCCGCCCTGGTGGCCTTCTTCGATGTCGGCCGTCACCAGCTCGATAGGCTCGTGCTTTTCGCCGTTCACGTCCTTGAACACGACGCGGGGCTTGGACACGGCCAGTTCATAGCCTTCGCGGCGCATGTTTTCCAGCAGGATGGTCAGGTGCAGTTCGCCGCGGCCCATGACTTCGAAGATACCTTCTTCGTCGGTTTCCTTCACGCGCAGGGCCACGTTGTGCTGCAGTTCCTTTTGCAGGCGGTCCCAGATCTGGCGGCTGGTCACGAACTTGCCTTCACGGCCTGCCAGTGGCGAGGTGTTCACGCAGAAGTTCATGGTCAGCGTGGGCTCGTCCACCTTGAGCATGGGCAGCGGCGAGGGGTTGGCAGGGTCGGTGATGGTCACGCCGATGCCGATGTCTTCGATGCCGTTGATCAGCACGATGTCGCCCGGGCCGGCCAGCGGCGTCTGCATGCGATCGAGGCCCTGGAAGGTCAGCACCTGGTTGACGCGGCCCTTGACGGCCTTGCCATCGGGGCCTTCCATGACGACCACGTCCATCATGGGCTTGATGGTGCCCTGGCTGATGCGGCCCACGCCGATGCGGCCCACGAAGGTGGAGAAATCCAGCGCCGAGATCTGCAGCTGCAGCGGAGCAGCCGGGTCGCCCGAGTTCGGGGGAACGTGCTTGAGGATGGTGTTGAACAGGGCTGACATGTCGGGGCCCCACTGCTCGCCAGGCGCGCCTTCTTCGAGCGACGACCAGCCGTTGATGCCCGAGGCGTAGACCACGGGGAAGTCGAGCTGCTCGTCGGTGGCACCCAGCTTGTCGAACAGGTCGAAAGCGGCGTTCACCACCTTGTCGGGGTTGGCACCGGGCTTGTCCACCTTGTTCACGACCAGGATGGGGCGCAGGCCCAGGGCCAGGGCCTTCTTGGTCACGAAGCGCGTCTGGGGCATGGGGCCCTCTTGCGCGTCGATCAGCAACACCACGCTGTCCACCATGGACAGGGCGCGCTCCACTTCACCGCCGAAGTCCGCGTGACCGGGGGTGTCCACGATGTTGATGTGCGTGCCTTCCCAGCTCACGGCGCAGTTCTTGGCCAGGATCGTGATGCCACGCTCTTTTTCGATCGCGTTGTTGTCCATCACCGTGTCAACCACCTTTTCGTGGTCAGCGAAAGTGCCGGACTGGCGCAGCAATTGGTCCACCATGGTGGTCTTGCCATGGTCAACGTGGGCGATGATGGCGATGTTGCGGATCTGTTTAGTCATAGTTTTTCCAATGTGCCGCTGGCTTGCAGGTGCGGCGTACCTTCCAAAATTTGTTGAATTTCCAGCGGACTCAGGAGCCTGTCGGGCACCAGCTCCCCGCCCACGATGTGGCCCACCCCCAGCAGTGCCGGGGGATTGTCGCCAAACACTGCCACGGCCCCGGCATCGGGCCAGGTACCACGGCGGCGCACGCCCGACAGGAAACGAGCAGCATTCTCGCTGTCCAGCGTGACACGCACGTGCTGCGCCAGCAGGGATTCGGGCGGCTCCAGCTGTTCGAGCCGCGCCCCCTCTTCCATGGCTTCGAGCTGCGCCAGCGTGACGCAGCGCTCCACGCCGATACCACCGGTATCGATGCGGCGCAAAAACGTCAGGTGCGCGCCGAAGCCCAGCGCAGCCCCCACGTCCTCACCCAGGGTGCGGATATAGGTGCCCTTGCTGCACTGCACCACCATTTTAAGGGCGATGACATCCGGATTGTCCGCCAGCAGTGTGAGGGAAAGCGAATGGATCACCACGTCGCGTGCCGGCCGCTCCACCTCGATGCCGGCGCGCGCGTATTCGTACAGTGCCTTGCCGTCCTTCTTGAGGGCGCTGTGCATGGGCGGCACCTGCTTGATGGGGCCGGTGAACTGCTGCTGCACGGCGGCCAGGCGCTCGGGCGTGAGTTCGGCCAGCACCACGGGGCGGCGTTCGATCACATCGCCCTCGGCATCGCCGGTGGTGGTGGTCACGCCCAGCAGGGCCACGGCTTCGTAGGTCTTGGGGGCTTCGAGCTGCAGCTGGCTGAACTTGGTGGCAGCACCAAAGCACAGCGGCAGCACGCCGGTGGCCAGCGGATCGAGCGTGCCGGTATGGCCCGCCTTTTCGGCGCGCAGCAGCCATTTCGCCTTCTGCAAGGCGTCGTTGCTCGACAGGCCGAGCGGTTTGTCCAGCAGCAACACCCCGTGCACAGGGCGCCGCTGCACCCTGGTGCGAGGCGCGTGCATGGGCTACTCCTCTTTCGCGCGCGAAGAAACGGCCTTGGCGATCAAGGCGTTCATATCGGCCGCCCGCTCGGAGGTGCGGTCGTAGACGAAGTGCAGCGTGGGCACCGTGTGGATGTGCAGGCGCTTGAACAGGCCATTGCGCAGGAATCCAGCCGCCTGGTTGAGCGCCGCCTGCGTTTCCACAGGGTCGCCCACCAGCAGGCTGAAGAACACCTTGGCGTGTGCGTAGTCGGGAGTCACCTCCACACCCTGCAGCGTCACCATGCCCACGCGCGGGTCTTTCAACTCGCGCGCGATCAGCTCCGTCAGATCGCGCTGGATCTGATCGGCGACCTTGAAGGCGCGGTTCGGGGTGGAGGACTTCTTCTTCGCAGCCATCGATTACAGCGTCCGCGCGATTTCCTTGATATCAAAGAACTCGAGTTGATCGCCTTCCTTGATGTCGTTGTAGTTCTTGAGCTTGATACCGCACTCGAAGCCTTCCTTGACTTCCTTGACGTCGTCCTTGAGGCGCTTGACCGAGTCGACTTCGCCCGTGTAGACCACCACGTTGTCGCGCAGCAGGCGGAAGCGTGCATTGCGATGGACCATGCCCGAGGTGATGTACGAACCGGCAATGGTACCGATCTTGGTCGCCACGAACACCGTGCGGATCTCGGCCGTACCGATGATCTCTTCGCGCTGCTCGGGAGCCAGCATGCCCGACATGGCCACGCGCAACTCGTCCACAGCGTCGTAAATGATGCTGTAGTAGTGCAGGTCAACACCATTGCTCTCGGCCAGCTTGCGCGCACCGGCATCGGCACGCACGTTGAAGCCGATCACGATGGCCTTGGAGGCGATCGCCAGGTTGATGTCCGACTCGCTGATGGCGCCCACTGCGGCGTACACCAGCTGCACCTTGACCTCGTCGGTCGAGAGCTTGAGCAGCGACTGCGACAGCGCTTCCTGCGAACCCTGCACGTCGGACTTGACGATGATGGGCAGCATCTTCACTTCGCCTGCCGTCATGTCGGCAAACATGTTCTCGAGCTTCGCAGCCTGCTGCTTGGCCAGCTTGGTATTGCGGAACTTGCCTGCGCGGTAGGTGGCGATTTCGCGGGCACGGCGTTCGTCCGTGAGCACCATGAATTCGTCGCCGGCCTGGGGCACTTCGGTCAGACCCTGGATTTCCACCGGAATCGACGGACCTGCCGTCTTGGCCACGCGGCCGTTTTCGTCCAGCATGGCGCGCACGCGGCCATAGGTCTGGCCTGCCAGCACCACGTCGCCGACCTTGAGCGTACCGGACTGCACCAGCACCGTGGCCACAGGGCCGCGGCCCTTGTCCAGCTGGGCTTCGATCACCAGGCCCTTGGCCAGCGAATCGACCGGCGCCTTCAGTTCCAGCACTTCGGCCTGCAGCAGCACCTGCTCGAGCAGGTCGTCGATGCCCTGGCCGGTCTTGGCCGACACCGAGACGAAGGGCGACTCGCCGCCGTACTCTTCAGGCACGACCGACTCGACCACCAGTTCCTGCTTGACGCGGTCGGCGTTGGCATCGGGCTTGTCGATCTTGTTGACCGCCACCACGATGGGAACACCCGCCGCCTTGGCGTGCTTGATGGCTTCCTTGGTCTGGGGCATGACGCCGTCGTCGGCAGCCACCACCAGGATCACGATGTCGGTGGCCTGTGCACCACGGGCACGCATGGCGGTGAACGCCTCGTGGCCAGGGGTGTCCAGGAACGAGATCATGCCGCGTGGCGTTTCCACGTGATAGGCACCGATGTGCTGGGTGATGCCACCGGCTTCGCCCGAGGCGACCTTGGCACGGCGGATGTAGTCGAGCAGCGAGGTCTTGCCATGGTCCACATGGCCCATGACGGTGACCACGGGTGCCCGCGGCAGCAACTCGACATCCTTCTGGGCGCTGTCGTCGTCGGTGAAGGCTTCCGGATCGTCCAGCGCCGCCACCACGGCCTTGTGGCCCATTTCTTCCACCATGATCATGGCGGTGTCCTGGTCCAGCGGCTGGTTGATGGTGACCATCTGGCCCATCTTCATCAGCGCCTTGATGACCTCGTTGGCCTTGATCGACATCTTGTGCGCCAGCTCGGCCACCGTGATGGTTTCGGGCACGTGCACTTCGATGATGCGCGCCTCCACCGGAGCGGACTGCTGGTGGTGGTCGTCGCGGTGGTCGCGGTCATTGCCACGGCGGCCACGCGGGCCTCCGCGCCAGTTGTTGCGCCCCACGCCCCCGCTGCTGTCGCCGCGGGTCTTGATTTCCTTCTTCTTGGCCGTGTCGCCCGCCCAGCTGGAGGACAGTTTGGCCGACTTCACTTCCTTGCCGGCGGCGGCGCCAGGCGCTGCTGCCGGAGCCGG
>NZ_AKJX01000049.1 GCF_000276605.1 Acidovorax sp. CF316 | reverse complement strand
CTGCCGCGGCGGCGGCTGCCGTGTCCTCCGGCGTCAAGCCCGAGGACGTGATGGCCACGCTCGAGAAGCTCGGCGAACTCAAGTCCAAGGGCATCCTCACGCAGGAGGAGTTCGACGCCAAGAAGTCCGAACTGCTCAAGAAGCTGATCTGAGGCCGGCGCAACCTACCTTCGCTACCGGCGCCTCGGGTGCGGGCGGCAGCGGGCTGACGGGCCCCTGCTCTGCCGCACCCGGCCGCCCTTGGCAACGCCCGAATGGCCACTGACCCTACACAGCGTTCCTACCGTGCGCCCTGTCCGGGCTGCGGCGCGCCGGTTGAATTCCGCAGCGCGCAGTCCACCCACGCCGTCTGCGGCTACTGCCAGAGCACCGTGGTGCGCAGCGGCGACGTGCTGCAGCGCGTGGGCAAGATGGCCGAGCTGTTCGACGACCACAGCCCGCTGCAGCTCATGGCCAGCGGGCGCATCGAGCTCGATGGCAAGGACATCCCGTTCACGCTGATCGGCCGGCTGCAGTACAAGACCGAGGCGGGTGTCTGGACCGAGTGGTCGGCCTTCCTGCAGGACGGGACCCTGGCCAGCCTGGGCGAAGACAACGGTGCCTACGTCTTCACGCGGCCCATGGAGGCCGGGCGCGAGCTGCCCGAGGCCAGCCGCTTTCGCATCGGCGCGACGACGGCCATTTCCGGCAAGTCGTATTCCGTCGCCTTCAGCGGCAGCGCCACGCTGATCTCGGCCCAGGGCGAGCTGCCCAAGCTGCCGCCCATCGGCCAGCCCTTCGACATGGTCGAGCTGCGCAGCGCCGATGGCGAGGTGCTCAGCATCGACTACGGCCACACGCCGCCGCACCTGGAGCGCGGCCGCGCCGTGCTGCTCGAGGACCTCAAGCTCACCGGCCTGAAGGACGAATCGGCCAAGGACGAGAAAGGCCGCCAGTTCAGCTGCCCGCACTGCGGTGCACCGGTGCAGGTGCAGTTGTCCAGCACCAAGAGCGTCACCTGCGGATCGTGCGCGAGCATCATCTCGCTGGACAGCGGCGTGGGTGGCGAGCTGCGCTCGGCCGAGCAGGACGAGCCGGTGCGCCCCATCATCCCGCTGGGCAGCAAGGGCCAGTTGCAGGGCGTGCACTGGCAGGTGGTGGGCTTCCAGCACCGCATGGGCGTGGAGCCCGGCGACGACGAGCACTTCGGCTGGAGCGAGTACCTGCTCTACAACCAGAAGCGCGGCTTTGCCTTCCTGGTCGATGCCGAGGACGGCTGGAGCATGGTGCGCCCGACCACCGGCGCGCCGCAGATGGCCGCCAGCGGCCGCAGCGCCACCTACCTGGGCACCACCTACCAGCTCAAATACAGCTACGAGGCCGAGACCACCTATGTGCTGGGCGAGTTCTACTGGCAGGTCACGCGCGGCCAGAAGACCTCGAACCGCGACTTCGCGAGCGCCAAGGGCCTGCTGTCGATGGAGCAGACACCGAACGAGGTGACTTGGTCCTCGGGCGACAAGCTGGCCAGCGACACCGTGGCCAAGGCCTTCAAGCTCGAAGACAAGAAGGATGTGCTGCAGCGCGACGACCCGGGGCCCTTCGTGGCCAAATCGGGCCTGGGCTGCGGCACCATCATCATCATTGCGATCGTCATCATCATCCTGCTGATCCTGCTGAGCAACTGTTCCGGCTCGTCCGGCAGTGGTTACCGCAGTTCGGGCGGCTCGTTCGGCGGCTATTCCAGCGGCGGCGGCGGGCACAAGTAATTTATCAAGGAGCTTCCACCATGATGGGAATCGAATGGCTCAAGCCCGCGGCGTTCCTCGGGTCCATCCTGTACGCGCTGATCGGCGTCGTCATCTTCTGGCTGTGCTTTGTCATCGTCGACAAGATCACCCCCTACGACCTGTGGGGCGAGATCGTCGAGAAGCAGAACGTGGCGCTGGGCGTCGTGGTGGCCGCCATGTGCCTGGGCATCAGCATCATCGTCGCTGCGGCCATCCATTGAGGGTGGCGGTGGTGCTGGAGACCGGCCCTGCCCAGGGCATGCAGGCGCTTGTCCTTTGGAATGTAAAGGGATGAATAAGAATAATTATCGTTTGTATTAAAATGTGTACTTTCTGTTAACGGGTGCGGCCGGAGGGGCCGTGTCGACCCACTGGAGTACACATGGCGAACAAGAACCATGCGGGCAGCACCAAGGCTGCCCGTTTTCATTTGACGGCCACCGCCGCAGCCAGCCTGCTGGCCGTGCTGGGCACCTCCCAGGCCTGGGCCCAAGCCGATGCTGCCCTGCCCGCCGTGCAGGTGACCGGCTCGCAGTACGACGCCGACGACGTGCGCCCCGAGGGCGTGACCACGGCCACCAAGACCTACATGGCGCCGCGGGACATCCCGCAGACCATCGACACGCTCGAAGTCAACAAGTACAAGAGCTACGGCATCAACGACCTGGCCGTCATGCTCGACGGCGTGCCCGGCGTGAACACCAAGTACGACATGCGCGGCGAGGGCGTGATGATCCGCGGCTTCAACGCCGACTCGGTCGACATCTACCGCGACGGCGTGCGCGAGTCGGGCCAGGTGCGCCGCAGCACGGCCAACGTGGAGCGCATCGAGATCCTCAAGGGCCCGGCCTCGGTGCTCTACGGCCGCAGCAGCGGCGGCGGCATCGTGAACCTGGTGAGCAAGCAGGCGCGCTTCGATGCCAAGAGCAGCGTCACCCTGCGCGGCGGCTCGTGGGACAACTACGGTGGCACGCTCGATATCAACAAGGTCATCAACAACCACGTGGCCGTGCGCCTGACGGCCGACCGTGAGCAGGCCGACAGCTTTCGCAGCGGCATCCGCAACAAGAACGAGATGGTCTCGCCCAGCATCCTGGTGGACACCCGCACCGGCCTGCGCTGGACGGGGCAGTACACCTACGACAACATCTGGCGCGTGCCCGACCGTGGCCCGGTCTACGACCAGCTGCCCGCGGGTGTCTCCATCCGCAAGGGCTTTGCCCACCCCAGCGACTATGTCGAAGACCGCCTGCGCGTGCTGCGCTCGGACCTGTCCTACGACTTCAACAGCGCCTGGAGCGTGCGCTGGGTGGCCAGCAAGCGCGAGGCCAGCCAGGACTTCGACCACTACTTCGCCGGCACCTACTGCAACACGGCGGGCCAGACCTCCGCGGGCGCTGCCTGCACCTGGCGTGGCCAGGTGCGGCCGAACTACGCCTGGCAGCAGACGGCCAACGAGACACTGTCCAACACCGTCGACCTGACGGGCAAGTTCAGCACCGGCGGTATCCAGCACGAGGTCCTGGTGGGCGTGGAAGTGAGCGAGGAAAAGCGCCACCCGCGCATCGGCCAGCCGGCCTCCACCTTCAGCTACGACCCGCTGCAGCCCATCGCCTGGGGCGCCAAGCCGGCCCAGGGCAACCCGACCCAGCACAACCTGCACAAGGCCGAAAGCCAGGCCCTGTACGTGCAGGACCTCATCAGCCTCACGCCCGGGTGGAAGCTGCTGGCCGGCCTGCGCTATGACCGCTTCGACTTCAACAGCACCAACCTGCTGACCAATGTGGGCCGTGGCTACGACGGTGATTCGGTGAGCCCGCGCCTGGGCGTGGTCTGGCAGCCGGTGCGCGAGCACAGCCTGTACGCCTCGTGGAACAAGAGCTACTCGCCCTACGGCGGGCGCGGCATGATCAGCGTGGATGTCTCGCCCACCGCCGTCTACGACGACGAGCCCCAGCACTCGCGCCAGGTCGAGGTGGGCGTCAAGAGCGACTGGCTGAACGGCGCGCTCTCGACCCAGCTGTCGGTGTACCAGCTCGAACACGCCAACATCCGCTACCGCCCCGACGCGGTCAACGACCCCTTCACCTGGGCCGTGCGCGGCAAGGAGCGCTCGCGCGGCATCGAGTTCAGCGCGGCGGGCCGTGTGGCTTCGTCGTGGTACGTGCGCGGCGGCGTGGGCGTGACCAGCGCCAAGGTCACGGAGGACAAGCTGCAGCCCGCATTGGTCGGCAAGTACCTGGTGGACACCGCCCTGCGCAACGGCAACTTCTTCGTGCGCTATGCGCCGCAAGGCCCGTGGTACGCGGAAATCGGTGCCACGCACACCAGCGCGCGCTGGCTCAATACCGCCAACACCTCGCGCGTGCCCGGCTATACCCGCTGGGATGCGCTGGTGGGCTGGCGCCAGGGCGTGTGGACGGCCACGGCCGCCATCTCCAACCTGCTGGACAAGGAATACTGGCGTGCCGACGCCATGCCGGGTGCTCCGCGCAGCCTGCTGGTCAGCGTGAACTACCAGTTCTGATTCGCGCCATTTCTCTGGCATGGACGAGGGGCACTGCCCCGTTGTGCAGACTGGCTGCGTGACGGCCCATCCACCCCGCTCCAAGCCCCGACGCCTCGGTGGGTGGGGTTGGGCGCTGGGCGCCATCGTTGTCGTTGCGCTGGTCACCAGCACGCTCTGGATCGAGAGGCTCGCTGGCGCACCGAAAGCCGGCACTGCATCCAGGGACGGCCCTGCGGCCAGTGCTGCGGCGCCCCAGGCCACGGATTTCCCGTGGGACCCCCAACTGGGCGCTGCCAGCGCGCCCGCAGCGGCTTCGGGAGCTCCGGCCGCGCAGCGGCCCCCCAGCCGCTTCAGCACGATGTCGGCCGCCTTCATGCCCCCCGCACGCCCCGTGTGGGAGATGCTGCGCAGCTACCCCGGCCCCTCGGTAGCGGGCATCGACGCCGACGTGGAGATGCTGGTCGCACTGAGCTATTGCGAGTACAGCGGCGACCTGCCAAGACAGCTGTGGGAGGGCCGCTCCCAGGGCACCGCATCGGCGGCCCGCCTCAAGGAGCTCGATG
>NZ_AKJX01000048.1 GCF_000276605.1 Acidovorax sp. CF316 | reverse complement strand
CGAGGGGCACCGGCCTTTTGCCATGGGCGCGCCTGCCCGCAGGCGCGCCTTCACTCCAGCACGTCGAAGTGAAACACCTTGCTCACGATCTGCCAGCGCCCATCGAGCCGCACCAGCGTCAGGAAGTCCGTAAAAAGGCGCGGCGCAATCGCGCATTCCACCCGCGCAAAGGCCGTGACCGGACCGGCGAACTCGATGGACAGGATGCGATCGAGCCGCGGCTGCCCGAGGCTCGCGGGCGAAGGACGCAGGTCCACGATGGGAAAGTACTCCTCCATGCTCTGATGCAGCAGCTGTCCCTCGGTGGCGCAGCAATAGATCGCCTGCGGATGGAAGACCTGTGCCAGCCGGTCCGTGTCGCTGTGGTACAGGCCATCGAAGTAGGTGTTCAGCATGGCGGTGACGCCAGCGAAATCGGAGGCGGCGTTCATGGCTGGCGCTTTCGGAACTCGGCCACGGGCAAGCCGCCCACGCCCCAGTTGTCGAGCTCGATCTCGTCGATTACCACGTGCGTGGTCGCGGGGTTCTTGTGCAGCACCCGCACCAGCAGCTCGGTGACGCCGGCGATGAGCTCGGCCTTCTGTTCGCGCGTCACGCCTTCACGGGTGACCTGGATGTTCACGTAGGGCATGGCGGCTCCTTTCAGCCGATGCGGCCCACGACCTGTGCAATGCGCTCGCCGAAGGCCCGCGCCGTAGCGAGGTCGCCAGCGACCATCTCGTCGGTCGATGCATCGGAGGGCGTGGCGGTCATCAGCCCGGCAAAGGAGGCCAGGTAGTTCAGGTCGTCACGCAGCGCGGCCTTGGTGTTGCTCGGCGGCATGGCCGTGCCCGCCCAGAGCATGCCGTGCTGCTGCGACAGCGAGAACAGGGTGTAGAGCGTGGTGAGCTTGTCGCCATTGATCCCGGCGCTGTTGGTGAAGCCGGCGGCCAGTTTGTCCTTCCACCCCTGGCGCGCCCAGACGGCGGAGCTGGCGTCTGCAAAGCGTTTGAACTGCCAGCTCACGTTGGCCATGTAGGTCGGCGAGCCGAACACGATGGCGCGCGAGGCATCGAGCTGCGCCCAGCCTTCGGGGGCGAGCTCGCCCTGCTCGTCGATGGCGAGCAGGACACCGCCGCTGCCTGCAGCGACGGCCTTCGCGATTTCGCGGGTGTGGCCGTAGCCACTGTGGAAAACGACGGAAATGGGAGAGGTCATGGGTTTCCTGGTCAAGACAAAAACGGGAAACCGCAGGTTATTAAATACCTCATGATTGATAAACTGCCCATCACTAACTTCATCCATTACATGGAGTAATGCATGGCCCGTGAATTCGGCGATGTGATGCTCGGGAGCATCGAACTGTTCTGCCTGGCCGCCGAGGCCCAGAGCTTCACAGCCGCGGCCCGGGAGGCGGGGCTGACCCCGGCGGCGGTGAGTCGCTCCATTGCGCGGCTGGAGGAGCGCCTGCAGGTGCGGCTGTTCGTGCGCAGCACGCGCAAGATCCGCTTGACCGATGGCGGCCGGACCTACTTCGACCAATGCCGGCAGGCGCTCAACCGCCTCAGCGAGGCCGAGCGGGAATTGACCGGCACGCAGGCAGAACCAGCCGGCAAGCTGCGCATCAGCGTGCCCACCACGCTGGGGCATTACCGTGTGCTGCCGGCGCTGGTGGGTTTTCGCGCGCGCTACCCCAAGGTGCAGGTCGAGGTGCAGCTGAGCAACCGCAACGTGGACTTCACGGCCGATGGCTTCGACCTGGCCGTGCGGGCCCGGGCGCAGGCCGACTCAGGCCTGGTCGCGAGAAAGCTGATGGATGCAGAGCTGGTCGTGGTCGCCACGCCGGGCTACCTGCACTCGGCGGGCGTGCCCCGCAACCTTGGCGACCTGGCATCCCACGAGTGCCTCCAGTTCGTGCTGCCCAGCACCGGGCAGGCCGTGCCATGGGTCTTTTGCCAAGAGGGCCAGGACATCGATGTCGGCACCACGGGCAACCTCACCTGCTCGGACGACCTGCTGGGCGGAGTCACCCTGGCACGCCATGGCGCAGGGCTGCTGCAGACCTACCGTTTCATCGTGGAGGACGACCTGCGGCAGGGCCGGCTGGTGGAGGTGCTGCAGGACCTGGGCGGCCGTTCCCGGCCGTTTTCGATCATCTATCCGGCCACCCGCCACATGCCGCTGCGCGTGCGGGCCTTCATCGACCACCTCATCACCAGCGTGTAGGCAGGCCATCAGGCGCGCATCAGCGCCTCGATCTCGTCCGCATCCACCGGCACGCCGCGCGTGATCAGCTCGCAGCCGGTGGCCGTGACGATGGCGTCGTCCTCGATGCGGATGCCGATGCCATGGAACTGCTCGGGCACGCCCTCGGCGGCGCGCACGTACAGGCCCGGCTCGATGGTCAGCACCATGCCGGGCTGCAGCACGCGGCTCGGGCGGTTGAGGATGGTTTCGCCCGAAAGCGGGTCCTTGCGCTCGGTGGTCTTGTCGACCTCGCCGGGCTCCACGTAACTGCCGCAGTCGTGCACGTCCATGCCCAGCCAGTGGCTGGTGCGGTGCATGTAGAACGGGAAGTAGGCGCGCTTGTCGATCACGTCCTGCACGCTGCCCACCTTGCTGGCGTCGAGCAGGCCCAGGTCCAGCAGGCCCTGGGCGAGCACGGCCACGGTGGCGTCGTGCGGGTCGTTGAAGCGGGCACCGGCGCGGGTCGCGTCCACGGCCGCGACCTGGCTGGCCAGCACCAGGTCGTACAGCGCACGCTGCGGCCCGGTGAACCGGCCATTCGCCGGGAAGGTGCGCGTGATGTCGCTGGCATAGCCGTCGAGCTCGCAGCCGGCGTCAATGAGCACCAGTTCGCCATCGCGCACCGGCGCGGCATCGGCGCGGTAGTGCAACACGCAGGCATTGGCCCCGGCAGCCACGATGGAGCCGTAGGCCGGGTACTGCGAGCCGCCTTCGCGGAAGGCGTACAGCAGCTCGGCGTCGAGGTGGTACTCGCGCACGTCCTCGCCAGCGCGCAGCATGCGGGCCGAGCGCTGCATGGCACGGACGTGGGCGCGGGCGCTGATGTCGCTGGCGCGGCGCATGATGTCCTGCTCGTGCGCGTCCTTGATGAGGCGCATCTCGTCGAGCGGGCCGCACAGGTCCTGCTGCACGGCCGGGCACTGTGCGCCGTAGCGCACACGGGCGCGCACGGCATTGAGCCAGCCCTCCACGCGCGCAGCCAGGCCGTTGTGGGTGGCATGGGGGTACCACACGCTCTGGCGGTTCTCCAGCAGGCGCGGCAGCTGTGCGTCGAGCACGGCGCTCGAGTGCGCCGCATCCACGGCCAGCACGCCAGGCGCCGCCTCCGGGCCCAGGCGGTAGCCGTCCCAGATCTCGCGCTCCAGGTCCTTGGGGCGGCAGAACAGCGTGCTCTGCCCTTCGGCCGTGAGCACCAGGCAGGCTCCGGCCTCGGTGAAGCCGGTCAGGTAGTAGAAGTAGCTGTCGTGGCGGTACAGGAAGTCGGTATCGCGGTTGCGCGGGTACTCGGGTGCCGTGGGGATGATGGCAATGCCCCCCGCACCCAGCTGGGCAGCAAGGCGCGCGCGGCGCTGGGCATAGATGGAGTGCGAGGAGGGTGAGTTCATGCGCTATTTTTATCGCGAATCCACCGCCCCTCGGTGCCGCAGGCCATCCCGCCTGCAAACAATTCCAAAAACCTGCGGCGCCAAAGAGTTGTTGACAAACGTATTCATATGAATACCATCGCATTCAACCCCACTTCGGATGGATGCCATGGTCACCACCTCCACCACGATGGAACCCCTCTCCGCCCGCATACCGAGCGACCTCTACCTGTGGCTGGCCCAGCTGCAGGTAGAGGGTGCCACCACCAACAGCGACAAGCTGCGCGTGCTGCTAGGCCAGCTCAAGCGCCACCACGACGGTGCACTGGACTATGTGGCGGCCCATGCCTGGGCGCGCGACATCACCGGCCGGCTGCGCGAGTCGCTGGTGCGCACCGAGGGCCAGACGGGCCGGCACTCGGACGTGCTCAACGCCATGCTGGACCACGTCACCACCTGCCTGGCCATCGTGGTGAGCAACGCGCCCGCTTCGGAGCAAGAGGCCGCCCGGCTCGAAGACCTGCTGGTGCGGCGGGGCTTTGCGCTCAGTGAGATGCTGCTGCGCCAGGCAACCACCACGCAGGCCAGCGCGTACGATCCGGGCGTCGTGCAGCGCCATGCCGCGGCAACCCTGGAGCTGGCCCAGACCATTCAATCCCCTCTTTCGAAAGGAGCCTGAGATGGCAGATTCGCTCAAGACACGCGTAGGCCGCATCATTGCCGGCAGCGTGCATGCGCTGGTGGACCACCTGGAGAACCATGCGCCGCTGGCGGTGATGGAGCAGTCGCTGCGCGAGGCCGACACCGTGATCGGCGAGGTGCGCCATGAACTGGGCCGCACCAGCGCCAACCGCCACCTGGCCCAGCAGCAGCATGCCCACCTCAACGGCCAGCACGGCACGCTGGCCGAGCAGATCGACCAGGCCCTGGCGGCCGGCCGTGACGACCTGGCGCGTGTCGCCGTGGCGCGCCAGCTCGACATCGAGGCCCAGATCCCGGTGCTGGAGACCACGCTGGCCGACCTGGCGCGGCAGGAAAGCGAGCTCACCGGCTATGTGGCCGCCTTGCTGGCCAAGCAGCGGGAGATGGCCTCTGCCCTGGAGGCCTTTCGCCAGAGCCGCACGGCGGCAGCCCAGGCCGCCCCTGTGCCCCCAGGCGGTGCCAACGCGGTCCAGCAACGCATGGATGCCGTGACTGACGCCTTCGACCGCGTATATGCGCGCCAGAGCGGCCTGGCCGGCACCGACCGCAGCCACACGCTGGACCAGGCGGCCAAGCTCAAGGAGCTCGACGACCTGGTGCGCGACCACAAGATCGCCGAGCGCATGGCACGCCTGAAAACGGGGCACGCGTGATCACCTCCCTGTTCACCGCCCCTGAGACCTGGCCCTTCGGCGTGGCCTTTGCGCTCATTGTCGGCATCGCGCTGATCGAGGGCCTGGGCATGCTGGTCTCGCTGAGCCCGAGCAACTGGCTCGACGATCTGCTGCCTGACATCGATGGCGACACCGGCCTGGACCGGGTGCTGGGCTGGCTGTACATCGGCAAGGTGCCCTCGCTGGTGCTGTTGGTGCTGTTCCTCACGGGCTATGCCATCTTCGGCTACAGCCTGCAGAAGGTGGCCCATGGCCTGCTGGGTGGCTACCTGCCGGTCTGGCTCGCCGGCCTGGTGGCCGTGGCACCCGGCATGGCCACAGTGCGCAGCCTGGGCTCGCTGATCGCGCACATCATCCCGCGCGACGAGACCTCGGCCGTGAGCGAGATGTCGCTGATCGGGCGGCCGGGCGTGGTCTCCGCCGGCGCTGCGCGCCGCGGCCTGGCGGCGCAGGCGCGGGTGCGCGATGCCCATGGCCGCACCCACTACCTGATGGTCGAGCCCGACCTGGATGACGAGGTCTTCGACGAAGGCGCGCAGATCCTCATCGTGCGCAAGATCGGGGCCTTCTACCGCTGCATTGTCAACCCGCATCCGGGGTTGATGTAGCCGTCCATTGCCATCAACATACCAACACCAACCGAGGGAGAGACTGAGAAATGAGCAACCTGATCGAACTGGGCGCGATTGCCGGCATCGCCCTGCTGGCGCTGCTGACCATCGGCATCGTCTTTGCGCGCCTGTACAAGCGCTCCACCAAGGAGACCGCCTTCGTGCGCACGGGCCTGGGGGGCCAGAAGGTCATCATGGATGGCGGCGCCATCCTGCTGCCGGTGTTCCATGAGCGCGTGCTGGTGAACATGAACACCCTGAAGCTCGAGGTGGTGCGCCGCGCCAAGGAAAGCCTGATCACCAAGGACCGCATGCGCGTGGACGTGACGGCGGCCTTCTTCGTGCGCGTCAAGCAGACCGAGGAGGCCGTGAGCATCGCCGCCCAGACCCTGGGCGCGCGCACCATGAGCCCCGAGGAGCTCAAGGCCCTGGTGGAAGACAAGTTCGTGGACTCGCTGCGCGCCACGGCCGCCACCATGACCATCCAGGAGCTGCAGGACAAGCGCCGCGACTTCGTGCAGGCCGTGCAGAACGCGGTGGCCGAAGACCTGGAGAAGAACGGCCTGGAGCTCGAATCCGTCTCGCTGACCAGCCTGGACCAGACCGAAAAGCAGTTCTTCAACCCCAACAACGCCTTCGACGCCGAGGGCCTGACGCGCCTGACCGAACAGACCGAGGCACGCCGCAAGCAGCGCAACGACGTGGAGCAGGACACCGAGGTGCAGGTGCGCACCAAGGACCTGGAGGCCACGCGCCAGAAGCTCACCATCGAGAAGGACCAGGAGTTCGCCTCGCTGTCGCAAAAGCGCGAGATCGAGACCACGCGCGCCGAACAGGCCGCGCTGATCGCCACGCAGCAGGCCGAGCGCAGCCGCGAGGCCGAGGCCGCCAAGATCGAGGCCGAGCGCCAGGTGAGCCAGAAGCGCATCGAGGCCGAGCGCGAGATCAAGGCCGCCGAGATCGAGAAGAACCTGGTGATCCAGACGCGCGAGATCGAACTCGAGCGCCACACCGAGACCAAGCGCGCCGAGCAGCGCAAGCAGGTGGAGATCGCGCGCCAGGACACGCAGATCGCCATCGCCACCAAGTCGCGCGAGCAGTCCGACGCCGATGCCGCCGCCAACCTGGCGCGTGCCGAAGCCGTGAAGGCCGAGGAAGCCGTGAACACCGCGCGCCAGGTGGCCGTGGCCGAGCGCGACAAGAACATCCAGCTGATCGAGGCCTCCAAGGACGCCGAGCAGAACGCGATCTCGATCCGGGTCTCGGCATCGGCCGAGAAGGAAGCCGCGATGGACCGCGCCGAGGCCATCACCATCGAGGCCCGCGCCCGCCAAGCCGCGGCCCTGGCCGAGGCCGAGGGCAAGCGCGCGCTGAACGAAGCGCTCAACACCCTGTCGGCCGCCCAGGTGGACCTGCAGGTGCGCAGCCTGCTGCTGCAGCAACTGCCACAGATCATCGCCCAGGCCGTGCGCCCCATGGAGAAGATCGACTCGATCCGCATCGTGCAGGTCGGCGGCCTGCCGGGTGGCGCGGGAAGCCAGGGCGCGGGGCTGGGCGGCAATGGGTCCCAGGGCACCTTCCCGGAGCAGGTCCTGAACTCGGCCCTGCAGTACCAGATCGCCAAGCCCATCGTGGACGCGGTGATGAAGGACGCGGGCCTGTCCAATGAAGGCATCACCGGCATGGCACAGAGCCTGGCCGGCATGCTGGGCAGCCCGCCGCAGGCCGCGCCAACGCCTGCCAGCCACGCCGCTGAGTGAGCCTGCGGCCGCGCGCGGCATAGCCCGGCCTGACCGGGCCCGCTGCCCATCGCCGTGGCTTGTGCGCCACGCAGCTCCCTGCCGGCCCGGCCGCCCTGGCCAGGGGCGTGGCAGACTTGGGCACCATGCTCAACCTGCTTGCATCCCTGCTGAATTTCATCTTCACGCTGCTGCTCCCCGTGCTGGGGCTGGCACTGACGGGGGCTTTGCTGGTGTATGCCGCCTATGTGCGCTTCGTGGACATCCCGCAGAAGTGGATGCTCACCCGGCGCGCACTGCAGATCCTGTGCGCCGTGGCCTTGCTGTGCCATGCGCTGATCCTGCTGAAGTGGTACCTCTCCGTGCGCACGGAGCAGGCGCGGCAGCACGGCGCCGTGGTGCGCGCCAGCAGGGAGCGCTTCGTGCTGCCCGCAGATTTCCAGTACGGTGAGCTGCTGCTCCCCGCAGGCAGCCTGATCAACCGCAACGACCCCTTCGACAAGGGCGAGCCCGGCAAGCCGGTCGCTCTGCACGGGCTGGAGTCGGTGCGCTTTGCCCAGCCCGTGCAGATCGCAGGAGCCTGGGTGAGCGCGCTGCAGACCCTGCCCCTGCGCCTGGAGCTGGCGCAGGACCAGACGCTGGGTCCCGTCTACCGCTTCGACAGCAACACCCAGGGCTGGGTGGAGCACAAGCTGGTGCCGGCACTGGCCTGCCGCAAGGGGCAGATGGCGGTGTTCCAGGTCCCCCCTATTCCCTACGATGTGCAGGCGGAAGTGGGCAAGCCCGCCCCGGACGGGCCCGAAGCGCGCTTTCGCCCCAGCGAATGGCTGCTGCGTGCCTGCGAGAACGGCACCGCCATTGCCGTGCAGCCTGCCCACGCGGCCGCGGCCAGCCAATGACCCGACAAGGGTTCAGCGGTTGAGTTCGGCCAGGCGCTCGGGCGTGCCCACGTCGGTCCAGCGGCCCGTGTAGAGCGAGGCACCCACGCGGCCCGCGTCCATGGCGCGGCGCAGCAGCGGCGCCAGCGGCGCTTTCAGACCACCCGGGTTGCCCACCGGAATATCGCACCAGGGCTTGAAGAACAGCTCGGCATGCAGCAGCGCGATGGTGCTGTAGGTGTAGCGGGGAGCGGGATCGTCCGCTGGCAGGTTCAGCGCCAGCCCCTCGGGCGACAGGCCGAAATCGCCGCGCGGGTGGTGCTCGGGGTTGGGCACCAGCCACAGGTGGGCCAGTTGCCGGCTGGCCTTGAAGGCCTGCACCGCCCGGGTGTCGAACACGAAGTCCGGCACATACACGTCCCCGGCAGCCAGCCAGAAGACGTCCGACTCCACCAGGGGCAGCGCGCGCGCAATGCCACCCGCCGTCTCCAGCGCGCCGCCGAAGTCGCGACCCTCTCGGGAGTAGGCGATCTCCACCCGGTGGTTGCCCCGGCGCGAATGGTGCGTGCCGAAGGTGGTGCCGCAGTGGGCCTCGATCTGCTCGCCCAGCCAGGCGGTGTTGATGACCACCTCGCCCACACCGGCCTCGGCCAGGGCCTGCAGGTGCCATACCAGCAGCGGCTGCCCCTGCACCGGCAGCAGGGGCTTGGGGACGGTGTCGGTCAGGGGCCGCATGCGTTCGCCGCGGCCGGCGGCCAGCAGCAGGGCCGGCACCTGGGCTGCGGCGCTCACGCGGCCACCTCCACGGCAGCGGTGTCCACGGCACCACGCTGCAGCGCATGGCGCTGTACGCTGACCGGATCGAACAGCGCCAGCAGCGTGTCCATCAGATGGCGCGCCCGGCCCGAATGGTCGGCGCCGAAGTTGCAGACATAGACGTCCAGCGTCACGGCCTGCTGCTCGGGCCAGGTGTGCACGCACAGGTGCGACTCGGCCAGCAGCACCGTGGCCGTGACCCCCCCGGGCCCCTGGGCGGTGGCCGGGAAAGCATGGAACAGCTGGCCCACGGGCTGCAGGCCCGCGGCGCGCACGGCGTCCGTGCAGGCGCGGCCCAGGGCGGCGGAATCCAGCAGCCATTCAGGCGCGCAGCGGCAGCCATGGAGGTCGGCGGTGAGGTGCAGTCCTTGCATCAGCCGCACTGTAGTGCATTGCCCGGCCACCAAGGCACAAAGACGTGTTTGCACCAGCGGAAACCGTTCTCGGGCGCTCACCGGTAAAATAGCGGGTTTCCCCTGAACCTCCCCCACCCGGAGCCGCTCTTTCCATGGCCAACACCCTGCAAAACCAACCAATGGCAAACGCGATCCGCGCGCTGGCCATGGACGCCGTTCAACAAGCCAACTCCGGTCACCCCGGCGCCCCGATGGGCATGGCCGACATGGCTGTGGCCCTGTGGGGTCGCCACCTCAAACACAACCCGACCAACCCCCAGTGGTTCGACCGCGACCGTTTCGTGCTGAGCAATGGCCATGGCTCCATGCTGCTGTACGCGCTGCTGCACCTCACGGGCTATGACCTGCCGATCGGCGAACTCAAGAACTTCCGCCAGCTGCACAGCAAGACTGCCGGCCACCCCGAAGTGGGCATCACCCCTGGCGTGGAAACCACCACCGGCCCGCTGGGCCAGGGCATCACCAATGCCGTGGGCTTCGCGCTGGCCGAGAAGCTGCTGGCCTCGGAATTCAACCGTGACGGCCATGCCGTCGTGGACCACAACACCTACGTTTTCCTGGGCGATGGCTGCCTGATGGAAGGCATCAGCCACGAAGCCGTGTCTCTGGCCGGCGCCTGGAAGCTCAACAAGCTGATCGCCCTGTACGACGACAACGGCATCAGCATCGACGGCCAGGTCGCCCCCTGGTTCGCCGACAACACGCCCCTGCGCTTCGTGGCCAGCGGCTGGAACGTGATCGGCCCCATCGACGGCCACGACGCCGAGAAGGTGGCCGCGGCCATCGCCGACGCCAAGAAGCAGACCGAGCGCCCCACGCTGATCGTCTGCAAGACGCATATCGGCAAGGGCAGCCCGAACCGCGCCAACACCGCCAAGGCCCACGGCGAGCCCCTGGGCGCCGAGGAAATCGCGCTGACGCGCGAAGCCCTGGGCTGGAGCCACGAGCCGTTCAGCATCCCCGAAGACGTGTACGGCGCCTGGAATGCCAAGGACACCGGCCAGGCCGCAGAAGCCTCGTGGAACGAGCGCTTTGCTGCCTACACCGCTGCGTTCCCCGAACTGGCCGCCGAACTGACGCGCCGCATGCAGGGCCAGTTGCCCGCCAACTTCGCCCAGGTGGCCGTGGACACCGTGGTCGCCGCCCACACCAAGGGCGAGACCGTGGCCAGCCGCAAGGCCAGCCAGCTGGCGCTGGAAGCCTTCACCGCCGCCCTGCCCGAACTGCTGGGCGGCAGCGCCGACCTGACCGGCTCCAACCTCACCAACACCAAGAGCACGCCCAACCTGCGCTTCGACATGCAGGGCCACGTGGTGCAGACCGAAGTGTCCGAGGGCAAGAAGATCGGCGGCCGCCAACGC